>CAYORO010000001.1:0-54162 GCA_964406355.1 uncultured Limibaculum sp.
CCGAAGCTGCCGTCCGCCCCGGTGGTCGATGCGACGTGGCAATCCCCGGAAGCAGACACTCGCTGCACGCCTGTGGCGCTCCTCGGTCTGAGTGCCTGAGGCGCGGATCTTGCTGACCAATGCGGGTGCACGACCAACACTTGCGGTGACCGATCGAGAGGTGGCGACCGGTGACGTTGTGCTGCGATGCCGCACGCTTTCCCGCAGCAGCCTTGCGCGTCGGCCTCGAGGGGAGAGGCAGCCGATCTCTTGCAGGTGCTGGGCCCGGAGGAGCGCCGCGTGGCTTGCACGGGGCGCTTCCGGTCGCAGCCGTTCTTCGCCAAGGGGCCGTGGGACATGCCATAAGCGCTCGAGTTGACCGTCGGCCAGGAGCAAGAGGCGTGAGCCAGACCTTCACGACACGACCGGAAGTCAAGGGGACGTTCGGGGCCGTCTCCAGCACGCATTGGCTGGGGAGCGCCGTCGGTTTCGGCATTCTCGAGCGGGGTGGGAACGCTTTCGATGCCGCCGTGGCGACCGGCTTCGTCCTGCAGATCGTCGAGCCGCATCTGAACGGCCCCGGCGGCGAGGTGCCCATCCTGTTCCACGCCGCCGGCGCCGAGCGACCGCGTGTCCTCTGTGGACAGGGCGTGGCGCCGCAGGCGGCCACCATCGATCGCCTGATCGCCGACGGGATCACCCGCATGCCGGGAACAGGTCCGGTTCCCGCCGTCGTGCCGGGCGCGTTTGACGCCTGGATGCTGCTGCTGCGCGACCACGGCACGATGCGGCTTCGCGACGTCCTGCATGCCGCGATCGACTATGCGCAGAACGGCTTTCCGCTCGCCTATCGCGCCGCCGCGTCCATCCATGCCGGCGCCGGGTTCCTGGCGCGGGAATGGCCGAGCTCAGCCGCTGTCTGGCTCCCTGGCGGCGTCGCCCCGGTCCACGGTACGCGCTTTGCCACGCCCGCGATCGCGGAGGCCTATCAGCGCATCCTGGCCGAGGCGGAGGCCGCGAGCACGGACCGCGACATGCAGATCGAAGCGGCGCGCGACGCCTTCTATCGCGGCTTCGTCGCCGAGGCGATCGATCGGTCCATGCGCCTGCCGGTCGCGGACGGCCTGGGCGAGCGGCGCGCGGGGCTGCTCACGGCCGACGACATGGCAGGGTGGCGCGCGTGCTACGAGGACACGATCTCGGTCCCCTTCGGCGACGTGGTGGTGCACAAGGCCGGGCCGTGGAGCCAGGGGCCGGCGTTCCTCCAGTGCCTCCGGATGCTCGAGGGCGTCGATCTCGAGGACATGGCACGCGGCGGTCCCGCCTTCGTGCATCAGGTCGTTGAGACGATGAAGCTGGCACTCGCCGACCGCGATGCCTTCCTCGGCGATCCGGCCCATGTGGACGTGCCGCTCGAACGCCTGCTGTCGGTCGACTACGCGGCCGAACGGCGCGCGGTGATCGGTGACGACGCCGATCATGAGTTCCGGCCGGGCGCGGCGACGCCCGACTGGGCCGAACGGCGCGACCGCCTGCTGGGGCAGGTCGGGGACCCGGTGCCCTCGACGGGGATCGGCCTTGGCGAGCCGACCTTCGCCGATCTGCCGGAGGTCGAGGGGGATACGGTGCATCTCGACGTGGTGGATCGTTGGGGCAACCTGGTGTCGGCAACGCCCAGCGGCGGTTGGCTGCAGAGCTCGCCGGCGGTGGCGGGACTCGGCTTCAGCGTCACGACCCGGGGCCAGATGTTCTGGCTCGATCCCGGGCTGCCCGGCGCGCTCGGGCCGGGACGCCGCCCGCGCACGACCCTCACGCCGACGCTCGTCACGCGCGACGGGCAGCCCTGTCTCGGGATCGGCACGCCCGGCGGCGACCAGCAGGAGCAGTGGTCGCTGTCGACCTTTCTCCGGATCTTCCAGCAGCGCCTGACCTTGCAGGCGGCGATCGATGCGCCGCAGTTCCACACGGCGCACTACATCTCGTCCTTCTACCCCCGGGGTTTCGAGCCCGGCGTCCTGCATATCGAGGATCGCTTTCCCGACGCGACCAGGCAGGCCCTAGCGGCGCGCGGCCATGTGCTCGTGGAACAGCCCGGATGGGCCCTTGGCCGGGTCTGTGCCGCCGGCGTCTCGGAGGGCATGGTGCGTGCCGCGGCAACGCCCCGATACATGCAGGCCTACGCCGTCGGGCGCTGAGCGCTCAGAGCGCGCCTGCAAGCAGGTCGGCGATCGCCTCCGCGGTCGCCACGTCGGCCTGATCGAGAGCACCCGGACCGTCGAGCAGGTTCATGGTCCCGATCACGACGCCGTTCCTGCGCAAGGGCACGTTGATCACCGTCTCCAGCCCGAGACGCAGGATCACGGCGTGGTCGTCGAACGCCCAGCGAATGTCGTCGGCGCCTCGGCCGAGATAGGATCTGCCGGCCGTCAGCACATGTGCCCCCCAGGGCGTGTCACGCTTCGCCTTGCGCCCGCCCGGCGGGTAGGTGTCGGGGCGGCTCGAGTAGAGACGCTCCACCTCCACGGTATCCCGATGCAAGCGCATCACGGTGAAGAGTTGGTGGCCGATCATCGACTGCGCCGTCGCATCAGCCAGGCGGCAGGCCTCCAGCACGCCTACCGCGCCGTCGCCTGTCGCCACCTGCGCCGCAACGATCCGTAACGCCTCGAGATCCGTCTCACGCGTCATCCTGCCACGTCCCGTCCAGAGTAGAGCGCGCCGCTCAATCGATCCCCGCGACGCGAGGTGTGTTCGCAGAGAGCGTCAGCAGATCGCGGCCGATGATGATCTCACCGCGATAGATCTCCGCCATCTCGCCGACGAGACGCTCGAGGAGCCCGGGCCTGTCCATCAGCGGTGTAAGATGGGTCAGCACGAGCGTCCTTGCGCCAGCCCGAGACGCCGTCTCCGCCACATCCAGGTGGCTGCCCGCGGCCCTGCGGAACGCCTCGCTCGGCTCGTCGCCGGTCGCGAAGTGACACATGTGGATGAGGATGTCGCAGCCCCCGGCGAGGCAGATCATGTCGTCGGTGACCCCGCCATTGTCGCCCGAGTAGACGATCGAGCCCTCGGCCGTCTCGAAGCGAAAGGCGAGGCAGGTCAGGTAGGGCTCGAAGTGCTGCGCCCGGCCGACCGTCAGGCGCCAGTCAAGCCCCTCTACGACGTCACCCACGGCAACTTCGCGCAGGATGCAGGCCGGTCGCGCACGCTCCCCGCTGCCCCCGCGCGCCGCGAAGACGTCGAGGCTCGCCTGGTGGGAGACGCGCGACCGGATATCCGGCTCGAAGGCACCGTGGGCGCCGAACAACCGCTCATGCACGGTCGCCAGCGGGGCGGGACCGTAGATCGGCAAGGGCCCGACCGTGCCTGCGCCGCTGTCCCAACGCTGCAGCACCAGCCGTGGATAGTCGGCGATGTGGTCGTAGTGCAGGTGGCTGAGGAAGAGATGGGTGACGTCCCTCGGCGTCTTTCCCGCTTCCAGTAACCGGTGCGCGGCGCCGGGACCGTGATCGATGACGATGAGATCGTCGCCGACCTCCAGGAGGTAGCCCGAGCTCTGGCGCGTCAGCGACGGCGCTGGTGTTCCCGTGCCAAGCAGCGTGATCCGCATGGGCTCCCCGTCCTTGCGCTCGGCGCTTGACCGATAACACGATTGATATTCTATAGAGTATTAAGCAGTCTCCTCAAGGGTCAGCACTGTGGGTGTCAGCGCGCCGATCACTGCCGAAAACGGCATCGCTCTCGATGCCCTCCTCGGCTCGATAGAGAGGGTGTCCCGCGACGGGCATGGCCCGAAGTATCGTCGGATCGTCCTCGCCTTCTCCGAGTGCATCCGCGCCGGGCTCTTCCAGCCGGGCCAGCGCGTTCCCGCCGAGACCGCGCTTGCGCATCGGTTGACCCTGAGTGTCGGCACGGTCCGCAAGGCGCTGGAGGATCTCGCCGCATCTGGCGTTATCGTGCGTTACCGCAAGAACGGCACCTTCATCGCCGACCGGCGCGCGCAGGTCAGCGAGGTGTTCGTCTATCGCTTCCGCGATCCGCGGACCGGCGAGACCCAGCTGCCCTTCGTGCGCACCTACCGCGCCTGCCTCGACGCCGAGGACGGCCCATGGCGGGACTTCCTAGGCGCCGAGAGCCTCGTTCGCCTGGACCGGCTCGTCTGGTTCGAGGGCGAGCCGCCGGCGCAGTCCTGCGTCTACCTGCATCCGAACTACGGGCGCGTGTTCCTGGAGACCGACGTCGACCAGCTGCATGGGGCCTCCATCCACCGGATGCTGATCGATCGCTTCAACCTGCCCTCGCTGCGGATGCGCCACGCCGTGTCCTGTCGTGCGTTTCCCGATGACGTGTCCGCGCGCCTGGACTTGCCGGCCGGCGCGCTTGGTACCGTCTGGGACATCAGGGACAGCACGATCTGCGATGAGCCCATGGTGTTCCAGCGCTATCATCTTCCCAACGGCCACCGACCCATCGAGATCGACGAGACACTTGGCGCGCATGCCCACAACGCCGACCCCCGGCGCCGGGCAGCGAACATGACGACAACCAAACCAAAGGGAGCGTGACTGATGAGACTGCTGTTTTCGAGCATGCTGGCTCTGGGCCTGATCGCAGGGCCCGCACAGGCGGAGTGGGAGCCGGCGGGGCCGATCCAGTTCTGGATCGGGTTTGGCGCCGGTGGCGGCACCGACACCCAGGCACGCGCCCTCGCCGAGGAACTCGAGGCGCTGAAGGGCTGGCGCATCATTCCGGAGAACAAGGCGGGCGGCGGTGGCCGCGTGATGGCGGCGCAGCTGAAGGACGCACCGACCGACGGCCTGACGGTGGGTCTCGCGATCAACACGACCTTCGACTTCCCCACCAACGACAACATCCAGATCGACGACTTCACGCTGCTGACCATGACCGCCGGGTCCCAGATGGCGATCCTGGCGCGGGCGGACAGCGGCTGGACCACGCTTGACGACATGGTAGCGGCCGCGAAGTCGGGCACCGAGATCGTCTGGGCAAACTGGGGCAACCAGGTCGAGGCCGGCGCCGAAGTGGTCGCCCGGCATTTCGACATCGAGGTGAACCATCTGCGGGGCAAGGGCGGGCGCTCGGCGATCAACGCGCTGGTCGCGAACGATGCCAATGTGGGCTGGGGCGGCGGCGTGCAGCGCCCGCTCGTGGCGGCAGGCGAGCTGGTCATCCTCGCCGCGGCCGAGCCCTCCCGGCTCGTGCAGGCGCCGGAGGTGCCGACGCTGATCGAGCGAGGCGTGATGGACCAGGGCCTGGGCTTCCAGTTCGTGATGGTCGGCCCGAAGGACATGGACCCTGAGGCGGCCGAAGCGATCACGGCGGCCGTCCACGAGATCCTCAGCAACCCGGAGTCGAAGACGGCCGCGTTCATCAGCAAGCAGTACCCGCCGGGGCCGCTCTTCACCGCCGGTGACGAGCTCGAGGCGCAGCTTCGCGCCAATCTCGAGGCCAATGCCGAGATGATGAAGCTGCTGCAGTAGTCATCGTCGTGGACGCCCGCGACGAAACCGCAGAAGGACCGGCGGCGTCGACCCGATGGGACATCGGGTTCGGCGCCGTCATGCTCGTGGGCGCCCTGCTGGCGCTGTTCGTCTGGTTCCCCAACGACATCCAGACCGGGTTCATCTTCACCAACGCCATCGGCCGGGTCGAGCCGGGAGACTCGTTCTTCCCAGTGCTGCTCGGCGTCGTTCTGGCGGCGCTCGGCGCAGTTCAGATCGTGGTTGCCCTGGCGCGCCGCCAGCCTGCCGACCGCCCCGCGCGGCGGCTGACCGGCGCCAACCTGCGCTTCATGGTTGAACTCCTGGGCATCGTCTTCACCGGGCTCACGGTGATGTACTGGCTCGGGCCGATCGTGGTGACGGCGTTGAACGCGCTTGGCGTGCTCGAGGGCGGCTACCGCCTCTACACCGATACCGCGCCCTACAAGTATCTGGGTTTCGTCGTCGGTGGGCTGGGGATGACGCTGGCTCTGATCTGGCGGACGGAAGGTCGCTTGCGCGGCGCAAGTATCCTGTCGGTTGCTCTTGTGGTGCTGGCGTCGATCCTGATCTTCGACATTCTCCTGAAGAACGTGCTGCTGCCGCCGAATGCAGAGTTCTGACCCTGCCGCGCGGTGCCAGGCCGTGCGCGTGGCCCTCTGCCGGGAGGCGGTGACCGATGGATCTGGTCCTGGACTACATCGCGCTTGGCGTGATCGAGGTCTTCTATACCGCCGACGGGCAGCTCGACTGGCTCCCGATCGCGATGGTCTTCGCGGGGCTGATGACCGGCATCGCGGTGGGGGCGACACCGGGTCTGAACGGGCCTTTCGCCATGGCGCTCTCGCTGCCGGTGCTGATCTGGGCCTTCGGCGTGAGCGACGACGCGCTGCTGCCGATCCTCGGCTTTCTGATCGGCGTGATGAAGGGTGCGACCGTGGGCGGTGCCGTGCCGGCCATTCTCTTCAACACGCCCGGCACGCCAGACGCGTATCTCACCACGCTCGACGGCCACCCGATGGCGATGAAGGGCCAGGGCCCGAAAGCGCTCAAGATCGCCCATTTCAGCTCCGTCTGTGGCGACACGCTGAGCGACATCGCTCTCTTCGTGACCGCGCCGGTGCTGGCCATCATGATCGAGCGCGTTCTGAACCTACCGGAGAAGGCAGCCCTCATCATCCTGTCGCTGTCGTTCATGGCCGCTGTCGCGGGCCGGGAGCCGCTGAAGGGGATGGCGATCGGCGTTCTCGGCATGCTTGTCGCGCTCATCGGCTCCACGCTGAGCGGGGCCGGACCGCGCATGACCTTCGGCCTGCCCGAGCTCGGCGGCGGCCTGCCGCTCACCTCGTCGATCCTCGGCATCCTGATCATGGGCGAGGTGTTCATGGGCATCGAAGACGCCGCCCGAAAGCGCCTCGCGCAGACCCCGGGCGCGCGCCCGCCCATGGACGGCGACAACAGCTTCCCCTGGCGCGAGCGGCGACGGCTGCTGCCGCGTATCCTGACCTCCGCCGCCATCGGCTCGGCCATCGGCGCCCTGCCGGGCATCGGCACCACGCTCGCGGCGACGCTCGGCTACGACGTGGCCAGACGCGCGTCAAAGACGCCCGAGACCTTCGGCACCGGCGAGCCGGAGGGGGTCGCCGCCACCGAGGCCGCCAACTCGGCGGTCTCCGGGGCGAACCTGATCCCGGTAATCAGTCTCGGCATCCCCGGCAACTTCGCGGCCATCTTCATCATTCTCGCGGTCGAATCCGTCGGCGATTTCACCTTCGGCCCCCATGTCTTCCGCTTCACCGAGATCCGCGAGATCGAGGGGTTCGGGACGATCGTGAACAACGACCTTGTCCTGGCCTTCGCCATGTTCACGCTGATGGTGCTGGCGAATGTCTTCAACTGGACCGTCGGCGGTGTGTTCCTCCGCTCGCTCGGCATCCTCGCCCGCGTGCCCAAGAGCATCATGCTCCCGATCGTATTGCTGATCTGCCTGACGGCGGTCTACGCTCAGGACGGCGGGTTCATCGCGATCTGGGTGGTCCTGATTTTCGGCGTGATCGGCTATGTGCTCCGTCGCCTAGAGATCTCGATCCTGCCCTTCGTGATCGGCTTCCTGTTGTCGCCGCAGCTGGAGGAACTGGTCCGGGGCGGCTTCTCGGCGTCCGGCGGCGATCCGTACTTCCTTCTGAAGTCCCCCATCGCGGTCACGTTTCTCGTCCTGGCCGTGCTCCTGCTCGTCTTCGCGAACGGACGTCGGACAGGCGCGGCAGGCTCTTGAGCCAGCATCGAGAGAGCGGCTCGGGGTCGCTGAGACAACCGCCGGTCGCCAGCCTTGTTGTCGAAAGGGCATGGCAGCATTGACCTTTCCGCGTGGGACCGGACTGGGTGCTTCTTGACGATGCGGCTTTGGCGTGGGTCATGTCGATCCTGGCCTGCTCTGGCGTCCGAGAGCCGATGCGGGAGTGGCGGCGCTGTCGGTTGTGGAAGATTGCGACGTCGTCGCGCGGCGGCGCGCGCGGAGCGTGGAGTTTCGCCTTCAAGTTTTCGCCGCCCACTGGGCGAAAAAGGCCGCGGCTGTCCGCATCACCTCCAACCTGTCCGTCAGTCGACGGGTCTCGCGCCGAAGACCTGACAGCTCCGTCGCCTCGGCCTGCTGACGGCGAACGGCCTCCGAAGAGCCGGCAGCCTCGAGGAACGGCCGCGGCGAGGGCGAGGAGCACGCCCTGCTGCGGTCACGCGACCGGCGCCCGGCCGCGCGGGCGCAGCAGCACATAGGTGAGCGGCGGCACGACCAGCAGCGTGAGCGGCGACGCGATCGCCAGCCCGCCGATCATCACGGTTGCCATCGGCTGAAACAGTGTGCCGCCGGAGATCGCCATCGGCAGCAGGCCGAAGATCGTGGTGAGCGAGGTGAGCATGATCGGCGTCGCCCGGGCCTGGGCGGCGCGAATGATGGCGTCGGAGAGCTCGGCGTGCTCCCATTCGATGTCGATCTGATTGATCAGCACGATTGCGTTGTTGATGATGATGCCCATGAGCGACATGAGCCCCAGCATCGCGAAGAACGACATCGGCTGTCCCGCCGCGATCATCGTGTAGGGGGCGCCGATCACGATGAGCGGGATCGTGAGGAAGGTCGCAAGCGAACGCCGCACCGAGTTGAACTGGAAGACCAGCGCGGCGAGCATCACCCCGAGCGCGAAGGGAAGGTTCGCGCCCATCTGCCCGTTCACGTCCGCGCTGTCTTCCAGCTCGCCCCCGATGTGGATGCGATAGTCCGACCCGAGATCGAGCGCGTCGAGGGTGGGCTGGATCCGCGCCAGAGTCTGCTGGGCCGACAGGGCGTCGCTCTTGCCTGACACGATGATCTGGCGGGCCTGGTTCTCGCGGCGGATTTCCGAGAATTCGAGCGTCGGGCGGAAGCTCGCGACCTGGTCCACGGCGATCAGCTGTCCCTCGGTCGCGACGGAGAGGTTGGCGAGGTCCTCGATGCTGTCGCGGCTGCGCTCGACCGCGCGAAGCACGATCGGGATCTGCTCGTCGCCCTCGCGGAACGTCGAATACTGGGTGCCTGAGAAGTAGGCGTCCATCACCTCGGAGATGTCGCGCGACGTGACCCCGAACTCCCGCGCCTTATCCTGGGCGATGTCGACCACCACCTTGATGACCTTGTTGCCCCAGTTGCTCTCGTTCTTCACGACGTCGGGAAGCGCGTCAAAGGCCGCCTCGACCTTGCGGGCGGCGGCCACGAGCGTCTCGGCGTCGGGGCCCGAGATCTCCACGTCGACGATGCCGGATTCCGATCCGCCCTGGGGCAGGCGGGTGACCCGAAACCGCGCCTCCGGGAAGCGCTCGACGAACACCCGGCGGGCGCGGGGCACCATCTCCTCGGCTGCCGCGAGGCTTGAGACGTTGACCTGGATGAACGCGCTCGCCGGATCGGGATCGGCCGGGTTGAGCCCGAGATTGAAGCGGGGCCCACCATCGCCGACATACGCGGTGCTGTTGAGCACCTCGGGGTTGTGGGCCCGGTCGGACAGCCAGTCCTGAACCCTGAGGGCCATGCGCTCCGTCTCGGAGATCGCGGCGTCCTTTGGCAGATCCATGTAGATGAGAAAATCCGCGCGCTCGCTGAACGGGAACATCTCGGACTTCAGCAGCGAGAACTGGCTGGCACTCGAGGCCACGGCGGCAAAGGCGATCGCCGTGAGCGGCAGGCCGAAAGGCAGCAGGCGGCGCATGAGCCACCCATAGCCGCGCACCAGCACGCCGGGACCGGTGCCGCCGCGGCTCGGCTTGAGAAGCAGCGACGAGAGAAGCGGCAGAATGTAGAGCGCGGTAAGCCACGACCCGAGCAGCATCGAGCCAACCACCGCCCCCAGTGAGAACGAGAACTCGCCCTCGACGCCATCGATGAGCAGCATCGGGATGAAGGCGGAGATCGTGGTGATCGAGGCGACGCCGAGCGGGACGAGAAACTGCGAGCCGGCCGACATCGCGGCCTCCGGCGGGTCCATCCCGGCATCGATGCGCTTGCCGATGTCCTCCACCACGACGAGGCCGTTGTCGACCAGGAGGCCGAGCGAGATGATCACCGCGGCGATCGAGACCTGTTCGACATCAACGCCGATCAGCCCCATGGCGACCAGGGCGAAGCAGATCGTGAACGGCACGATGCACGCAATCACGAGTGCCGAGCGGAAGCCGAGAAAGAGCAGCATCACGAGAAAGACGATCGCGAAGGTCTGACCGACGTTCTCCAGCGCGCCGCTCACCGAATTGGTGACCTGCGTTTCCTGGAAGGTGGAGATGTTGAGCGCGATGCCGATCGGCTGGCGGTTCTCGAACGCGGTGAGGGCCCGCTCGAGTCTGGTGCCAAGGTCCTGGATGTCGGTCTCGGGCGACATCTCGATGGCCGCGACCACGGCCGGCCGGCCCTCGAAGAACACCGGCGTTTCCTTGGGGTCGACATATCCGCGGCGGACATCGATCAGGTCCGAGAGCCGCACATAGCCTGCAAGCCCGCTGACCTGGGTCAGCACGCCCTTGATCTCGTCGATGCTGCGCAAGTCTCCGTTAGCCTCGAGCACGATCTTGGTGCCACCGGCATCGATCTCACCCGCGGGCAGGATCACGTTCTGCGCCTGAAGGTCGTCGAGGAGTTGCTGGAGTTGGACCCCAACCGCCGCGAGCTTGCGAATGTCGACCTCGAGCCAGACGCGCTCGTCCTGCTCGCCGTAGAAGCTGACCTTGGTGATGCCGTCCACGCGGAACAGCGCGGTGCGCAGGTCCTCGGCCACGTCCTCGATCTCGGCGAGCGAAAAGCCGTCGCCGGTGATCGCGACCGTCGCGATGGCGACGTCGCCATAGTCGGTGTTGACCAGCGGGGTCGAGGTGCCCTCCGGCAACTCGGGGCCGACGTCGTTCATCTTGTTGCGCAGGTCTTCCCACGCCGCCTCGATATCGGCGCCCGCGACCCGGTCGTAGAGATGGACGTAGATCAGCGCCTGGCCGGAGGTGACGATCGTCTCGATGTCCTCGACCTCGGCGATCTCGCGGATCTTGCGCTCGACCGGGACGGCGATCAGATCCTCGACGCGGGTCGGCGACATCCCGTCGAATTGCACCAGAACCACGGCCGTTCGGATCGTGATCTCGGGGTTTTCACGCTTGGGGATGCCGAGATAGGAGGCGACCCCCATGGCGAGGATCACGAGCATCATCAGGGCCGTGAAGCGGGTCTTGTCGAGCCCGAAACGGGTCAGGAAATCCATCGCTCAGTCGCCCGGCGGATCGGGCAGGAGGCGGACCTCCATCCCCTCGCGCAGAAAGGTGACGCCCTTGGTGGCCACCCGCTCCCCGGGAACAAGGCCGTCGATGATCAGGAACTGGTTCTCGCGGATCCCGGCTGTGGTGACGCAGCGTCGGCGCACGGTCTGCGTCGCCGGATCGAAGACGAAGACCTCGAACTCGACGACCGAACCCGGCGTGGTGCCCTCCGGAACCTCGAGATCCGGGATGGCGGCCGAGATCGGGATGAGGTGTCCCCGGTCGGCGGGCAGGGTGAACTCGAAGGCGACCTCGACGGCCATGCCCGCCTTGATGAGCGAATTGGTCTCGTCGAGCCGCACGATGACCGGGAAGGACGACACTGTGTCGGCCCGCTCGCCGAGCTCGCTGACCACGGCCTTGAGCACGATCTCCGGGTTGTCCGCGAGGCGCACGGTTCCGCGCGTGCCGACCACGAGGCGCGAGACGACGTCGAAGCTGACGGAGAAGGAGACCTCGTAGCCCGTCTGCTCGTAGAGAGTGACGATGGTCTCGCCGGCCGAGACCGTGGCGAAGCTGTCGGCCTCAACCGCGTCGATGATGCCGTCGAAGGGCGCGTAGAGCTTGCTGTCGGCGAAATCCTGACGCGCGGAGGCCAGGTCCTTCTCGGCCTGGGTCAGTTGCGCCCGGCTTTGCATCACGGCGGTCCGATCCTCGTCGCGCGTGACCACGGTGCCGACGCCACGGTCGAGGAGTTGCTGCGACCGCGCGAGATCGGCCTCGGCCTGGGCAAGCGTCGCTTCGGCCTCCTCCACCGCGGCCTGCCGGTTGTCGATCTGCGTCTCGAACTGCTCGGCATCGAGGGTCGCGAGGAGCTCGTCCTGCGCCACCCGCTGGCCGACATCGAGCGCGAGCCGCCCGAGCCGCCCGCCGACCTCGAAGGACAGCACGTTGACCTCGCCCGGTTCGAGCACGCCCGGATAGCGGCGCACCGTCGTCTCCTGGATCTCCTCGACCAGGGTCGTGATCAGGCCCCGGACCGGCGGCGCGACGGCCGTCTCGTCCTGCTCCACCCAGCACCCGGACAGAAGAACCCCGATCACTCCCACGACAGCAGACGACTTCCAGCCTGTCATTTCCTTCGTGCTCTGCGATTGTGACGCCGTTGACGGGCATCCGGGCTGCGCTTCCTGAAAAGCGTAGCGAGGTGCAATGGGGCAAAACAGGACCGAAGTGGCGAAAAACCGGACCATTCCTGCCAAACAGCGCCGTGGCCGCGTGCATGTGAACATCGTGGCGACCACGACCTCCTTCGCGCTCTCCAACGGCCTGACGATGGCGCAGATCGAGGCGATCACCGGGCTGGACGGCCGAACGCTCGGCAACCCCGAAGCCCGGCTGCCCGATGACATCCCGCACCGGATCTGGAACGCGCTGGCCGAGGTCACCCCGCCACATGCGGCCCCCACGCTGGAAGCGGCCCGGGCCGCGCCGATGTCGGCGCTGAGCGGTATCGCCCACGCGGCGCAATACGCGGCAACCATGCAAGACGCGCTCGCCTTCTTCGTGCACCATCGCGGCCTGCTGGCCGATCGCCTGGAGCTCGCGCTGAGCGAGACCGAAGACGAGACGACGATCACCGGGCATCATCCGAACGACGCGATCGACCGTGGCCGGGTATCGGAGGTCGGGATGGCTCTGACGGCCCGCCTCCTGCGAGAGATCCTCGGCCTCGAGCGCCCGCCCCTCCGTGTGGAGTTCGCCTATGGCCCGCTCGGTCCCGAGACTGCGTATCGCGACTTCTTCGGCTGCGACGTTCGCTTCGACACCGGGCGCAGGGCCCTCGTCTACGCAAAGTCAGCGCTCAGGCAGCCGGTGAGCACAGCCGACCCGACGCTCTTCGACTTCGTCACCCGTCATTTCGCGCTGGCGCTTTGCCGGATCGAGCCGTCCGACACGCCGCCGGATCTCGCACGCCTGCGCCAGGCGATCGAGGAGGCGGCGACGGTCGGCGACTACCGCGCGGCGGTGGTCGCGGGGCTCGCGCAGATGAGCCTCAGACGCGCCCAGCGCATCGTCGCGGCGGAGGGCACGACCCTGGGGAAGATGATCGAGGATGCCCGCTTGTCGCATGCCGTGGCGCTGCTCGATCAGTCGTCCGCATCGATCTCGGCCGTCGCCGCCCTTCTCGGCTTCTCCGACGAGCGGGCCTTCAGGCGGGCCTTCCAGCGCTGGACCGGACAATCGCCGTCCGCCTATCGCAAGGCGCAGCCGACGCGGTCATAGCTGGAGCCGGTCCGTGAGGTCTCGATTGCTTAGCGCCGGGGCGGCTCAGGCGGCCGGGGCACGCCCGGGGATCGGCATCTCGGCGACGGCGATGGTCCCGGTGTCGGAGACCGTGACGTAAAGCTGCCGACGCTCCGGGCCACCGAAGGCCAGGTTCGTGACGGTCTTGCCAAAGGCGCGGCAGTCGACCGTGAGCGTCGGGTGGCCGTCCTCGTCATAGGCATAGACCATGCCGTGGCTCGCATGGGCCACGTAGAGCGTTCCCGCCTCGTCGAGCGCCAGCCCGTCGGGACCGCTGCGCCCGGCCGGCACGCGCGCGAACAGGCCCACCTTGGAGGTGCCGTCGGCGAAGAGCGGCACGCGCCAGATCTCGGCCGAACGCGTCATCGCAACGTAAAGCGCGCCCTCGCTGAGGTCGGTCACCAGGCCGTTGGGGCTCGGCGCGTTGCGGATCAGCGCCTCGAGGCGGCCATCGGCGCTCAGGCGCCAGACCCTGCCGGTGGGGTCGTGCAGCCCGGTCTGACCCTGATCGGTGACGTAGAGCGTGCCGTCGCGCGCGATGAAGAGGTCGTTCAGCCCTTTGAAGCCCTCGCTGCGATGGGTGGCGAGGCGCGAGACGACCCGCCCGCTCTCGGGGTCGAGCGCCATCACCCCATTGCGATAGTCCGCGATCAGCATCCCGCCGCCGGGCTCCCGGCGCATGCCATTCGGCCAGCCGTCATACCCGGCGCGAAGCCGCCAGGTGCCGGAGGCGTCGACCGAGAAGATCCGGCCCCAAGGGATGTCGACGCACCAGAGCGCGCCGTCCGGCCCGAAGCAGGGGCCCTCGAGGAAGGACGGCACCGATTGGCCCGGCTTGTTCGCGGCCCCCCAGGCGGGCTTTCGGTCGGTGATGCGCAGGTCCTCCGGCAGCACCGCGAACCGTTCGGCCTTGATCTCCTGCATCGCCCGCCCTCAGACCGCGGCGCCGGCGCGGCGCTCGCTGAGCCACCGTTCGGCCCCGAGCGCGAGGATCGCAGCCGCCCCGGCCACCTGCACCCACCACTCCGGCCAGACCGCCATGAGCGCCGCCCCTCCCAGCGCCAGCCTGCGGACAGGGTCCAGCTTGCACATGAAGAAGCCCACATGCGCCGCGTTGAATGCGCTCACCGCGAGCAGCAAGGCGGTGAAGGTCAGGAGCGTCGTGGGCAACTGCTCGGCCGTGACGCGGTCGAGGAAGATCTCCGGGTGATAGATCCAGATCACCGGCAGCGCGAAGCCGACCCCGCAGAGCCTGAGCGCATCGCCCGCGATCACCAGCGGCTTTTCCTTCGCGATCGCCGCCGCCGCGAACACCGCGAGCGCGACAGGCGGCGTGATGGCCGACAGCACGGCATAGTAGAACACGAAGAAATGGGTTTGCAGGAGCGGCACGCCGAGCTCGATCAGCGAGGGACCGGCGACGAAGACCACCATCAGATAGGAGGCCGCCGTCGGCAGCCCCATGCCGAGGACGATGGAGCAGATCGCCGCCATCACCAGGGCTGCCAGGAGGTCGCCCTCACCCACCGAGACGATCATCTGGTTGAGCTTCACCCCGAGCCCGGTCGAGGTCACCGCGCCGATCACCACCCCGATGGCGGCACAGGCGATCATCACCGCGAGTCCGTCGCGCCCGGCATCGACGGCGAAGGACCTCGCTCCCGCAATGCCGAACCGTGTTGCGGGGATGATGGTGGCGAGCACCAGAGTGGCCGCTGCCGCCGAGAGGCCGGAATAGGTCGGCGAGAACCCGGAGAACAGCAGCGTGAGCAGTGTCCCGAAGGCCGCCAGCAGCACCAGACCTTGGGCGCGCCGCAGCGGCGTCCAGACTTCGGCGGGCGCATCATCCTCGCCCGAAATGCCGAGCCGCTGGGCCTCGAACAACGCCGCGATCGAGAGCGAAAAGATGAAGAGGAAGGCCGGGACGATCGCGATCAACATGATCTGGGCGTAAGGCACGCCGGTGATCTCGGACATGATGAATGCACCGACGCCCATCACCGGGGGCATGATCTGGCCCACGCATGAGGCGGTCGCCTCGATCCCGCCCGCGAAGCCTGCGCGATAGCCTGCGCGCTTCATCATCGGGATGGTCAGGATCCCGGTCGAGGCGACGTTTGCCGGCGGCGAGCCGTTGATCGAGCCGAAGAGCGTGGACGCAATGATCGACGCCTGGGCCGGGCCCGAGCGCAAGCCACGCGTGGCCCGCGCCGCCACGAAGTTGAAGAAATCCCCCGCCCCGGAGACCCGGATCGCAGCGCCCAGGATCACGAACACCAGCACCACATCGACCACCGCCCCGAGCGCGATGCCGTAGATGCCCTTGTAGCTGTAGGCGACCTCCAGCGCGTTCGACATCGGCATCGGCCGGTGGTTCAGAACGCCGGGCATCAGGTGCCCGTAGGCCATATAGATGAAGGCCGCGGCCACGACGCCGACGAGAACCCAGCCCTCGACGCGGCGCGCGCCTTCGATCACGAGCAGCGTGCCCACCACATAGCAGAGCAGATCGAAATCGTTGGGGATGCCCTCGCGAAACGCGGCGATCTGGTGGTAGTTCGCGATGTAATAGCCCCCGGTGGCCAGCGCCGCTGCAACGAGCAAGAGCGCGACGATCCGCTCACCGCCGGCCGGCAGCCAGGCAGATCTCATGGGCTTCAGCAAGTACACCGCGACCAGGCCCAGGGTCAGCGCCGTCGCATACTGTGCTTCGGCCGGAAACTTGCCGAAGACCGTGGTCAGGGCAACGAAAAGAGCGAGACCCGCGCAGCAGATTTCTCCGACGCGAGGCCGCCAACTATCAAACACGTCCGCCATGGAACACTGAGTAAGCGCCCAGCGCTTACTCGATCAGTCCGACTTCGCGGTAGTACTTCGCGGCGCCCGGGTGCACCTCAGCCGACAGGGCTTCGAGCGCCCCTTCTGTGCTGATCAGCGCGAGCGCGGGGCTCAGACCGTTGATTTTGGCGATGTTGTCCCAGAAAGTCTTGACGAGATTATAGGCGGTCTCTTCCGGCATGTCGTCGCGGACGACCATCATGAACGGAAAGGTCCAGAAGTACTCGAACTCATCAGCGGTGACGCGCCCGCCATAGGCTTCCGCGATGATCGAACCGGGCACTTTCTGGAAGACGTAGTACTCGCCATTGGTGATGTTCTGGCGAAACTCGTCGAGCTTCGCCGGATCGGGCGACACGAACTCGAGCTCCATCTGGCGCGAGGCGTTCTCGATGGCCGCATGCGGCACGCCGCCCCAGACCAGCGTCGCATCCATCGATCCGTTCGCCATTTGCTCGAGCGCCGGCTGATACTTGAGATACTGCCCGTCGGCGTCGCCCGCCTCGAGATCCACACCATGCGCCTTGAAGAGCGCGGTGCTGACGCGGCCGGCATTGCCGCCCGGGCGGCCGATGGCGAGCGTCTTGCCCTTGAAGCCGGGGATGTCACCGACCTCGGAGCCCACCTTCGCCACATACTGCGCAGCACTTGTCGTGATGGCGAAGAGGACGCTCATGTCCTGATAGGCCTCGACCAGGTGGTCCGGGTCCTCCTTGAACTTGCCGCCTTTCTGCGTGGCGTCCTTGTAGTGGGGAGAGCCGATGGCGACGATGTCGGCCTGGCCGGCCGCGACCTGGCGCAGACCCTTCACCGAGCCGTTGTCGACCACTGTCATGCTGATGCCGCTGTCGCCGTCGGCCATCAGGTTCGACCACGCGACGGCCATCTGGTAGTCCTGCGTCGTCGGGCCGACGGCGCTGAAGATCACCTCTTCGGCAGCTGCAGGCAGTGTGCCCGCGGCGAGCGCGCTCGCGAGCGCGACGGCATATGGCGGAAACCGCTTCATCTTTCCTCTCCTCCCTGTTGCGGCCCCGAACGGCCGTCTCGTGTGTCGCCGGGCACGGATCTTTGCTGGCCCGACCTTGATCTATTGACGTTCTGTTGGACAGAACGCTATGTTATAATAGGTGAAACCAAGAGGGTCGGAAAGCCCTTTCTCGGCCCGGAAAGACGATGGCATGGCTGAAAACAGGGTGGCGGCGGTCGATCGGGCGCTTCTGATCCTCGACTGCTTCGACGGGCTGGCAGACAGGCTGACGCTGGCCGAACTCGCGGAGCGGACCGGGCTCTACAAGAGCACCATCCTGCGCCTTGCCGGCTCGCTCGGGCAGTTCGGCTATCTCAGCCGCCGCGCCGATGGCAGCTTCGTGCTCGGGCCGACGCTTTGGCGCCTCGGCTCGCTCTATCGGCGCCGCTTCGATTTCGCCGAGCTGATACGCCCTGTCTTGCGCCGGCTCTCAGAGGAGACGCGCGAGAGCGCCTCCTTCTACATCCGCGACAGCGACCGCCGCGTCTGCCTCTTTCGCCAGAACGGGCCGCTCAGCATCCGCCACCATCTGGACGAGGGCGTGCATCTGCCGCTCTCTCAGGGGGCGGCAGGCCACGTGATCCGCGCGTTCACCGGAGAGCGGGACGCGCTGGCCGACAAGGCGCGGCGCGAGGGATCGGCCGTCTCGCTCGGAGAGCGCGACCCGGATACGGCCTCCATCGCCGTGCCAGTCTTCGACGGCGATGGCCGCTTCATGGGGGCCCTGGTGGTCTCGGGGTTGCGCTCGCGCTTCGATGCGCGCGCCCGGGCCCGGGCTATCGAGGCGGCGGGGCGCGAGGCGGCGGTGCTCGGCCCGCATCTGCTCGATCCCTCGCCCAACAGCGCTGACGCGCCGATCATGTGAGGACGCCGTCGCGCTCCAGCGCATCGATCTCGTCCGGGGCGAGCCCGGCCTCCGCAGCGATGGCGCGGGAGTGCTCGCCACAGCCCGGCACGTCGCGACGGATCCCCGGGCGCGCATTGTCGAAGCTGAGCGGAAGGGCGGGCGCGCCGCTCTGCTCTGAGCCCGCCGTGATCGGCAGAAGCCCGCCGGAGGCGCCGAGATGCGGGTCCTCGAACAGATCCTCGGGGCGCCGGATCGGCGAGAAGGGCAGCCCGATCCGCTCGCAACGCGCCATGACATCGTCGAGGGCCATGCCGCCCACGAGCGCCCGGATCTCCGGCATGAAGCGCTCGCGCGCGTGGCAGCGCTGCGGATTGGTTGCGAGGCTCGGATCCTCGAGCCAGGCCTCGAGGCCGAACTCCGTGCAGAAGATCCGCCACTGGGTGTCCGACACGACCGCAATGAAGACCTGCTCGCCGCCCGCGCAGTCGAAGACATCATAGACCGCCCAGGCCGACAGCCGCTCCGGCATGGGTCGGGCCGCGTTGCCTGTCACGGCGTATTGCAGCATGTGCTGGCCGCAGAGAAAGACGCAGTTCTCGAACAGCGCACTCGTCACATGCCGCCCCGCACCCGTCGCATCGCGCTCGCGCAGGGCGGACAGGATGGCGATGACGCCAAACATGCCGCCCATCACGTCGTTCACCGACGCGCCCGCCCGCAGCGGCCGGCCGGATGGGCCGGTCATATAGGCGAGGCCGGCCATCATCTGGACGACCTCGTCGAGCGCCGTTCGGTGCTCGTAGGGGCCCGGCAGAAACCCCTTGGCCGAGAAGTAGACGAGCCGCGGGTTTTGCGCACGGAGCGTCTCTGGCCCGAGGCCGAGCTTTTCGAGAGCGCCGGGGCGGAAATTCTCGATCAGCACATCGGCCTCGGCGATCAGCCGGTGGGCGAGCGCGAGGCCGCGCGGGTCCTTGATGTCGAGCGCGAGGGACCTCTTGTTGCGGTTGTACATGGGGAAGAACCCGGCGCCCGAGCCGGTGAGCCGGCGCGTGTTGTCACCTGCCGGCGGCTCGATCTTGATCACGTCCGCGCCGAGATCGGCCAGGATCATGCCGCAGCTCGGTCCCATCACCATGTGGCTAAACTCCACCACACGGATCCCGGCGAGAGGTGTCGACGCCGTCATCTCCGCATCGGGTCCCTCTCGGGCCGGCCCCGGAGCCACTGGGTCGTCCGCCATGTGTTGTTTCCCCCCTGTTTTCTCTGCGCGCCCCGACCGGGCGCGCTGCGCGTGTTCTCTGATACTAGATTAGAACGTCTTTCTGTGAGATAGAACCCAAAACCGCTGGGGAGGAACCGATGGACCCGATCACTGCCGAGATCGACGTGCTGGTCAGCGAGGTCGGCCCGCGCGACGGGCTGCAGATGGCCAAGGGCCTGATGGCGACGGAGGACAAGAAGCGCTGGATTGCCGCCGCTGCCGAGGCGGGCCTGCGCGACATCGAGGTCTGCTCGTTCGTCCCGCCTGCCGTGGTGCCTGCCATGGCCGACGCGGCCGAGGTTACGCGCTTTGCGCGCACGATCCCGGGCCTCACCGTTGGCGTGCTCGCCCCCAATCGACGCGGCGCCGAGGCGGCTATCGGGGCCGGAGCGCAGAAGATCACCGTGCCGATCTCCGTCAGCGCCTCGCACAACCGCGCCAATGTGAACGGAACCCCGGAAGAGAGCGTCGAGCAGGTGCGCCAGATCTGCGCGCTGCGCGACGCCATGCCGGAAGGCGCGCGTCCGGTGATCGAGGTCGGTCTCTCGACCGTATGGGGCTGTACCATCGAGGGCGCGGTGCCGGAGGATGCGGTGGTCCGCCTCGCCGCCCTCTCCGCCGGGGCGGGTGCCGACGAGGTCGGCCTGGCCGACACCACCGGTATGGGCAACCCGGCGACCGTGCGCCGCGTCTTTCGCGCGGTGCGCGCCGAGATCGGGGCGGAGCGGCTGGCGGGCGCGCATCTGCACAACACGCGCGGCCTCGGCCTCGCCAATGCGCTCGCCGCGCTCGAAGAGGGGGTGACGACGCTCGACAGCTCGCTCGCCGGGCTCGGGGGGTGTCCGTTTGCGCCCGGCGCGTCGGGCAACATCGTCACCGAGGACCTGGTCTGGATGCTGGAGGAGATGGGGCTGAACACCGGGATCGACCTCGAGAAGCTCATCGCGATCCGCCAGATCCTCGCCGCAGCGCTGCCCGAAGACCCGCTCCACGGCTTTCTCGCGGAGGTCGGTCTGGAGAAGGGCGGCAAGACCCCGGACCGCCTCGCCAAGACCGGCTGAGGCCGACTGCGCGGCTCCGTGCGGGGCATGGCCTGTCGCCGCGGCTGCAGCGCGTCGGGGGCCGAACGGCTTTGCCGGGTGAGCGATTGCGCCTGTCGCGGCCCGACGCTTCGCCCGCATGCTCAGCCACCGTTGCCGACCACAGCGCGGCCTCCCGTGGTCGGTCTTCGACTGGCGCCGGCACAGACTTCGGCAGGATGTCGGCGACCGCCAAGAGTCTATCTGAAAACCAGATACATATTTCTCAATTTCCTCTGGTAATTACAGTATCATAAAAATTGATAAACTGAAAATAAGTTCAATCTTAACTCCCAAGCGTCATGTCGTTTTGCGACTTCTCGACAGCCGCAAGATGCAGACCAAAGCGGGATGGTGGTCGCCGTCATGTGGCCGGATTTTTTGCTTGATCGGGCTCTTCTCGGTCCGCATCATACACAACCGACGCGAACAGCGAATCGCGTTGCATTGATTTCGATCAATGACTGCTGAGCCAGCGGGCGATGCAGTCAATAGACTGCGCCGCTTATGTTTAGAGATAAGAGAATACAGGATGCTGCGGAATGTATATCCAATACAAAGCCAAAGATGGCGACACCCTGGACACCATCGTCAAAAAGCACAAGATCAAAGATCCCCATACAGTAATCAAGCACCCGAAGAATGCCAAGATCGCGGACAAGCTGAAGAAACGGCAACCGCTCAAGAAAGACACCATCGTCTGGATCCCGGACCCGAATGGTAAGGTCTATGTCGTAAAGACGCCGTCCGGCAAGAAGGTGCTCAACGAACAGGAATACAAGGCGTTCGTCGAGAGCGGCCATCGGACCATGGACCGGGTCTACTCGGCTCTCAAGATCAAGTATGAGAGCGCAACCGGCCGTCACGATGCGCAGAAGAAGATCAACGACGAGCACTGGTTCGTCTCGTCGGTCGTCGGGCTCTTCGCGAAGAGCGAGCCGACATCCAGCCGCGGCGTTGCGACCGCCGCCTTCAAGGCGCTGGAGTCGGCGACCAAGGGGCGGAAGTATCGCGACTTCAGCAAGCTCTCCGTGGCGGCCGACAAGGCAATCACGAAGTATCATAACGAAGTCCATGCCTGGTGCGGCAGCCTCATCGGCGCGGCCGAGAGCAGCGTCACCGTGCTGAGCGGGATCAGGGATGCCGGCGCCTTCTGCGGCACGGTCGCGGCGGTGACGATCACCGCGCCGGTGTCGCTGCCGGCTGCGATCGCCGTCGGGGCGGCGTCGAGCGGGGGCGTGAACCTCGTCTATGACGGGGCCGACGCCATCGGCCGCGAGCTCGCCGGCGTCAAGCAGCGCTCGGCCGCCGAGATCCGTGATCGCTTCATCGCCAATGCCGTCGTCGGGGCCGCCGGTGCGGCCATCGTCGGCAAGGTGATGCAGGTGGCGGGCAAGCCCCTCGCCCAGGCCCTGGTCGCCCGGGGCATGGTCACGGCGCAGAGCGGCCGGCTGATCGCGAGCCCGATCATGCGGCGCGTGGTCAACAAGGAAGTTGGGGCGGCCATCGCGAAGCTCGGCGGCAATGCCGGCACCGTCTACGCGCCCAAGGCGATCGAAGGGGCCGTGTCCGCCACCATCATGAAGTTCTTCTCGCGCGTCGGTGTCGGCGGCGTGATGAAGATCACCGGTGCAAGCAAGACGGTCGAAGGGCTCGTCAAGCAATGGGCCACCCAAAACCCCAAGAAGGTGGGCCAGAAGGACGCGGCGGCGGTCGGCAAGGCGGCGGCGGACGATCTGGCGAAGGGCGCGGCGACCTCGGTCTACGAGGCGGTGCTGCAGGCGAATATGAGCCTCTTCGAGCAGATGCTGCGTGAGGAGCTCGACGCGATGGCCAAGACCGGCGCCTGAGCAACGGGTGGCGCGCGTCGGGGGGCCGGGGCGCGCCACCTCCCTTCAATCGGCAGTGTGAGGCGCTCGGCGTCGCGCGGTCGCCGGGCGTCGGCTCAGAGGCGCCAGACCGAGTCCTGGCTGACCCGGAGCATGCTGCCCGCCAGGTTGTCGAGCTCGTTCCTGATGAAGCTGTAGAACCGCTTCACGGCCGGGCGCGGCGGGGGCTTTGCTGGCCGCAGGATGCCGAGATGGCGGTCCGGGTCGCCGATCCGCACCGAGAGTGCTGTGATCAGCTTCTGTTTGCGCATCATGAAGACCACCGAGAACGGCAGCACCGTCAGCGCGTCGGAGCCCGCGAGGATGCTGATGACCGCGCTCAGCGATCCGCCGGAGAAGCTGATCTTGAAGTCCCGGGCGCCGATCCCGTCGAGCACCGTGCGCAAGTCGTGATAGAGCGGGCTGTCGATCGGCGGGGCGATCCACGGGTGGCTCCCGATCTCCGCCAGCCGCACCGGCCCGCGACGGGCGAGCGGATGGCCGACGCGGCACGCGATCACGTTCCGCCCGGGCAGGCTCTGGTGAAACTCGAGCCCCTCGGGGATGTTGGCCTGGCGCATCGGGAGGATCGCGAGATCGAGCAGACCTTCCTGCAGCTTCGGCACGAGCTCCGCAGCGTAGCCATAGGTCTGGTCGATGCGCACGCCCCGGTGTTCGGCCTGAAAGGCCGCGATCATTCCGGAGACCACGCCGTCGAGAAACACCGGGGTGCCGCCGACGCGCATGGCGCCGGTCTTGCCCTTTCGGAACTCCGCGAGGATCGCGCTGCTGTCGCGCCCGGCCTGATAGATCTTGCGCCCCTCGGCCGCGAGGGACAGGCAAAGCTCGGTCGGCTGCAGGGGCCGCCTGCCGGGCTCGAAGAGCTGGACGCCGAGGCGATCCTCCAGCATCGCAAGCGAACGCGAGAGGCTGGGCTGGGACTTGCCGAGGAACTCCGCCCCCTCGGTCAGGCCGCCGCGGTCGACGATCGCATAGAGCATCTCGAGGTGATGGGGCTCGATCTTCATAACACCCCGTTATGAAATGCCTGGCACATTCGATCAATAGTGCCCTCTGCGCCTGTTAGCTCTCTGCCAGACCAGATGGAGAGGGCGCCATGCTCGAGGTTTCGCACTTCGCCAAGGACCAGACCGTCGCCTTCGGGGCAGGGATCCGGCGGGACATCGCGGCGCATGTCGAGCAGGCCGGCGTGTCGCGCGTGCTGGTTCTGACGACGCCGCATCAGCGCGACCTCGGCCAGGAGCTCGCGGAGAGCCTCGGTGAGCGGGCCGTCGGCCTCTGCGCCACGGCGGCGATGCACACGCCCGTCGAGGTGTCGGAGGCGGCCGCGGCCCGGCTCGCGGAGCTGCGGGCCGACAGCGTGCTGGCGGCCGGGGGCGGGTCGACCGTCGGGCTCGGCAAGGCGCTGGCGCTCCGCACCGGGGTCCAGCAGATCGTGCTGCCCACGACCTATGCCGGCAGCGAGTGCACACCGATCCTCGGCCAGACCGAGGGCGGCGTGAAGACCACGATGAAGGATGCAAAGCTCCTCCCGGGGACGGTGCTCTACGACCCCGAACTGGTGGCGACGCTCCCGGTCGCGATGACGGTCACCAGCGCGCTCAACGCCATGGCCCATGCGGTCGAGGCGCTTTATGCGCAGGACCGGACCGAGGAGACGGACCAGCTCGCGATGCTCGGGCTTCAGGCATTTCGCGGGTCGCTGCCTGCGGTGATGGCCGACCCATCGGATCTGGTGGCGCGCGAGGCGACGCAGCGCGGGGCCTGGGCCTGCGGGACGGTGCTCGGGCGGGTCGGCATGGCGCTCCATCACAAGCTCTGCCACACGCTCGGCGGCAGCTTCGAGCTGCCCCATGCCGAGACGCATGCAATCGTGCTTCCGCACGCCATCGCCTACAACGCAGCCGCCGTGCCCGATCTGCTGGCGCCGGTCGGGGCGCTCTTCGGGGCCGACGACCCGGCCACAGCGGTCTGGAGCTTTGCCCGCGATCTGGGCGCGCCGACGGCGCTGAAGGACCTCGGTCTCATGGAGGCCGATCTCGACACGGCCGCCGAGATCGCGATCCGCAACCCCTACTGGAACCCCCGCGAGATCACGCGCGAGGGCCTGCGCGCGCTGCTGGAGCGCGCCTGGAGCGGCGCAGCGCCCGCCGCCTGACCGCCACCCCCAACACCGGACGACCAGACAGAACGCCGGATCCGCCGGCACGCAGAGGAGACACCAGATGGCCGAGATTGAGACCGATGTCCTGATCATCGGAACGGGCCCGGCCGGATCGGCAACCGCCGCACTTCTCTCGAGCTATGGCATCGAGAACATGGCCGTGAACCGCTACCGCTGGCTCGCCAACACGCCCCGCGCCCACATCACCAACCAGCGCACGATGGAGGTGCTGCGCGATCTCGGCCCCGAGGTCGAGGCCGAGGCCTACATGCACGCCGCCGAACAGGACCTGATGGGGGAGAACGTCTTCTGCGAGAGCCTCGCCGGCGAGGAGATCGGCCGGATGAAGAGCTGGGGCAAGCACCCGCTCAGCCGGGCCGAGCATCATCTCTCCTCGCCCTGCCGCATGAACGACCTGCCACAGACCTTCATGGAGCCGATCCTGTTCCAGACCGCCTGCAAGCGCGGGACGCAGGCGCGGATGTCGACCGAGTATCTCGCCCATGAGCAGGACGCCGAGGGCGTGACCGCGACCCTGCGCGACCGGCTGTCGGGCCGGGAGTTCGAGGTTCGTGCGAAGTATCTGGTGGGGGCCGATGGCGGCAACTCGATGGTGGCCGAGCATGCCGGCCTGCCGATCGAGGGCCGCATGGGTGTCGGCGGCTCGATGAACATCCTGTTCCGGGCCGATCTCTCGCGATACGTCGCCCACCGCCCGTCGGTGCTCTATTGGGTGATGCAGCCCGGCGCCGATGTCGGCGGCATCGGCATGGGGCTGGTGCGCATGGTCCGCCCCTGGAACGAGTGGCTGATCGTCTGGGGCTACGACATCACCAAGCCCGCGCCCGAGGTCGACGCGGCCTTTGCCACCAGCGTCGCGCGCCAGCTCGTCGGCGACCCGGAGCTCGAGATCGATCTGATCTCGGCCAACACCTGGACCGTCAACAACGCCTACGCGACCCGTATGCAGAGCGGGCGCGTCTTCATCATGGGCGACGCGGCGCACCGCCATCCGCCATCCAACGGGCTGGGCTCGAACACCTCGATCCAGGACAGCTTCAACCTCGCCTGGAAGCTCGCCGCCCTGCTGAAGGGACAGGCGACGCCGGCGCTCCTCGAGAGCTACACCGCCGAGCGGGCGCCCGTGGCCAAGCAGATCGTGACGCGCGCGAACCAGTCGATCGGCGAGTTCGGGCCGATCTTCGAGGCGCTCGGCATGACCGGCGGCACCGACTACGAGACGATCCAGGCCTCGATGGCGGCCCGCTGCAATCCCGGCCCTGAGGCCGAGAAGCAGCGCGAGGCGATCCGCGAGGCGATCGCCTTCAAGAAGTACGAGTTCGACGCTCACGGCGTGGAGATGAACCAGCGCTACAAGTCGGGCGCGGTGGTGACCGACGGGCAGATGGAGCCCGCCTTCGAACTCGATGCCGAGCTCCACTACCAGCCCACCACCTGGCCCGGTGCGCGCCTGCCGCATGTCTGGGTGTTCGACCACCACACGGGCGAGCAGGTGTCGACGCTCGATCTCTGCGGTCACGGCGCCTTCACGCTGCTGACCGGGATCGGCGGCGAGCCCTGGGAGGCGGCCGCCGAGGCGGTCGGTGCCGAGCTGGGCCTTCCCCTCACCGTGCGCCTGATCGGTCCGCGGCGCGACTGGGTGGATCACACCGGCGACTGGGCGCGGGCGCGCGAGATCTCGGACACGGGCTGTCTTCTCGTGCGGCCGGACCACCATGTCTGCTGGCGGATCGAGGAGTTGGCCGAGGACCCCGTGGCCGAGCTGCGCCGCGTCCTCACCACGATCCTCGGCCGCGAGACTGCGGCAGCACGAGCAGCGGAGTGAGACGGATGCCAGACCACCACGAGAGCGGCTACTTCACCGAGGAGACCAGCGCGGAGGTCGTCGCGGCCCGCAACGCCAACGCCACCGACGAGCGCCTGCGGGACTGCGTGAACATCCTCGTCAAGCACATCCACGCGGCGGTGAAGGAGATGGAGCCGACCCAGGAGGAGTGGCTCCAGACCATCCTGTTCCTCACCAAGACGGGGCACACCTGCAACGACTGGCGCCAGGAGTTCATCCTGTTGAGCGACGTGATGGGCGTCTCGATGCTGGTGGACGCGATCAACAACCGCAAGCCCTCCGGCGCGTCGGAATCCACCGTCCTCGGGCCGTTCCATATCCCCAACGCGCCGGAGCTGCCGATGGGGACGAATATCTGCCTCGACGGCAAGGGCGAGCCGATGCTGGTGAAGGGCCGGATCCTCGACACCCGGGGCCAGCCCATCAAGGGCGCCAAGATCGATGTCTGGCAGGCCAATGACGAGGGCTTCTACGATGTCCAGCAGAAGGGCATCCAGCCGGATTTCAACCTGCGCGGGGTGTTCCGCACGGGCGTCGATGGCAGCTATCACTTCAAGGCGGTGAAGCCGAAGTTCTACCCGATCCCGGATGACGGCCCGGTGGGCCAACTGTTGAAGGCGCTCGGGCGCCATCCCTATCGGCCGGCGCATTTCCACTACATCCTCGAGGCGGACGGCTTCGAGAGCCTGACCACCCACATCTTCGATCCGGACGACCCGTACATCCACTCCGACGCCGTCTTCGGCGTGAAGGAGAGCCTGATGGCGCGCTTTGACCTGATCGAGGACCCCGCCGCCATCGCCGAGGCGGGCTTCGGGACACCCTTCTATCTTGTCGAGCACGACTTTGTGCTGGCCCCTGCGCGGAGCTGAGCCATGACCACGCCCTGCATCATCTGCGTCGCCATCACCGGCTCGCTGCCTCGCAAAGAGGACAACCCGGCCGTGCCGATCACGGTCGCCGAGCAGGTGGAGAGCACGCAGGAGGCCTTCGAGGCCGGCGCCACCATCTGCCATGCCCATGTGCGCAACGACGACCAGACGCCCTCGAGCGATCCGGAGAGATTCGCGCGGCTGAAGGAGGGGCTCGAGCGGCACTGCCCCGGCATGATCATCCAGTTCTCGACCGGTGGCCGCTCGGGCGCGGGCAAGGCGCGCGGCGGCATGCTGCCGCTCCGGCCGGACAAGGCCTCGCTCTCCGACGGCTCCAACAACTTCCCGACCCGCGTCTACGAGAACCCGCCGGATCTCGTGGACTGGCTGGCGGGCGAGATGCGCGACCACGGCGTGAAGCCCGAGATCGAGGCCTTCGATCTCAGCCACATCCTCAAGGCGGCCGAGATGCACCGCGCCGGCGCGATCACCGACACGCCCTATGTGCAGTTCGTCATGGGCGTGAAGAACGCGATGCCCGCCGACCGGCATGTGTTCGACTTCTATGTCGCGACGGTCGAGCGGCTGTTCCCCGACGCGCCCTGGTGTGCGGCGGGGATCGGGCGCGAGCAGATCCGCCTCAACGAGTGGTCCATCGCCGCGGGCGGGCATGCGCGCACGGGGCTCGAGGACAACATCCGGCTCGACCGGGAGACGCTCGCCCCCTCGAACGCCGCGCTCGTGCGCCGCACCGCCGAGATCTGCGCCGCCCATGACCGCCCGGTCGCCACGGCCGCGGAGGCCCGCGCGATCCTCGGCCTCGCCGCGGCCTGATCCCCCACCGAAACGGAGGCCCCCATGACCGACGCCGCCCTCGCCGCCGACGATGCCGCCCGGAGCGCCGCAAGAGCGTTCCAGGACCGCGCCCTGACCGCTGACGAGACCACCCTCGCGCTGCTCTTCACCGAGGCGCGCACCCATTACGGCTGGCAGGAGCGCGACGTGCCCGAGGAGACGCTCCGCGCCCTCTACGAGATCGCCAAGATGGGGCCGACCTCGATGAACCAGCAGCCGATGCGCGTGGTCTTCGTGCGTTCGTCCGATGCCAAGGACCGGCTCGAGCCCGCGCTGATGGAGGGCAACCGGCCCAAGATGCGCGCCGCCCCGGTCACCGCGATCATCGCCCATGACCTCAATTTCTGGGAGGAGCTGCCGCGCCTCTTCCCGCCCAACCCGGCCGCCCAGGACATCTTCAAGAACAACGCGACCGCGGCGCAGGTCAACGCCTTCCGCAACGGCACACTGCAGGGCGCCTATTTCATGCTGGCCGCGCGGGCGGTCGGGCTCGATGTCGGCGCGATGTCGGGCTTCGACAATGCCAAGGTGGACGAGGAGTTCTTCCACGGCACCTCGCTCAAATCGAACTTCCTCGTGAACCTCGGCTATGCGGACACGTCGCGGATCTTCCGCCGCCTGCCTCGCATGACCTTCGACGAGGTCTGCGAGACGCTCTGACCACCCAGCCGACGACAACGACACAGGGCAACACCGACACACGGGCAACACCGACACACGGGCAACGACCCGGACCATCAGGAGGAAACCAATGCCAACTCTCAGTTTCGCGACACCGCGCATCGGCGCGCTGGCCGGGATCGCCCTCGGCGCGCTGGGTCTCGTCCCGGCCAATGCCGAGACCTACAGCCTGACGATGTCCTCGAGCCACCCGACGGTGCTGCCCTGGGTCGGCCAGCTCTCGACGCTCGTGGTTGCGGAGTCGAACAAGCGCCTCGAGGCCATGGGCTCGGAGGACCGCATCGAGTGGACCGAGTCCTATGGCGGTGCGCTCTACGGCTTCAAGGACACGCTCGAGGCGGTGGGCGACGGGCTCACCGATGCGGGCTGGGTCGGCACGCTCTGGGAGGGCTCGAAGATGCCGCTCCAGAACATCACCTACTTCACCCCCTTCGTGTCGGATGACCTCGTCGCCACGCTCAAGATCATAAACGAGCTGCACCGCGAGGTGCCGCAGCTCCAGGAAGCCTGGGAGGACGAGAACGTGGTCTTCCTCGGGGCCAGCGGGGTCGAGACCTACCACCTCTTCACCAACTTCCCGGTCAGCTCGATCAAGGATCTCGAGGGGCGCAAGATCATCGCCCCCGGGCCCTCGGCCAACTGGATCAAGTCGCTCGGTGCGGTGCCGGTCAATGGGGCGCTGCCGACCTACTACAACCAGATCCAGACGGGCGTGGCCGACGGCGTGGTCGTGATCATCACAGGGGCCTTCCCGAACAAGCACTACGAGGTGGCGCCCTACGTCACGCTGGTCGGCCTCGGCGCGCAGATGACCGGCGGGTTCGGCGTCAACCGGGATGTGTGGGAGGGCCTCTCGGACGATGTCCGCCAGGTGCTGACCGAGCTTGGCGAGGAGTACACCATCGCCCATGCCGAGGAGGTGATGGCGCGCTACGAGACCTTCCTCGCGCAGCTTCCCGAGGTGGGCGCGACCGTCACCACGCTGCCCGAGGCCGATATCGAGGCCTGGGCGGCGGGCCTGCCAAACCTCGCCGACGCCTGGGCCGAGGCCAATGCCGACGACGGCGCGGCCGAGGTGCTCGAGGCCTATATGGCGAAGGTGCGCGAGGCGGGGCTCGAGCCGCGCATCGACTGGACCAAGCGCTGATCGGGGGACGGCGGCGTGGCCCTCACCTCCCGACAGTTCCGGCATGGCACCGACCGGGCCGTGGCCGCGGTCTCCACCCTCACCGGCGCCGTCAGCGGGGCGGCGTCGGTGTGGATCTTCTGCCTGATGCTGCTGATCTGCGCGGACATCGTCGGGCGGACCTTCTTCAACTCGCCGGTGCAGGGCGTCTCGGAGATCGTCGCCAACTCGATCGTCGCCATCGTCTTCCTGCAGGCCGCCCACACGCTGATGAGCGGCCGGATGACGCGCACCGACATCCTGATCGGCGCCGCCGAGGAGCACCGGCCCTTCGCGGCCGCCTGGATCCGCGTGGTGTTCCACCTCGCCGGCATCCTCGTCTTCGCGCTGATCGCCTGGGGCACCTGGCCGAACCTCGTCGATGCCTGGGTCGAGGACGAGTTCTTCGGCGCGCAGGGCGTCTTCACGGCGCCGGTCTGGCCGATCAAGGCGTGCCTCTTCGGCGGGTCGGTGCTCACATGCCTGGCCTTCGCGACCCAGGTGCTGCGCGACGCCAAGGAGATCCTCAACGCGAACCGCGTCGAGCCGCTGAAGATCCGCCACTCGGTCCTCACGCCGCCCCGCGGCTGGCCGATCCTGCTCGGTTTCGCGGTCATGATCCTGCTCGGCTGGGGCGTCTTCTTCGCCGATCTCGGGCGCATCGAGGTCGGGGTCGCCGCGATCGTGTTCATGCTGCTCTTGATCTTTTCGGGCGCACATATCGCGGTCGTGCTGATCCTGCTCAGCTTCCTCGGCATCTGGCTGATCCGCGACAATCCCAATGTCGCGATCCGCTCGCTCGCGCTGGCGGCGGACGGGGCGATCAACCGCTATCTCTTCGGCGTGGTCCCGCTCTTCGTGCTGATGGGGCTGATCGTCGACATCGCCGATATCGGGCGCGACGCCTATCGGGTCGCGGCCTGGCTCCTGCAGAAGGTCCGCGGCGGGCTCGGCATGGCGACGGTGGCGGCCAACGCGGTCTTCGCCTCGATCACCGGCATCTCGATCGCCTCGGCCGCTGTGTTCTCCCGCGTGGCGGTGCCGCAGATGGTGGCCAACGGCTACAACAACCGCTTCGCGCTGGGGGTGGTCGCGGGGTCGTCGGTGCTCGGCATGCTGATCCCGCCGAGCCTCCTCTTGATAATCTACGCCCTGCTTGCCGAGCAAAAGGTCGGCGCGATGTTCCTCGCCGCGATCCTGCCCGGTGTGCTGCTCGCGATGGTGTTCGGTCTCGGCATCTACCTGATGGCGCGCTTCCGGCCCAAGATGGTGATGCAGACCGACCGGCCCACCGTGATCGAGGGCGAGACCTGGGGCACGGCACTCCGCAAGCTCGCGCCGATCACAGCGCTGGTGGTGATCGTCCTCGGGGGCATCTATTCGGGCTTCTTCACGCCGACCGAGGCGGGGGCGGCCGGGGCGGCTGCGGCGATCGTGGTGGCACTCGCCAAGGGGAGCCTGACCTGGGCGCGGTTCTGGCGCGTGCTGATCGACACCGGGCTCGTCTCGGTCTCGATCCTGCTCCTCATCATCGCCGCCTCGATGTACTCGCGGATGCTCACGCTCTCCACCATCCCGCAGGAGGCCACGGCGATGTTCACCGATGCGGGCCTTGGGCTGATGGGCTTCATGATGCTCTATCTGGCGCTCGTGGTGCTGATGGGCATGATCCTCGACAGCACGTCGATCATGCTGATCCTCTTGCCGCTCTCTCTGCCCATCGTCACGGGGCTCGGCGGGGACCTCGTCTGGTTCGGCATCGTCACGGTGATCGCCGTCGAGATCGGCCTGCTGACACCGCCGTTCGGCCTGACGGTCTATGTGGTGAAGGCGACGATCTCGGACCGCAACACGACGCTCGGCGACATCTTCATCGGCACCTTCCCCTTCGTGGTGATGATGACGATCGTGACGCTCGTGCTGACCTTCGTGCCCGCCCTCAGCCTGGTCTTCGAGTAGGAGGGAGCCATGCATTTCGTCGTCCATGCGATCGACAAGCCCGATGCTCTGCCGCGGCGGCTGGCGGTGATCGAGGCGCACCGGGCCTATCTGGCGACGGCCCCGGCCCGGCACGGCGTCACGGTTCTGCTCTCGGGGCCGCTCCTGGCCGATGACGGGGAGACCATGCAGGGCTCGTTCTTCCTGCTCGAGGCCGAGGACCGCGCGGCGATCGAGGCGCTCTTTGCCGACGATCCGCTCGGCGCTGCCGATGTCTGGGCTGCGCGGCAGGTCAGCGCGGTTATGCTGCGCCAGAACAACCTCACAAGGGACGGATCGCAGCCGCCATGAACATCGCCTACCTGCTCAGCGCCGTGGCCATCGGGATCGCCTTCGCGGCACAGCCCGCGGTCAACGGCACCACGGCCCGGGTCTTCGGATCGGCCATTGCGGCGGCCACACTCTCGATCTCGATCACTCTGGTCGCCTGCCTCGTGATCATGGTCGCGTTGAAGGCCACGCCGACGCCGGCGATGTTCGCCAAGCTGCCGTGGTGGGCGGTGTTCGGCGGGTTCATCGGCGTTCTCGTGGTGGCCGGCGGCGCGGCGATCGTGCCGGTGACGGGCGCCGCGCTGTTCTTCGTCTGCCTGATCGCCGGACAGCTCATCGGATCGGTGCTGATCGACGCGGTCGGCGCGTTCCGCCTGCCGGTCCGAGAGCTCTCCACGCTGCGCCTCGCCGGGATCGGCCTCGTGCTGGCCGGCGTCGTCCTCGTGCATCTGAGCGCGACCGCCCGGGGCTGAACGCAAAGGTCCGGGCCGAGGAGCGGGGCGTGCCTCGGCGCGCCGCACTCCCACCCGTGGACGGCTGCGGCAGCTTACGAGTCCCGGCGTCCGTCGGGGAAGCTCGTGCCCTTGACGGCTCCGCGCGCGCCGACGGCGAAGTCGTTTTCCATATAGTGGACGACCTCGTCGGTGGTCAGAACCTTCGCAACCGTGCTGTTGGCGACGGTCAGCGCAATCTTCTGGTTGGCCGTTGCGGTCGCCACGGCGTCACCCGCGACCACCACATCGTAACCGCGCGAATTGCCCGCATAGACCGTGCTCAGGATGCACTCATCGGTCCACAGCCCGACGATGACAATCGTGTCGATGTCATGGGCCTTGAGTTTCTTGTCGAGATAGGAGTCTCCATTCTCGTCGAACGTCCAGAACATGTCGAGATGCTTGCCGTGGTAGAACCACCCGTCGGCCATTTCGGCCTCCGTCGGGGCGATTTCGGCCATCGGCCGCATGCCCGGGGCACCGCCGAAAACGTAAACGGCGTTCTCGGGGCTGTCGGGGTTCAGGCCCCGCGGCCCGTACCAGCGATCCATCGAATTGGAGATCCCGTCATCGAACCGCCGGGTCCAGGAACTCCAGGCGACGCAGACCCCGTCGGTGTTTGACTTGGCAGTTCTGAATGCGCCCAGAAGCTTGATGACATTCGGCAGGATCTCGCCGGCATAGGGGCGGTATTCTTCCTGGCAGTCGTCCATCAGCAAGGCGATCCGCCGCGGCCGATCCTTCAACTCCCATGACGCCCAAAAGGCCAGCGGCGTATCGTTCGGTCCGCCCGGTGTGCTGCTGAAGTTCGGCATCGGCTCCTTCGCGATTGCCATATCGCGAAACTTGCGCGGCTGCTCGAGCGCTTCTTTCAAGGTCGGGATGCCAGTCTCGTCTGGTTTCATGGTGATGCTCATTGTTGTGGCCAAATCGTCGCGCCGTTGCTCTGGACCCCGTCCCCGATGAGGCTGCGGGGCGGTCGGTGCCCCAAGACGGAGCCTGGAGCCTCTGACTTTTCCCGGGCCTCGGCAAGCGCCGATCTGCCGGGCGCCCGAGCGGCACTGCCCCGGCTTGTTTCGCGCCAGCGCTGCGAAAATGCCGTTGTGCAACAGGACTGCCTCAAAACTGTAATGTCCCGTTGATACTCGCCCCGGGAAACATGGGAGGCGCAGGTGCTCGAAGTCCTCAACGTGACCAAGGTGTTCGGCCGGGTGACCGCCGTCAACGCTCTGAGCTTCACGGCGAAGGAGCCGCAGATCATCGGGATCATCGGCCGCTCAGGCGCCGGCAAATCCACGTTCCTGCGGATGATGAACCGCATGACCGATGCCAGCGGCGGCGAGCTCCGGGTTGACGGAACCGATGTGCTGCGCCTGCGCGGGCGCGCCAAGATGGACTGGCAGCGCAATTGCGCGATGATCTTCCAGCAGTTCAACCTGGTCCCGCGCCTCGACGTGATCACCAACGTGATCCTCGGTCGGCTCAACCAGCAATCGGTCCTGCGCTCCTCGCTGATGTTCTTCACCGCGGCCGAGCGGCACGAGGCGCTGCGCCTGCTCGACCGGTTCGGCGTGGCGCAGACCGCGCTGCAGCGGGCCGAGACGCTTTCGGGCGGCCAGCAGCAGCGCGTCGCGATCTGTCGCGCGATGATGCAGCAGCCGACCTTCATCCTGGCCGACGAGCCGATCGCCTCGCTCGACCCGCTGAACGCGCGGCTGGTGATGGAGGCGCTGCAGCAGATCAATCGCGAAGAGAAGATCACGATCATCTGCAACCTCCACACGCTCGACACCGCGCGCACCTATTGCGACCGCATCATCGGCATGCGCGCCGGCGAGAAGGTGTTCGACGACGTGCCCTCGGCGCTGACCGACGAGATGGCGCGCCAGATCTATGGCGCCGAGGCCAGCGAGGCGTTCGAAGGCTCCATCACCTCGACATCGCTCGGGTCGGCCCCCGCGGCCGTCGAGCTTCCGCGTGCGAGCGCCCAGGCAGGCGCGCACTGACCGGGCACCGTCCGCCCACCCTATCTCAACCCAGGAGAGCCCCATGACCCGTACCATCGCCCGCCTCGCGGCCACCGTCGCCACGGTCGCCGTCGCCACCGCCGCCCTCGCCGACGCCTCGAACTATGCCGGCCCGAAATTCGAGCTCGCCTCGGTGCAGCCGGAGTTCCGCATCGGCTTCCTCGGCGACGAGGCCGCGCAGGACATCATCGCCCGCAACGAGTGCCTGCAGGACTATGTCGAGGTGGCCTTTGGCGTTCCGGCCAAGATGTTCACCTTCAAGGACTATGCCGGCACCATGGAGTCGTTCGCCGGTGGCAACCTCGACTACACCTGGTTCGGCGCCTCGGGCTACGCCGGCCTCTACCTGCAGAACCCCGAGATCGGCGAGCCGATCATGACCCGGATGCAGCCGACCGGCGACACCGGCTACTATTCGGTGATGGTCACCCGCGCCGACAGCGGCATCGAGAGCCTCGAGGACATGAAGGGCAAGTCGCTCGGCTTCGCCGACCCGAACTCGACCTCGGGCTACCTCATCCCCTCGATCGAGCTCGTCGACCAGATCGGCAGCGTCGACGACTTCTTCTCGGAGACCGCGTTCCAGGGCGGCCATGAGAACGGCGTTCTCGCGGTGCTCAACGGCGATGTCGATGCGGCCGTGACCTGGGTCTCGGGCGTTGGCGCCTGGGAAGAGGGCTACACCTCGGGCAACCTGCGCAAGATGGTCGACAAGGGCATCCTCAACATGGATGACATCCGTCAGATCTGGTCGTCGAACCTGATCCCGAACGGCCCGATCGTCGTGCGCAAGGCGCTGCCGCAGGAGGCCAAGGACACCCTGCTCGGCATGAAGCAGTGGATCCTCGCCAACGATCCGGAGTGCGCCGAGAACATCGCCAACGGCGTCGTCAAGGCCTGGGTCCCGGTCGACCACTCGTTCTACGAGGTCATCGTCAAGGCCCGTCAGGCCAAGATCGAGGCCGCCAAGTCGAACTGAGCCTCTGAGGGGCGCGCGGATCGTCGCGCGCCCCGTCCCTTTCGCCGAGAGAGCCGATGGTCGCCATCCTTCCCGAGCACCTTGTCCAGCTCGAGACCGAGCTGAAGCGCCTCCAGCGCCGCAAGACCACCTACACCGTGATCGGGATCGCGCTGGCCGCGGCCGTCGCGCTGATCGGGATCGACATGGCGAACTCCGCCAACGCGACGCCGTTCAGCCAGGGCATCGCCAAGATCTTCGACTTCCCGCTCGACATGCTGGCGATGAGCTACGAGCTCGGGTTCAGCCGGTGGCTCGCCCGGGTCTGGGAGTTCGCGCCCGATCTGGTGCTGACGCTCAACATGGCGCTGCTGTCGACGCTCCTCGGTTTCGTCTTCGCGATGATCATGGCCTGCTTCGCGTCGCGCAACATCATGCGCAACAGCGCGGTCGTGATCGTCACCCGGCGCCTGCTCGATCTCTTCCGGTCGTTCCCCGAGATCGTGATCGCCCTCGTCTTTCTCTATCTGATGGGCAAGAGCCTGCTGCCGGCCGTGATCGCGATCACGATCCACACCACCGGCGCGCTCGGAAAGCTCTTCTCCGAGGCGATCGAGAACATCGACACCAAGCCGCTCGACGGGCTCGCCTCGACCGGGGCCGGATGGATCAGCCGGATCCGCTTCGGCGTGTTCCCGCAGGTGATGCCGCTCTTCTTCTCCTACGGCATCCTGCGCCTCGAGATTAACGTCCGCGCCTCGACGATCCTCGGCTTCTTCGGCGCCGGCGGCATCGGGCAGGCGCTCTCGACGATGATCCAGTGGCGCGACGGTGGGCGGGTGACCGCGATCTTCCTGCTCCTCGTCGTGACGATCGTGGCGCTCGACTATCTGTCTGACTGGACGCGGTCGCGCATGGTTGGGAAACGCTGATGACCTCCACCACCGATCAGGCCGCCCTCGAGGCGATCCGGGCCGATGTCGACCGCACGGCGTCGCGCCACCGGCTCTGGTTCATCGGCGCGCTCTCGGTGATCACGGTCTATCTCGGCTTCTCCTGGGTGCAGTTCGAGATCGGCAGCGTGATCGACCGCTGGCGCCCCGACCGCGCCGCGCTCTTCGTCCTCGACACCTATGCGCACAAAGACCACGTCACCATGCGCTGGAAGACGCCGGACGAGGTGAAGGTGGCCTTCGAGGGCGGCCATCGCGAGGTCTACGACCCGAAGCCCGACTGGTTCGTCGAGGCCCCGGACGGCGGCCGGGTGATCAGTTTCGACAATGGCGGGACGATCACGCTCTACGACACCTTCGTCACCATGACCTGGCCAGACCAGGACGAGACCTTCGAGTTCCGCCTCAATGCCGACAGCAAGCCCCATGTTGTCGGCTACGAGGACCGGATCGACGCGCTGCCCGAGTGGATGCGCCAGACCGAGAACAAGGTCGAGATCCGCCCCTCCCTCTTCGAGCGCTTGCAGGTCGGCACGCTCAAGGTCGAGGTGCACCGTTACGAGGTCGGCTGGAAGTACTTCTGGTTCGACTTCGACAGCCCGCTGGTGGGCGTCGGCCCGCTCGAGGCGATCGGGCTGATGCTCTCGGGCGACCGGGTGGTGCCGGAGATGTCGAACGCGCGGCTGGTGCTGACCGAGTTCCTCGACAACACGCTCTGGCAGCACGGCACCGTGCTTTATGCGATGCTCGAGACGATCTTCATGGCGCTGCTCGGCACGATGATCGCCGCCGCCGTCGGCCTGCCGCTCGCCTTCATGGCGGCGCGCAACGTCCAGCCGCTCGGCGCGGTCCGCTTCGCGCTTCGCCGCCTCTTCGATCTCTTGCGCGGCATCGACACGTTGATCTGGTCGCTGATCTTCCTGCGCGCCTTCGGGCCGGGGCTCTTCACCGGCATCTTCGCCATCGCCTTCACCGACACCGGCACCCTCGGCAAGCTGATGTCCGAGGCGATCGAGAATGCCGACAACAACCAGCGCGAGGGCATCCAGTCGACCGGCGCCAGCAAGGTCCAGCAGCACCGCTTCGGCATCCTGCCGCAGATCATGCCGGTCTTCATCTCGCAGTCGCTCTACTATCTCGAGTCGAACACCCGCGGTGCGGTGATCATCGGCGCGATGGGGGCGGGCGGCATCGGCCTCCAGTTCCTCGGCGCGCTCCAGACCGGCAACGACTTCGAGAATGTGGCCTATATGGCGCTCTTGGTGCTCGTGACCGTCATCGCGATGGACGCGATGTCCGCCCGCCTCCGCTCGGTGCTGATCGGCATCGAGGATCGATCGACCTGACCTCTGACAGGAGACCGCCATGCGCCGTTCCTTCGCTCTGCCTGCTGCCGTCGTCGCGCTGCTCACGGTGCCCGCGCTCGCGCAACAGCAGCAGGCCGGCAACGAGGCCAGCACGAACACCGAGGAGACCTTCCAGGCCCTGATCGACCAGTGCGACGACACCGACGCGCTGATGCTGCGCGCACGCATCCGCCTGCAGATCCCGCGCGCAACCGAGGAGGCCGCGACCCGGGCCCAGACGATGCTCGACGAGGCCTTCGCCACCTGCGGTGGAGGCGATGTCGAGGCCGCCAAGGTGCAACTGGCGGAGGCGCTTGAGGTCGCCGAGGCGGGTGTCGCCGACAACTTCGGGACCGAGGCGGAGGCCGTCGCCGCGACATCGGACGCAGCGGCGGAGGCGCCCGCGGCAGCCGAGGCCGAACCGGAAGCGGCCGAGAAGCCCTGGTGGCAGTTCTGGTGACGCGGCCCGGGCGCCCGAGGGCCTGAACTCGGGATCCCGCCTGTCGGTGGTGCGCCCGCCCTTAATGCGGGCCGGTCACTCCACGGCTTGCCTGGCGGCGAGGATGTGCTCCGCCTCCCGCCCGTAGACCTCCTCGTAGTGGTCGAACACCTCGTCGAAATGGCCGACCCCCTGGGTCGCGGTGCGAAGCTCGCGCGCGAGGCTGTCGAAGGAGCTGGCCGGCAACAGCGCGCCAAAGCTGTCCCAGCCACGGCGGGCGGGATCGCGCTCGAAGCCGAGCACCTGGCCGCGCAGGCTGCTGACGAGCGGCACGAGCGCGCCCGAGAAGACCGACGGCACATGGAAGGTCACCCGATGGATCGGCTGGAGCAGCACCGGTCCCGCCTCGCTGAGCGCCTGGCGCACGGCGAGGCGTGCGGCGGTCCGGAAGGCATGCTCCGAGCTGTCCACCGAGTGATGACGGCCATCGGTCAGCGTCACGGAGATGTCGACCACGGGCATGCCGAGCGGGCCTGTCTGCGTCGCGTCGCCCGCCCCGGCCTCGACCGCGGGGATGAAGTTGCGCGGCACGGCCCCGCCCTTCACCGTCTCGTCGAACGCAAAGCCCTCGCCGCGAAGGCGCGGCGCAACCGTCAGCGTCACATCGGCGAACTGCCCCGCGCCGCCCGTCTGCTTGCGGTGACGGTAGTGCGTCTCGACCGTGCCGGTGATGGTCTCGCGATAGCCGATGGGCACCGGCTCCGCCTCGGCCTCAACGGTGAAAAGGCTCTGGAGCCGCTCCATCACGCTCCGCTGATGCACCGGGCCCTGGATCCGCACGAGCGGTCGGCCGGACTGGGTCGCCGTCTCGACGGTCATGCCGGGATCGATCGCCGAGAGGGCTGCGAGCGCGGTGGCGAGCTTGGTCTCGTTGCGCTCGTGCACCGGCTTGACGACCTGGGCCACCATAGGCACGCGCCGCGCCGCCCAGTCGGGCGGGCCATGCCCGGCCTCGTCGGTCAGGGCCTGGCCCAGCACGAGATGGTCCGACTTGGTCGCGGCCGCGATGCAGCCCGGCTCCAGCCGCTCCGGCGCGGTGCCGGCGAACTCGGCCAGCCCGCTGAGATTGCCGCCTCCGAGCCGCGCGCCCCGCCTCACCGAGCCCCCCAGCCCGCGCAGCAGGGCGATCTTGCCGAGATGACGCCGGTGCTGGCCGCCGAACACGACCGCGCGGAGGCTCTCGGCGTCGTCGATCCCGAGATCCGCGGCAAGCCGCGCCCGGAGGCGCTCGACGCCCGGCACCTCATGGCGCAGCGCCTTGGTCAGGCGCGTGATCCCGTTGCCGTGGGAGGCGGAGCCTAGGAAGGCGGGCACGAGCTCGCGCTGCTGGAGCATCCGGGTGCAGAGATTGTAGAGCGCGCCGGTCGCGGGCTCGCGGTCCTCGACCAGCTCCTCGAGCAGCCAGTCGTCATGCGCAGAGAACCCCTCGAGCATCTCCTCGCGGGCCTGCTGCTCCCGATCGAAGGTGGCGGGCGGGATCTCGATCAGCGAGGCGGGCGCGTGCTCGCGGTACTTCCAGGCGCGCTCCGAGACGAGATCGACGGCGCCGATCACGCGGCCGTCGTCTCGGATGGGGATCTGGCGGAGCACGATCGCCGCGGTGGAGTAGTCCTGGAGCGCCGAGACGAGCTCGCGGACCGGCCCCGTGGCCTCGTCCATCCGGTTGACGACGAGAAAGGACGGCGTGCCCGAGATCTCGGAGACCCGGAGCCAGGGGGCGGCGAGCACCGCGTCCTCCGGCGCAGAACCGACGCAGACGATCATCGCATCGGCCGCCAGCACCGATGTCCGCACGGCGCCGATCGACTCGATCATGCCCGGACAGTCGATGAACCCCCAAGGCTCGCCATGCAGCCGGCAGCTCACGAAGCGCAACCCTTGTCCGAGATCCGCCTCCACGGTCTCTGTGCCCAGCGCGGCGAGTTCACCGACAAGCGTCGACTTGCCGCTCTGCGATGGCCCTGCCACCAGAACAACGCGCATCTTCCATTCCCCCCAAGTCTCGCGGTCTTACTGGCCGATCTCTGTGCCGACCCGGTTTCCTGCGCCGCGACTCGGATGCAGAGCGCGGCCATCCGGACATCCTACCCCGCATTCTCGCGGCGCGGGTGGTATTGGCGGGTTTCGTCTTGGGACCGGGACCCACATCTCTGGAGACCTGCGGCGGGCTGCAGCGGTGAGGGGGCGGGGCCGAAACCGGAGGCATCGAGACCCCTGAGATCTTGCCAATGGACGGAAATAATCTTGTCCGGCAGTCGCAGCCGGCGCATGGTTGGGCCGGAAGGCGGATCCGACTGCCGCGTGTCTCGCCAATGTGGATCACCCACGGGGTCAAGTATGGCGGAGTGCGATCTCGCGACTGTTCGCAGGTTTTTGCCGCGACACTTCGCCGATCTCTCGGGGTCCGGCAGTCAGGGAGCGCTGCGGGGGCTGAAACGACAGATCGGCGGCGCCGCGATCTTCACCGACATCTCCGGCTTCAGCGCCCTGACCCGGCGCTTCGCCGCGGGCGGGCCGGGCTCGATCGAGACGCTGACGGAGATCCTCAACACCTTCCACACGCGGCTCATCGACATCGTGATGCAGCATGGCGGCGATATCGAGGATCTCTATGGCGACGGCATGCTCTGCCTCTGGTCGGCCCCGCTCGACGACACGGCGGGCCGCGCAGACTGCATCCGCCGCGCTGTCGATTGTGCCCAGACCCTTGTCGACACGCTCGACGGATACGCCACCAAGCATGGCGTCGAGATCCGCCTGAGGGCGGCGGCGGTCGGCGGCCCGCTCGATCTCCTGACGGTCGGCGGGCACAGCAACGAATGGAAGTATCTCGTCGGCGGCGACCCGCTGCTCGAGATCGACGACCTGCTTGCCTCCGCCGCCCCGGGCGAGCTGGCCGTGTCGCCCGCCGTCCGCGAGGCGCTCGAGCGGCGGGACGCTGTGACCGGCCCGCCCGCCGCGCCTCGAGAGTCCGTCGGCGCGCAGGCCGCGGCGGCCGGGCCGGGCGGCGCCCCTGACGCGGTCGCGACCGCGGCGGACGATCTGGTCGGCTTCCTGCCGGCCGTCGTGCGCAACCGCCTGCTCACGGTCGGCGATGCCTGGCTTGCCGAGTTCAGACGGGTTTCGGTGGTCTTCGTCTGCCTCGGCGATCTCGTGGGCGATGCCGAGCACCGCATCGAGGCATTCGACGAGGCGGTGCGACTGATCCAGGTGGTGGTCCGCCGCTATGACGGCGCGTTCCTCAGGGCGTCGATGAACGACAAGGGTCCGGTCCTCTTCGCGGTCTTCGGCCTGCCGGACCAGGGCCACGAGGACAGCACCGAGCGCGCCGTGCTGAGCATGATCGACGGGCTCGCGCAGATCAGGCATCTCGCCCCGGCGTCGTCCGCCGGGATCGCGACCGGCGCGGTCTATGCCGGCGCGATGGGCAGCCCGCGCAGGCTCTCCTACACGGTCGTCGGGGATGCGGTGAACCTGGCGGCCCGGGTGGCGAGCCACGGGCGCCCCGGGGTCTGGATCGAGGAGGAGACCGAGAGCGCCCTGTCCGGTCGCATCCGGATGCGCCCCGGCCAGCCGCTCGAGCGCAAGGGCGGCGGCGCGTTGCCGGTGTTCGAGGCGCTCGGGCGCCGCGTGCCCGTGGCCAAGCGCGCCCGGATGATCGGGCGAGCGCGCGAGCGCGCGACGCTCGACACCGCGCTCGCGCGATTGGTCGAGGAGCGGACCGGCTCGACCCTGCTGATCGAGGGCGACGCCGGTCTCGGCAAATCGACCCTGGTCGACAGTTTTGTCGGCGATCTGCCCGAGCACGTCCGGGTCCGCCGCGGACAGGCCGATCCGATCGAGATGTCGGCACCCTTCAGCCTCTGGAAGTCGCTGTTTCGCGGCTGGTTCGACATCCCGAGCGCCGGCATGCCGGAGACCATCCTGTCGGCCGCGGAGGATCTCCTCGCCGCCAATGACCTCGACCCGCGCTTCGCCCCGCTGCTCGGGCCGGTCCTGCCGGTCGCCCTGCCGGACAACGAGACCACGCGGCAGTTCTCGGGCGAGTCCCGCGCCGAGCACACCCGCGCGCTCCTGAAGAGCCTCGTGCGGGCGGGCGTCGCGGGCGCGCCGACGGTCCTCGTGCTCGAGGACGGGCACTGGGCGGACTCCGCCTCGCTGTCGCTTCTCCTCGGCATCATGCGCGAGGCCGAGCGTTGCCTCATCGTGCTGACCAGCCGGCCGATCGAGGGCGATGCGTCCCAGGCGCTGCGGCGGCTCGGAGAGGAGGCCCGGATCGAGCGCATCCGGCTTGGCCCCATGGATGTCGCCGCCACCCGGGAGATCCTCGAGAGCGAGCTGCCGGGCACCTCCCTGCCGCAGCGGCTCTTGACCGTGATCGCGCGGCGCTCGGAGGGCAATCCGTTCTTCGTGCGCGAGCTCGCGATCGCCCTCAAGGGCTCGCCCACGCTCGAGAAGATCATCGCCGACCCGGCCCTGGCCGCCGACGCGAACGCCGAGAACCAGCTCGAGATCCCCTTCGTCCTCCAGCAGCTCATCCTCGCGCGGGTCGATCGCCTGACCGCGCTGCAGCAGCTGACGCTCAAGGTGGCGAGCGTGCTCGGCCAGGAGTTCGACCGGGACCACATCTCGGCCGTCTTCCCGCGCGAGGCGGAGGTGGACGATCTCGACACCGTGCTGGCAGCGCTCGCCGAGACCGGGATCATAGTCCCCGCGGCGGGGCGCGACGAGATCTTCGGGTTCAACCACGCGATCACCCACGAGGCCGTCTATGGCCTCCTGCTCGAGGCCCAGCGGCGGCCGCTCCATGGCGCGCTCGCCACCCTGTTCGAGACCGAGAGGGCCGAGGGCCGGGGCGTCTCCGCGACGCGGATCGCCCATCACTGGTCCGAGGCCGGCCGCCCGGAGAAGGCGTTTCCGCTCTGGCGCGAGGCCGGGGGCGAGAGCCTGGAGACCAGTGCCTATCCCGAGGCCATCGCGGTTCTGCGCCGGGCGGCCGATGTGGTCGAGAGCGGTGCGATCGAGGATCCGCACGGGCTGGTGGCCGCCGAGATCCGCCGGGGCCTCGGCCTCGCCTATCTGGAGGTCGGCGAGCTCGAGGAGAGCCGATCGGCGCTGGTCGGGGGCCTCGAGGCGATGCGATGGCGGTGGCCGAGCGGCCCGCTCGGCTACGGGACGCGGCTCGGCCGGGCCTTCGCCGTCCGGACGCTTCAGTCGGTGATCGCTCCCCGGGGGTCGGCCAAGAAGAACCGTCGCGAAGCGGAGGCGATCGCGGCGCATATCTACGAGTCGCTCGGGCAGATCGGCGGGCACCGCAACGACATCTCGATGATGGCGCTCGCGACGATCGACGGCCTCAACCTGACCAAGCGCCTGGGGGATCACGCGAAATTCTCGCGCAGCGCCGGCCTCTTCGCCCTGATGCTCAGGGTCTCGCGACTGCCCGCCATCGCCAATCGGTACCTGACGCTGAGCCTGCGGTATCAGCCGGATGCCGGGCAGCCCCGAGACCGCGCGATCACGCTCGAATACGCAGCGATCTACCTCATCGCCTGCGCGCGGCTCGCGGAGGCGCTCGAGCTCCTCAAGGAGGCGCAGGCGCTCTGCCGCACGCTGAAGGATCGTCGCCGGCTCTGCGACGCGACCTCGCTGATGGCGATCGCGACGATGTTTGCCGGGAACATCGAGACCTCCACGATGCTTCGCGTCGAGTTCGAGATACAGGCCGAGGAGCTCGAGGACCCGCAGCTGCTCTGCTGGTCGAAGCTGGAGCGCGCCGAGCTCGACCTCTTCACCGGCAAGGCTGATGAGGCGACGTCCTACCTCGAGGTGGCGCGCGGGCTCCTGAGCAAGACCGGCTTCTCCGAGGCGGCCTGGGCGCTCGGCCTCAGCGCGCGGGCCGCCTCGGCGCTCGGCGCGCATGGAGAGGCGATGGACTTTGCGCGGCGCACCGTCGAGGCCATGCGCGCGGCGCCCTTTATCGCCTTCTACGCGCTCGAGGGCGGCGCTGCTGCAGCGGATATCCTGATCGACGGTGTGCGGCGCGGAGATCCGGCCGCCGATCTCGCGACCTGCCGCCAGGCCGTGCGCCAGGTCCGCGGCCTCGCCGCCGTCTCGCCGCTCGCGATGCCGCGCGCGCATATCATCGATGGCCGCCTGGCGCTCTTGCGTGGCAATCCGCGCGGGGCCGAGCGGGCATTTGCCAAGGGCCTGCGCGTCGCCGAGGCACAGGCGATGCCGTTCGAGATCGCGCTGGCCAACCGCCATCTCGGCGATCTCGCGGTCGATGCAGAGGCGCAGGAGCGCCATCTCGGCGCGGCCAAGTCGCTCTTCGATCGGCTCGGCTTTGCCGGGGGAGCTTCGCTGCCCTGAGGCCGCGCGGCCGGGCTCAGGTGTCGACCTCGCCGATGATCGTCGCGGGGAAGCCCGAGATCGCGCGCGAGGCTTTCATGCCGGCCATCACCGTCGTCTCGATGCTCGAGATGTTGAGCCCGGTGTCGACCCATTCGCCGGCGAGGAACAGGTTGTCGAAGCCGCTGGCCGCGGCCTTGAGCCGGGCGGGCGTCGTGCCGGTGCTCGACATCACATAGCGCTCGGTCGGATCGGTGTTGGACCGCCAATACTGATGCGTCAGCCGGTCCTCGCCTGCGGTGCCTTCGGGTGCCCACAGCACGGACCAGTCCAAGCTATCAGGGTGGTCCGGCAATCCGGCATCCGGCCAAAGCGGCTTGAAGTCGGCCTCCATGAACGACTTCATCCGGTCAAAGACGGCATCGTCTCCGACCGTCCCCGGCTGTTTCATCACGCCGCAGGAATAGCAGAGGTACCTCACGCTGGCCGGCGGCCAGGATTCCCGAGGGATGAGATGGCTGAAATCGGTAAGGCTCGACCACGGCTCGACATAGGCGCCGATGATCGCCGGCGGCCCCGGCATGCCCATGGTCGGCTCGCCGGGGCTCGCCCCCTCAACATCGCCGTTGCGAGGGCGCGTGCACCAGATCTGCCAGGCCTGGGTGGCGACATCGTTCAGCCCGTGGGTCATGGCCTTCCAGCGCGGCGAGGCGGCCTCGAGCTTGGGTGTCACCTCGCGCAGGCAGCCATAGGAGAGCGCCAGCACCACCGTGTCGAAATGGCGCCCCTTCTCCAGCACCTCGGTGCCGCCGGTGTCGGTCCAGCCCGAGTCCCAGTGGCTGAGATCGGCGCCCGATGCCTTCAGCGCCTCGCCCTCCTCGATCTGGTCGAAAAACGGCTCGTTTGGCCAGCAGGGCAGTCCGCCGACATCGAAGAGCGGCTCATAGGTGCCGGTCTTGAGCGTGATCTGACGGCTGACGCTCACCGAGCCGATCGCCGCACCCGTCTCGTCGAGCCCGAGATCGGTGATCCGCGTGAAGAACTCGAAGCGCACCCCGCGCGCCTTCATCGCCTGATAGAGCGGGGCGAACACCACATCGCCCATCCCGGCCTGCATCTCGAACACGAAATGCCCGCGATAGTCGAACAGCACCCGCAGGATGCTGCGCAGGCCGATGCCGGCCGACAGGTTGGGCGTCTCGGGGTCGCCATCCAGGAACGAGAAGGCCGCGTCGTAGAAGGCCTGCAGGTTGGGCGACCAGATCGCCAGCCGGTCGGGCAGGCCGTCATCCACCCCGCGCATCATCGAGTGGCTCTCGAGCCAGTCGCGCAGCTCGAGATGGTCGATGCTGTCGAAGCCCTTGGCATAGATCTCGTCGTCGATCATGCCGCGCATGCCGAGGAGGCCGGTATAGGCCATGATCCAGGTGCGCCGCGCCAGCGCGCTGTCCTCGACCTCGCGCCCGAGCACCAGCCAGAGCGCGCGGGCCAGCAGCCAGAACCCGCCGGGCAGGGCCGCCAGCGCCGCGTGCTCGACCTTGCGGTTATCGGTGTCGAGGCCGTCGAGATGCACCCTCAGCCCATCGAGCAGGCTCATGATCTCGACGCTCGCACTCTCGGCCGTGCGCTCGAGCCAATGCTCGACCCGGTGCAGGAAATCCGGCGCGATCCCCAGCTCCTTCTCGGCATCGTCCACGGTGGTGCCGAGGCCATCGAGCGCCGATCCGATGATGTGGTGCAGCCAGCCGATCACCCGCTTCAGGAAGCCGAGCACCGTCGGAACCTCGTCCCAGCTCGGATAGGGCGGGAAGTCGAAGTTCCAGCGCGGCCAGGCCCCGTCGATATGCTCGCGCAGCACCAGATGGTCCTGGCCCTTGAACGCCTCGTCCATGGTCCGGATCGGCCCGGATGTGCGGCCGAGCTCCTCGTAGCACTGGCGCATCGCGGCGAGGGCGTTGTGGTAGCAGCCGAACCAGATATGCAGGCCGTGCTCCTCGATCCGGTCGTGGACCGCGCGGTTGCGCCCGCTCGCCCCCTTGCCGCCGAGCCGCCAGCCCATCTGGTAGACCGTCACCTCGTAGCGGCCCTGCTGCGCCGGATCGGAGAGATAGTAGGCGGCCGTCATGCCGCTCATGCCACCGCCGAGGATGGCGACCTTGATCGGAGCGCGCGCCATCTCAGCTCCCTCCCGCCGACCAGAGCACGGTGCCGTTGGCAAGGTGCATGTCCATCTCGATCCGCATCCCCAGCCCCGTCCAGCTGGTGTCGTGGAGCCCGAGCTCGTCCACCACGGGCGTGCTCTCCAGCGCTGCGAAGCTCAGCGGATAGCTCCAGGCGAGGCCGGCACCCTTGAACTTGGTCACCGTCATCACCGACTGGGTGATCGCCTGGTAGCAGCAGGTCTCGGGCGTCGCGCTGTCGCGCAGCTGGCGCAGGAAGATCTGCGGCAGCTCGCCCTTGAGGATATGCGAGAGCTCATCCCAGCCGATATCGAGGATCTCCGAGAGGCCCACCTCCTCGGTGTCGGCCACCAGCCCCGCGATCGAGCGGATCGCGTCGCCGATGCTGTCCCAGACGACCTCGGTCGCGCTCTCCTTCTTGCCGCGCCCGAGGGTGATGTAGCGATGGCGGGCCCATTTGACGTCCTCGCCGAACTGCTCGCAGCCGAAGACATCGGCCGCGAACTCGGCCTCCGGGTCGTTGTCCTCGGGCAGGGTGATCCAGCCCGCCTGCTTGAGGTAGCCGATGCCCTCGCGGCCGACGATCAGGGCCACCGTGTTGTCGAGGAACAGGTAGGGGCTGAACGCCGCGACGTCCTCGGTCTGCCACCCGTCGCCCGTGCGGCGCTGACGCAGCCCGAAGATCCAGAAGGTCACCTCGCGCTCGCTGGAGTATCCCCGGTCCCGCTGGGTGTCGAACTGTCCGCGGCTGATATCGTTGAAGCTCAGCATGATCGCGCTCGTGAGCGGGACCACGCGGACCTCGCCACCGCTCGGCTCGAGAAAGAACTTGTCGCAGAGCGCCTGGATCTTTGCGTAATCGCCCTTCAGCCAAAAGCCGTAAAGCGTCACGTTGCTGAAGGTGATCGGTGTCGGCCAATTCTGCGTGCCACCATATTCGACGAATTTCGGTTGGCTCATCGTCAACATTCCTTTCGAGAATGGCGTCACAGGGTGGTGGGCGGCGGGCTGCTGCGATCCCTGGGGAACCGGAAGATCATCTTCGGCAGGCCAGAGAGCGCCTGCGAGGCCTGACGGCCCGACGAGATCGCAGCCTCGAAGGATCCGAGATTCATGCCGTTGTTGATCCAGTCGCCGACGATCAGCAGATTGTCGAACCCGGTCTCGTGGGTCTTCAGGCGATACTTGCTGGTGTTGACCGGCGTCATCACATAGCGGTCCGACGGGTCGACATTGGCGCGAATGTATTGCTCGCGCAGCCGCGCGGGGCCGGTCACATCGTCGGGCGCGACGAAGGCGTTCCAGTTGAACGCGTCGCCGGAGCCGAGATGGGGCCAGAAGGACGCGGCGTGGGTCTCGAGAAACCGGGCGCCGAGAGACAGCGTCATCTCGAAGCTCTGCCTCGGAAAGTCCTTCATGCCCTTGGGGGGCACTGCAAGGGCCGTGGGCATCGGCCCGCAGAGCATCGACATCTGCTTCACCGTGCCGTCCGGCCAGCATTCCTGCGGCAGGACCTCGCTCGCATCGAGCCAGGTGTCGAGCGCGGTCACGTCATAGCCCGTGACCACTGGGTTGGCCCGCGAGTCGTCGCCCTCGTCGTTCTCGGCCGCGTCGGGCCAGCCCATCGCCCTGAGGCTGAGCGAGGACCAGAGCTGCACGCATTGCGTCTGCACGGTCCAGGAGTTGACCAGCATCTCGTCCCAGGCCTTGTGGTGCCCGGAGAGCGGCGCGCAGATCGCCTTGACCGCCTCGACCGAGATCCCGAGCACCACATGGTCGAAGTCCCGGCCCTGCTCGAGCACGAGTTCGCCGCCGGTGTCCTTCCAGTCGGTCCAGTACGACTCCAGATTGACCCCCTCGGCCTTGAGCTTGTCGCCCTCCACGATCTGGTCGTAGAGCGGCTCGCTCGGCCAGCAGGCGAGCTCGCCGCATTGAACGAGCGGCTCGTAGGTGTCGGATTTGAGCCGGACCTGGCGGCCGATCCGGATGCGGGCGACGGCCGAGCCGTCCGCTGTGGGCTCGAGCGCATCGACGCGGTGGAAGAACTCGATGCGCACGCCCCGCTTGCGCAGCACCTCGTAGACCGGGGTGGCGACGACATCGCCGGTGCCGGCCCGCATCTTCCACACGATCGGCCCCCGATAGCCCGCCATCGAGAGCTGCGCGCGCACGGCAGTGCCGGCCTCGATGTTGCCCGGCTTGCTGACATCGCCGTCCGGATAGGCGAACACCGTGTCGTACTGGCCCCGCACGAGCGCCGAGTCCGCCACCCACTGATGCGCGCCATGGGCGACCAGCCATTCCCGGAGATCCATCAGATTGACCTGGTCGAGCTCCTCTTGGGTCGGGAAGATCAGGCCGTCCTCAAGCGCACCGATGACGATCGCGGCGCCGAGATCGACCAGGATGAAGAGCCGCCGGAGCTCGTCGACGATGTAATGCTCGTCATGGAGGAGGTTCCGGAACCAGCTCCGCAGCCGGTCCACCTGTTCGACGATCTCCGAATAGTGCCGCTTGTTGTGCTTGTGCTCCTGGTGCGGGACGCGGGCCGCGATCTCTGCCGCCTGCGTGGCTGCGTGGCGGGCGACATCGGTGTCGGCCGCGATCCGCGCGCTCCGTGTGTGCGACGCCTCGCTGGTCCCGGCAGCGATGTTGGCCGTCGCGGGCGCTGCGCCGAAGCCGAGATGGGCCTCGAGCCATTTCTCGGCGCTCAGCTCGACCAGGTCCTTCAGCCAGACGAGCACGCGATAGATGATCTGCCACTCGCTCGGATAGTGCTGCGTGCCGGGGGTTCCGGGCATCACCGGGAAGGAGAGGTGCCAGGGCTTCCACTCCCCGTTGATCTCCTCCATCACGTAGAAGCCGCTGCGCGCCTCGAGCGCATCCTCGATCGTCTTGAAGCCTTCTCCTCGCCCGCGCCTCAGCTCCTCATAGCAGGCCCTGAGGACGGCGAAGGCGTTGTCGTAGAAGCCGAAGAACAGATGCGGCCCGTGCTCCTGAATGCGGCACCCGGCATCCATCTTGCGCCCGCTCGCGCATTTGCCCCCGAGGCGCCAACCGACCTGGTAGAGCGTGACCTCGTAGCGCCCGTTCTGGTCGGGATGGCTCAGCTCGAACGCCGCGGCGAGGGCCGCCGGCCCACCGCCCAGAATGGCAACCTTCTCCACCGCATCAGTCACGGGATACGTCCCCTCTTTTGCCACGACGCCACAGGCTGTCTTTCGGCTCGATCAAGCTCAAGACATTGATGTCAGAACGGCCCGCATTACCCGTGCGGCTCAAAGCACATAGTTGAACTGTACGCCGAAGAACAAAGTCCGGATGCCCTCGACCCGGCCGTCCAGGTCGCCGCGAAAGGTGTTGCCTTCGGATGTCGCCGAGAGATTGAGGGTCGACTGCGAGGTGAAGATGTGGCCGAGATTGAAGTCCAGCTTCATCTTCGGTGTGATGCGAAATTCCGCGCCGACCCCGACCCAATAGCTGTCCTCGTCGGCGATGATCGGCGATCGCGTGCGGTTCGGTACCGGGGACTGATCATAAGCGAAGCCGGCCCGGAGCGCGACAGTCTCGGTCGGACGATAGATCGCGCCGATCGCCGCGAAGATGCTGTCGTTCCAGTCCTGTTCGACCGCCTGGTCGGGTTGCGCCGGGTTGTCCGAGGTGAGGAGGAACTGCTCCTGGCGGCTCCAGTTCATCCACATGACGTCCGCCATGACCGCCCATTTGTCGTTGAACTCGTGATAGGCGCCGAGCGTAACGGTGTCGGGGAGCGGCAGATCGGTGAAGGCCTGGCTCGGGCGAAACGCGCCGGTGGCGGCTGCGACGCCCGCGCCGACCGGGCCGCCGAGCACATAGCGCGCGTCGCCGCTCAGATCGTGGGTCACCTGCGAGCGATAGGCGAGGCCGACGCGTGTCCCCTTGACGGGCTCGTAGAGGATCCCGGCGGTGCCGCCGAAAGCCCAGTCGTCGGCATCGACCTCGAGAAAACCGTCATCCTGCGCCGGCACCCCGCCATTGAGCCCGTTGAGCAGCACGGCATCGATCGTGCCGAAATCGAGCGCGGCCGTCAGGTTGGTCTTGGCGTATTGCGCCTGCAGCCCGGCGCCGATCGTCAGGTTCGGCAGGATGCGATAGGCGACAACCGGGTTGATGCTGATCGTCACCAGATCGGAGTTGATGGCATGATAGCGGCCCTCCCACTCGTCATCCCATTCCGATCCCAGGCCGAAGAACGACGTCACGCCGATCCCCACGGTGACGTCGCTGCCGACCTGATGCGAGGCGTAGAAGCTCGGCACGGCCACGGCCTTGCCGCTATCGCCGCCCGGTGCGCCGCCGATCGGGGTGCCGAGGATCGTCGTCGCCGCGTCGATATCGGAGGTGCCGGAGGTGATGATGCCCGTCGTGCCGCCGGCGATCTGGGTGCCGGGGTGATAGCTCAGCACCGCAGGGTTGAAGGCGAGCAGGCTGATATCCTGTGCGGAGGCGGTCATGCCGGCCTGGGCGCTGCCGAGCGTGGTCGAGCTTTGCGATCTGAGGAAGAAGCCCGATCCGGCCTCTGCCGACAGCGGCAGCGTCGCGATCACGGAGACGCCGAGCATCAGGGTGCGAACATCACGCCCTGTCCATGGCCTCGTCCGATAGGTCCGCTCGTGTCGGGTCTTCGTCACTTCGCAACCGCAACACGTCCGCGCGCGCAAGACCACAGTGCCCCCTCCGGCTTTTTTGCATTTTGGTAACTGTGGCGCCTGTGCTTGAACAACGCAAGATATGATTACGCCGACAAATATTGGATCCGTGCTGGTATGCGGCTTTCCAGCAGAGATTTAGGGCTTGCCATTTCAGATCGGTTCACAATTGCTGATCTTGAAGGGCCGGCTACTGGGAGTCGACCGTCCAGTCTCGCGCGGAGTGATGCAGTGCGGCGCGGGTCGCGACAGGTGCGGAGCGCCATCTCCCCGCGCGGCAGCATCTCGGCGCCCGGTCGGACACGACCCAATGCAGTCGCACACCGCGATCCTGGCTGATGCGTGTCAGTCCAACGCGGCCGCCATCCGGTCGCGCGTCACAAGCTCGGCGCGTCGGATCATCGAGGCCGGGTAGTCGGGATCGTCGAGCAGCCGCTCGGGCGTGAAGCCCGGCTCCAGCGCGGACAGGCGGTTGGCCGTCTTGCGGGCGGCCTGATCCTGTCCGGCGGCGCTGTAGAGCGCGAGCAGATAGCGCAGCGGCGGCCGAAAGCTCGGCGCGAGCGCACTCGCTGACGCGGCATAGGTCAGCGCTTCCTGATGCCGCCCCGACACGGCCGCCGTGAGCGAGCGCTGGAAGTCGGCCCAGAACTTGAGCGAGGATCGCTCGGCAAGGGTTTGTGCCATGATCGCCGCCGAATAGGCGATCTCGGCCTCCCCGGCGTAGAGTGTGGCGTTGGCCCAGGCCCACCATGCGAGCGGGTTTGCCCGGTTGGCAGCGATTGCCTGACGGGCGAGCGATCCGCTGCGCGCGGTGTCGTTCTCGAGGATCAGGCCGGCATTTGCCACGGCGGCGAGGACGTTCGAGTTGAGCGGCTCGGCCTCGATCGCCCGCGCTGCGTCCTCCGCACAGCGCTCGCGCAGCGCCTCGAAATCATCGCACTGCCGCTCGACATATCGGATCGCCGCGAGTTGGGCCCGCCAGGCGAGATAGAGGCCGCGCGGCTCGACCTCGGTCGCCTGCGAGAGCAGGGCATCCGCTGCGGCAAGCTCGCTGTGGCGCATCGTGAACATGCGGCGGAAGGCGGTCGCGGCCATCACGAGCCCCGCATCGCGACTGCGCTGATCCCGCGCGATCAGTCCGGAGGCGACGAGATCGGAGAGCGCCCGCACCAGTCGGTGGACAAGGCCGAGGCAGGGCGTGTTCTCGCCGGTCAGCGAGATCGGTGGCCCCACCTCCGCGCGGTCCGCCCAGAAGGAGCGCAGGGTGCCCGCCTCCTCAATGCTGACCCGGAGGCCGAGACGGTCGTGGTCGATCCTTTGGCCTCGGACCGAGATCAGAAGCGCCCCGGGGGGCGGGATGTCGCCGGGGCGGTCGAACGGAAGGCCGGTGCGAAGGTCGAGCTCGAAGATCTCACGCATCGAGTGGGCGGCCATGTCGACGAAGATCGTCTCGAGAAGGCGCTGATCGGCGGCGCCCTCGTCGCCGGGGACGAACGCGACCGTGAGGCGGCGGGGCGGCATCCGAATGGGCGCCGGTGCCGGATGGGGCGGCTCGGATGTCCGCTCCGGTGCCGGAGAGGCTGTGGCCGCTTCAGCCCGAGCCGCGTGATGCGCGCGCATCTCGCGCAGCCACGCCTCGAACTCGCCGTCGCGCACATCGATGCCCTGGAGAAACTCCTGTTCGCCGCTCGGCCCCTCGGCCGCGGTGATGATTTCTGCCCGCGTGGCGTCGAGCGCGATGGCCGCACGATCCGCCTTGAGGACGTCAGCTGAAGGTCCGAGTGCGCGCCGGAGCTCCACCAGGGCCTGGCGCAGGCTGCCTGCGGCCTGCTTCGGCGCTCGGTCGCTCCACAGCTTGTCCTGAAGCCAGGCGCGGCTGCGCCGATGGTCGGGGCCCGTTGCAAGAAGGGCGACGAGCGCCTGTGTCTTCGCTCCAACAGGGGTGAGATCTGTGGATCCGGGGCCGTAGACCCGCAGTGGACCGAAGATGCGTATCGCAATGTCCTTCAAGAAATCGTCTCCGTCTCAATCAATATGGGTCTCAATCAATATGGGCCGCGCTCGGATGGGCCGATCGGCCAGACCGCGCGCATGTCCCAGTCAATGATCGGAGCGTAGCACGCAAAATGCGTCAAAGCACCGTCAAAAATCGTCCGGAGCAATTGACCACTCCCGGCGATACTCGAACACTTGCAGCCAGACATTGTCAGGGGCCGCAGTAGAGAAGGGCGGGACATGCTGGAACTCGGCGGAGGGCACGGAGGCGGGCATGGTGGAGGCCATGGCGGCGGACACGGCGG
>CAYORO010000001.1:54262-92659 GCA_964406355.1 uncultured Limibaculum sp.
GGGCATGAGAGCACGCAGCATGCGGGCAGCGCGCCCTCCTCGCTCCTCACCCATGCCCTCACCGTCACGCAGGACGCGATAAGCGGCTACTGGGATCCGTCGAAGTCGGACTGGTGCCCGCACCCGCTGCCCCCTGGCGACGACCTCGGCTATCTGACCGCCGGTCGACGGATCCAGATCCTGACCGGGGCCCTCATGGGGCTGTTCTCGGTGAAGGACACCGGCCACGGCACGGAGATCGGGGGCGGCGCCGAGCTTCTCACGGATGACACGGTGATCTGCGAACTCTCCGGGCCGACGCTGGAGACATGCCGCAAGCAACTGATGCTGGTCCGGAACTACACCGACCTCCGGATCGACCGGAACGCCGAGATCCTGGTCCAGATCGACGATATCCTCTCCTTCTTCGGTGCGGTGGCCCGGTTGAATACGCGCGACCGGGAGGCGACGCTCGAGCTGCTGGCGGCGGTTCAATCCGTCGCCGTGCTGCTCACGCAGCAGATCAAGCATTTCTGCTGGGTCCCGCGGCCGATCGAGCTCGCGCCCCAGGTGCAGCCGGTGATCCAGACGCCGGACCACTCGAGCTTCCCGTCCGGACACGCGACCGAGGCCTTTGCCGTTGCCACGGTGCTCACCCGGCTGATGCGCGGCGAGGACGCATCCATCGCCATCAAGGGCTGGCGGATGCCATTCCGGCTCGCGCACCGAATTGCCGTCAATCGCACGGTCGCGGGTGTGCACTATCCCGTGGACTCCGCGGGCGGGGCCATCCTCGGGTGCCTGATCGGCGAGGCGATCGTCGCGGCCGGAGGTCCCTCGGGCGATGCCAAATGCCCAGTGTCCATCCGAACGGGCAGCTTCGATGCGGCGGACTTCGCGCCGGAGGGCGACTTCACCCCGCGCTGGTTGCAGCGCAACGCGGACTTCGCGTCCGACGGTGCGATGCGCGAGGTCCCGCTCGTGCGGGCCTGTTGGGCGCGGGCCCGGGCGGAATGGCCCTCGGAGGCGGATGTGCGGAAATGACCTGGCGCTGGACACCCTGGGAAACCGCCGTCTACGAATCTGGGTCGCCCTACATCGAATGGTGGCAATACATCGAACCGCCGGGCGTGGTCTTGGACAGCGAGGCCCCCAACTTCGATGCCAACACCACCTATCTCGTGAAGTTTGCCCCGTCGGACAAATCGGCGGACCCCAAAGGTGTTCGGTCGCATATCGGCCAGCCGGCAGATTTGTGGGATGTCATCGGCAACATCAGCGTCCCGCTGCCGGGTTTCGCCATCAATCCCGACTTCGATAGTGGCACCGACTGGCAACCCGATCCGGCGGTTCTGCCCTGTCCGCCGGCCAACAGCGTGATCGTGGGCGTGATCGACAGCGGGATCGGTCTCGGCAACCGTCGCTTCCGCGACGCCCACGGCAAGAGCCGGATCCTGGCCGCCTGGCAGCAAAACGGGAACTGGTGCGACAAGACCGAAAAGCAGAAGTATTTGCCGTTCGGCAGTGAGCTCTACAAGGCCGAGATCGATAAGCTGTTGCGCGATCACGCGCCCGACCATGATCCGCTCGGCACGTTTCTCGAGGATGACTTTAACAGAGCGGCCGACCTGGTGAAGTTCGATGCTGTCGGCGGCCATCGCGAGCTGGCCGGCCGCTTTGCCCATGGCACCCATGTCCTCGACCAGGCCACGGGCTTCCCACCAGGCACCGATGCCGCAGATCTGCTCCGCCGGCTTCAGATCATCGCGGTCAACCTGCCCAACCGGTCGACCGTGGGTCTGTCGGGGACGTTCCTCGACTATTTCGCCATCTACGCCATCAAGCGGATCGCCGATCTCGCAGATCTGATGTGGATAGAGCATCATGGGTCCGACAACGGGCAGGGCGCAGAGTCGGCGGCGCAAGGGCACGCGACGCCGATCGGCTTCCCGATCGTCATCAACATGTCGTTTGGCAAGAATGCCGGCGCGCGGGACGGGACCGATCTGATCGGCGGCCTCTTGCGCAAGTTCAACGCGCAGCGCGCGAAGAACGGGTTTGCGCCGATCCATCTGGTCGTCCCGGTTGGGAACGACAATCTCGAACGGGGCAACGCAAGCTTCCATCTCGCTCCAGGCGCAGAGGCCGAGCTCGACTTGATCGTGGAGCCGCAGGACCAGTCTTCGAACTTCGTGGAGATACGGCCTGAGCCGCAGCAGCTCGGTGAGGACGCTGTCGCGAACGATGTCCGGGCGCCGCTCGAAATCGCGGTTGCGGCACCTGGCCAATCGCTGGAGCCGGTCTCGGGAAGCGTCGGGTTACCCGCGTTACGGATGAAGACGCTCGAGAACCTCGATGACCCCGAGCGCCGCAGCGCCCGCATCTACTCCACCCTGTGCTTTGAGCAGGGGCGCGTCCGACTGGACGGGGAGCAGGAGACCTGTGCAGAGGGCGGCGGCGCGGACCCGATGCCGGGGCCGGCAACCTGGCTGCGCCAAACCTATACCCTTTGCATCTGCCAGACACTGCGCCATGACATGCCGGAGCGCGTTGCACCCCCGGGGCGCTGGCGGATCCGCCTGCGGAACGCTTCGGCCAAGCCGTTCCGCGTGGATCTTGGCGTGCAGACCGACCAGTCGACGCTGCCCTATGCCGCCACGGGGCGGCGTCCGCGCTTCGACCGCGAGGACTATCTGCGGTTCGAGCCATCGGGGCGCGCCCGCGACAGCTACGGCTACCCCTATGATCCCGATGACGGGAGCTTCGACACCTCGCCGGTGCTGCGCCGGCACGGCTCGATCAATGCGACGGCGTCGGAGCAGTCTATCCTCGCGATCGGTGGCTTTCGCCGCGCCGACGGGCGTCCGGCGGCGTATTCGGCGACCGGCAACACCGCCGGACCGGAGGGCGATTTCGGTCGCGCCGAGCCCGTGGCGGCCTTCCCCTCGGACGACGGGGCCGCGCATCCGGGTGTTCTCGCCAGCGGGGCCTCGGATGGCTCTGTGGTGGCGATGAGCGGGACGAGTTTCGCCGCTGCCGCCGCGACGAGGCTTGTGGCGCTCCACCTGGCCGCGGACGGGACACCGCCAGATACCAGCATCCTCGAATGGCTGGAGGGCGTCGGGCAGGCAAATGACACAGGGCCGGGCAAGCCCCCGGCCGTGAAGATCGGCGCCGGCCGGATCGACGCGACTGCGCTCGGAGCCGGCACTACGGCCGCCGATCTGGGTCTCGAGGACCGGGTGTCGCGAAAGGCCCCGACGGGCGAGGCCTAGAGCGTTTTCCGACCAGACTGACTCAGTCTGGTGTCTGGAAAGCACGATCAATGCCAGCGCTAGAGCGCGCGACCTGACCCCATCAGGTCGGACAGCGCTCTGGCCCCCCGGGGCTTGCGCGCACGCCGCTGCCCGGTCCCGCATGCGCCGCTGTCCCTCGACGGTGGCGCCGATGCTTCGGCCGCACGGGCTCGGGATCCGCGGACCCGCCCCTTGCCGATGACGCCGAGACCGGTCGGGTTGCGCCGCTTGGCCGCGGAAACTGGCGGGAGACGCATCCGAGAGCTCTCCGGTCACTTTTGACGCAGCTTTGACGCAAACCCCGCGCGCTCTTGGCGCTCGGCTGACGGCTGCCGCCGACAAAGGCCCTGCCAGCGGACGGAGATCAGGCGCCAATCTGCCTGCCGGCCGCACAGTCAGAACGGACAAGGATCGACACGATGACGGATACCTTTTTCGCGGAGACCGGTGGGCCGACGCCGACTGGAAACCTTCTCGTCCTTCTCGGCCCGGACACCAAGCCGTCCGCAGCGGTCAAGAGCCTCGAGAGCGCGAGCGGCGTCAAATTCGCAGCCGCAAGCGACTTCTCGGCGTCCGATACGGGCGCCGGCGCGGCCCTCGATGCGGCGGACGGGGTCTATCTCGACGGGCTCAACCTCGCGGTGGTTCGCGCCCCTCAGGACCGCTCGGTCACGGATGTCTCGAGCGCCTTGCAGGCCGACCGGAGCGTGGTCGCGGTGCGCGACGAATACTACATGTATGCCCTCGACAGCGTTCGCGAGCGCTATGAGGCTTGGGTCCGCGACGGGCTTCATCTGCTGGCCGACGGCGTCGCCGGCGCCCTGCGTCCCGAGCGCCTGCCCACCGAGGCCGTCGATTTCGACAGCGAGAACCGCGGCGCCACCTGGGGCATCCGCGCGATCGGGGCGGATCTCTCGCCCTATACCGGCCGGGGCATCCGGATCGCGGTGCTCGACACCGGGTTCGACTTCGCGCATCCGGATTTCGCCGGTCGTCAGGTCCAGGGCGCGAGCTTCGTGCCCGGCGAGGATGCACAGGACTATCAGGGCCACGGCACCCATTGCGCCGGCACGGCGGCAGGTCCGGGGGCGACCGACAGCCACCCGCGCTACGGCGTCGCGACCGCTGCGGATATCTATGTCGGCAAGGTCCTCGGCAGCAGTGGCGGGCGCGAGGGCTGGGTGCTCGCGGGCATGGACTGGGCGATCCGGCAGGGCTGCGAGGTCGTCTCGATGTCGCTCGGACGCACCGTGCAGATCGGTGAGCCTCATGATCCGATCTATGAGCAGGTCGGCCTTCGGGCGCTCGATCGCGGGACGCTGATCGTGGCCGCCGCCGGCAATGACAGCTCGCGGCACCGCGGTCGGGTGCGGCCCGTGAACGCCCCGGCCAACGCGCCCTCGATCCTGGCCGTCGGCGCGATCGACGACCGCGGCCGCGTCGCCGATTTCTCGAATGGCGGGATCAACGGCGATGGCGGCGAGGTCAACCTGTGCGCGCCGGGTGTCGACGTGGTGTCGGCCTATCCGATGCCCCAGCGCTATGCGCGCCTGTCGGGCACCAGCATGGCGACGCCCCATGTCGCCGGCGTCGCGGCGATGTTTGCCGAGGCCGACAGTCGTCTGAGGGGGCGGGCCCTCTGGGAAGCCCTGCGTCGGTCCGCTCGCGACATAGGCCTGCCGATCGAGGCGGGCGGGTCCGGCCTCGTGCAGGCGCCGGCCCGGGCCGTCGCGGCAGCCGCGGTCTGAGCCCAACCCTGCGGTGCGGCCGGCGCGGTCCGGTCGCACCGCGTATCCCGGTCCGGCCCGGAGACGCCGGAAGGAGGCAACTATGTCGGACCAGACTGAGAGACCCGTGGTGATCGCCATGGACACGGGCGGGAAGCGTTCCATCGCGGACATCGTCGCCGATCTCGAGGCGCGAGGCTTGGTCGTCGAGCAGGTGCTCGAGAGCATCGGGATCGTGACCGGGCGTTGTGCCGGGGACCCCTCGGAGCTCGCCGCCATCCCGGGCGTGGTCCGCGCGCGGGCCGAAGAGGCGTTCCCCGCCCCGCCCAAGGATCCCGACACCCCGCAGTGACCGCGAGCGGCACCGATCATTGAAAGGACAAGAAAGATGAAACGCAGGTCAAGATCGACCCTCTTCGCCTCGGTCGCCATCATGCTGGCACTGCCCGGGTGCGAGTATCTGCGCGTGGTGAGCTTTCAGGCCGCCGAAGGGAGCGGGATCACCGGACGGCAGGCGATCCAGACCGCCCTCGTCGCGCCGGCCGATCCCGCAGTGGCGCAGCGCCCCGATCTCGGCGATGGCTTTGACAGCCGGTTCGAGACTGCGCTGGAAGCCCATTGTTCAACTTCGGACCGGACACCGGACGATGGTGCCTTCACCCCCGAAGCTTTGCCGGCTCTGGTGCTCGCGCCGCTCGCGGGCGCGCTCGTCCAGATCACGATCGACCAGGTGACGAGCGAGCTTCAGGCCGCGGCGGACGAGCTCCGCGCCCGCAGCCAGCAGACCTATGACGGACGGCTCATCCTCGAGACCGACACCGTCGCCTTTGGCCGCGGCCCGCAGTGCCTGGTGTTCGTGCGGCGGGTCGAGCCCGCGGAGGGCGCGTCCGAGGACGACGGCCTGCAACCCGGCTTTGCGCTCATCATGACGGTCGAGCCCAAGGGGGCGTCCGCGACTGCCGGCGGGGCGGCGGCCAACGCGCCGGCGGTCGTGCTGCGCCCGGTCTATCTCGAGCTGAAGCGCGCGCTTGCCGTCACGGGCCAGGGCGAGGGCCTCGACATCGCCGTCGCCGTTGCGGCCCGGGCGGCCTTGCGCGACGCCAAGGGGCCGGCCGTGCGGGACGTCTCGCTCGGCAGCTTCACGGTTCCGGCCGTCCCGCCGGGGAGTGTGATGGACGCGTTCGAGGACGATCTCGGGACCGGTCTCGTGGCCTTATATCCCGATGAGACGCGGGCCATCGAGTTGACGCTGGCGGTGACGGAGACGGGATCGGCAATCCCGGACACCGAGCGCGCCAAGGCCGAGGTCGAGGCAATCAGCAAAGCCGTCGGCCCGGCTCTCAAGAAGTTCGTCGAGGACCGGATCGGCGCGCTCTGAGCCCCTGCGCGGGCCACCGCCCTCGCACCCTCGCGCGGGTCGGGGCCTGCATTTGCAGCGGTGCGCGTTGGGGTGACGCTCGATGGCGCGCCCGCCGCGATCGCCGCGCGACCGCGCGCCGGGTGAGCCGCTGTCCACGTGGCGCGCCCAGGCAAGCCGGGTTGAGGCGGGTCTCCCCCCGACGCCAGCGCGTCCGCCACCTCACGCCCCCCAGTCCTGAACCTCGGGCGCCACTCGACCCTCACGGCCACGTGCTTGATGGGGACCGTCGGCCGGCGCCGTTGGCTCCAATCGCGAGGGCCGCGCGGGCTTTCCGAACATCTTCAGGAGACCTTCAGGTCTTCGCGCCCCGGCATCGACATCTCTCCGCCCAGACACAGGGCGCGCTGAAGGCCGCCCGCCCAGCAACCTGACGCATGAGGACATGCCATGACCGGTCATCCCGAGACCGTGGCCGAGGCGCGCCCGGCCCGGCGCCCTGCGTGCCGCGTCCGGTGGAGATGGAGCACCAGCCTCGCGGCCCTCGGCCTCGCGGGCGTGCTCGCCGCCGAGGCGGGGCCGCGCGGCCCGACCGTCTCACCGGCCGTCTCACCGGCCGTCTCACCGATCGTCGACGCCGATTTCTACGAGGACGGCCGCGCCGCGCCGGAAAAGGTCGAGCTCGGCCGGCTGCTCTTCTTCGACAAGATCCTGAGCGGCAACCGCAACATCTCCTGCGCCACCTGCCACCACCCGGCCCATGCGAGCGCCGACGGCGTCGCGCTCGGCATCGGCGAGGGGGGCGCAGGCCTCGGGCCCGAGCGCCATGTGCCCGAGGGTGCGGCGGTGCTCGGCCGGGTGCCGCGCAACGCGCCGTCGCTGCGCTTTCTCGGCGCGCGCGAGTTCACGACGCTCTTCCATGACGGCCGGGTCGAGGCCGCCCCCGACGGGCCCTGGCCGAGCGGCTTCTGGACGCCGGCGCGCGAGCAGCTCCCCGAGGGGCTCGACAATGTGCTCGCGGCCCAGGCGATGTTCCCCGTGCTCTCGGATCTCGAAATGGCCGGGGGGCGCGGCGAGAACCCGGTGGCCGATGCCGCAGCGCTGCGGCGCTTTGCCGGCGAGGGCGGGGCGTGGGACCTGCTGGCCGACCGGCTGCGCGAGATCCCGGCCTATGTGGCGCTGTTCGAGGCGGCCTTCCCCGAGATCGATGGGCCGACCGGGATCACCTTCGTCCATGCGGCCAACGCGATCGCGGCCTTCGAGGCGGCCGCCTTCCGCTCCGACGACAGCCCGTTCGACCGCTATCTCCGCTCGGGCGAGCCGGACCACCTGTCGCCCGCTGCCCAGCGGGGGATGGCGCTCTTCTACGGCCCCGCGGGCTGTGCGGCCTGCCATGCGGGCAAGTTCCAGACCGACCACCAGTTCCACGCGATCGCCATGCCCCAGATCGGCCCCGGCAAGGGCGACGGCACCGATGACAGCTATTTTCGCGCCACCGGCTACCCCGCCCGGCTCGAGGATTTCGGCCGCGCGCCGATCTCGGGCGATCCGGCCGACCGCTACCGGTTCCGCACGCCGTCCCTCCGCGACGTGGCGCTGACGGGTCCCTGGGGCCATGCGGGCGCCTTCGAGACGCTCGAGGCCGTGGTGCGCCACCATCTCGATCCGCCCGCCTCGCTCGAGGCCTATCGCCTGGCCGAGGGGCATCTGCCGGAGATCGCGGCCGTCGAGCAGGCGATGGCCGAGGGCGCGGCCTATGGCCATGAGCCGGTCAATCCCGCCCGCCGGGCCGACTTCGCGCTGCGCGATGGCTGGGTGCAGTCTCGGGCGCCCCTGCGGGCGCGCCTTGCCGCCGCCAATGAGCGCGCCGTCACGCCGCTCGACGATGCGGCGGTCGCCGACATCCTGGCCTTTCTCGAGGCCCTCACCGATCCGCGAAGCCGGGAGATGGAGCATCTGCTCCCGGATCGCGTGCCGAGCGGCCTTCCGGTCGCCGACTGACCCGCGGCACCGCCGCACCCATCCAGAAAGCAAGGACCTTCAAATGCGAACCCTGACTGCACTTCTCCTCTCCGCGGTCGCGCTCCCCGCGCTCGCCGCAGACGACCGGACCCACGATGCCCCGGTCTCCTTCGATCTCAGCTTCCGCTACCACGTGGCGGACGACATCGCCGAGCAGGACGTCTTTATCGAGCGCGCGCCGGGCTCGGGCGAGGTGTGGCGGCCGACGCCGGCCGAGCGCAATCTCGAGGCGCCGCTCTATGCCGCCGCCGAGCCGCAGCGCCACATGCCGTTCGACGCCAGCGCCATCGGGCCCTTCCCAAAGGGCGAGCCGCTCGGGATGACGCTCGGCGCCTGGTACGGCGCGACCGGGGAGGGCAGCTACACCTGCGAGAACGGCGAGGGGCATCTGCGCGTCGCCTTCGAGGGGCTGGTCCCCGAGGGTGTCTACACGCTCTGGCACTACTTCGTTGCCTGGCCGCCGACCGAGCCCTTCATCGGCACCTACGACCTGCCGGTCGGCAGCCGGGACGGCGAGCAGTCGGTCTTCGTCGCCGATGCCGAGGGTGATGCGGTGTTCGACCAGAGCTTCAAGCCCTGCCTGCAGCTGACCGGTGAGCATCTGGCCGCCGGCCTCGCAGTCAACTGGCACAGCGACGGCAAGACCTATGGCGTGGAGCCGGGCGAGTTTGCGCACAACGCGCATATCCAGCTCTATGCCGGGCTGCCCGCCCGCTCGGGCCTCTGAAACCCGGCCGCGGTCCGGTCGATCGGCCGGGCCGCGGCTGTCACCCTTTGACGGGCTTCTCGGCACCGGTCAGACTGGTGGCAAGGGGCCTCGCAGCGGCAGCATCGTCGCTCACCGGGCGTGGGTGCTGTCCTGTCAGGGACCCAGAGGAAATCGGGAGGCTCCGATGACAGCAGACGTGACCGCGTTCTTCGACGAGGCCACCAACACCGTCTCCTATGTCGTCGGTGACCCGGACAGCGCAGCCTGCGCGGTGATCGATCCGGTCCTCGATTTCGACGTCGCCTCCGGCCGCACCTCCACCGCGTCGGCCGACCGGATCGCCGGGCATATCCGCGACGGCGGGCTCGAGGTGGCCTGGCTCCTCGAGACCCATGTCCATGCCGATCATCTCTCCGCCGCGCCGTATCTCCAGCGGGAACTGGGCGGGCGGATCGGCATCGGTGCCGAGATCGCCCGGGTGCAGGAGGTCTTTGGCAAGATCTTCAACGCCGGCACCGAGTTCGAGCGCGACGGCTCGCAGTTCGACGCGCTGTTCCGCGAGCAGGACCGCTTCGAGATCGGCGGGCTCACCGCACAGGTGCTGCACACGCCGGGCCACACGCCGGCCTGTCTGACCTATGTGATCGGCGACGCGGCCTTTGTCGGCGACACGCTCTTCATGCCGGATTTCGGCACGGCGCGCTGCGACTTCCCCGGCGGCTCGGCCGAGACGCTCTGGGACTCGATCCAGAAGATCCTCTCGCTGCCGGACGAGACGCGGATCTTCGTCGGCCACGACTACAAGGCCGAGGGGCGCGACTGTTTCGCCTGGGAGACGACCGTCGGCGCGCAGCGCGCCGAGAACCGCCATGTGGGCGGAGGGCAGACCCGCGAGGCCTTCGTCAAGGCGCGGACCGAGCGCGATCGCACGCTCGGGATGCCGCGGCTGATCATCCCCTCGATCCAGGTGAACATGCGGGCGGGACGAATGCCGCCGCCCGAGGACAACGGCACCGTCTATCTCAAGATCCCGGTCAACCGGCTCTGACGTGGCCGGGACCGGGGTCGGAACCGGGACCGGGGCCGGGGCTGGGGCCGGGGCCGCTCATCGCCTCACTGCCCGGCGAATGAGCTCTCTTGCGTGGCGTCGCAGCGAGGTGGCCGCGGCCAGCACCGCAGCGGCCAGCCCGAGCACGGTTGCGGCGCCGAGAGCAGGTGGAGTGGGGTAGGGGCCGAGTGCGGTCCACTCCGCCGGGAGTGCGAGGAGTGCGCCCGCGAGGCCGAGCCAGAGGAGACCGGGCCGCCAGAGCCCGCGCAAGATCGCGCGCCCCTCCCGCCGGCGCACAAGGAGGGCGGCGGCGGTCGCTCCCGCCACCAGCTCTCCCGCGATGCCGATCAGGAAGATCTCGGAGATCGTCGCCCCGTCGAGCGCGCGGAGAAGCGCGATCGGCAGTGCGACGGCGCGGGCGAGATCGGGGAGCAGGGTGTCGAGCGTCCGCCCCTCGGCGATCGCCAGCGCGGCGATCCCCTGGCGGAGCAGGGGCAGTCCGGCCAACACCGCTGCCGGCACGAGGAGCGGCGCCGCCTCGCGATAGGCCTCGCCGAAGAGCATGACGAGCGCTGCCGGCCCGGCAAGTGTCAGCGCCGCCATGCCGAGCGCCGAGGCGACGAGACAGGCCTCCAGCGCCGCGCCCGCCTCGCGTGCGAATGTGGCGGGCGCGTCCCGCCTGCGGGAGAGCGCGGCGAGCGCCAGCAGCGACAGGACCCGAGCGAGCAGCAGCATCGGCGTGAGCGCCAGCGCGAGCGCCGCCGTCATCAGGCCGAGCGGGCGGGTTCCGAGCACGCTGCCGACGACGAGCCGGTCGCCCTGCGTCACGATCACCACCACGAGCCCGCCGAGCACCAGCGGCGTCCCGAACCGCAGCACGCGCGCCGCAATGGCCGCGCTCCAGCCGATGCGGAACGGCCGCTCCGCGATCGCATGGGACATCGCGAGGCGGGTGAGCGTCTCCGCCCCGAGCAGCACCAGCAGGATGCGGTGGTCGTCGAGCCACCCCGACACCGGCCAGAGCAGAGCGAGCGAGACCGCGAGGCCCGAGAGCTCGACCGCTGCATTGGCCCCGAAGCGGAGCTCGCGCTGGCGGCGGAAGCGGTCGATATGCACCCCGCAACGGAGCGCGAAGACCAGCGCGAGCCAGCGATAGCTCGCCTTGAGCTCCGGCTCGCCGAAGAGCGCCGCGACCCAAGGGGCGGCGAGCAGCAGCAGCACGCCCGTCACCAGCGCGCGGGCCGAGACCAGCGTCTGCACCGTGCCCAGCACCCGCGGCTCGGCGCCGTCGCGCTCGCGCACAACGAACTGGGCAAAGCCGAAATTGGTCAGCCCCTCGGAGAGCGCCACGAGGATCAGGAAGGTCGCAGCCAGGCCGTATTCCTCGACACCGAGGAGGCGTGCGAGCAGAAGGTTGCGCGAGAAGCGGAGGAGGGCGATCGTCACCTCGGAGGTGCCGAGGACGAGGCCCGCGCGCAGGACGCTCATCGGGCCGCCCGGGCGCCGGGATCGGCCCGCCGATGCGCGATGTCGGAAGGAGACCGGCGCAGATGGACGAGGTGCGCCACCGCCCGAAGATCTTCTGCGTCGGCCCCAACAAGGCGGGCACCAAGGCGCTGCACGACTTCTTCCTCCGCAACGGCATCCGCTCGATCTCGATGGGCGGCCCGCGCGCCTCGCGCAACCTCGCGCAGTCGTTCCTGCGCAATCTCTCCGCGGCGCGCCCGATCCTCGAGGGGTTCGAGGAGGCGGAGGCGTTCTCCGACATCTCCTGGATCGACCGGCGGTTGCATATCGATGTCTCGGCCTTCGTCGACGCGCTGATCCGCGAGCACCCGGAGGCCTACTACATCTACAACACCCGCCCGCTCGAGCCCTGGATCGCCTCGCGGCTCAGCCATTTCGGCGGCAAGTTTCTCAAGGATTTCGTGCGCTGCTACGGGGTGAGCGAGCAGCGCGCCGAGGAGATGTGGCGGGAGTACTTCGCCGCCCATCGCGCCAAGGTCGAGGCGGCGGTGTCGGGGATCGGCGGGCGGCTCCTGGTCTTCGACATCGCGAGCGATGACCCGCGGCGGATCGCGGAGTTCCTCGCGCCGCACTACACGGTCACCCATCTCGAGCTCGCGCAGGTGAATGTCGCGAGCCGGCGCATGCCGCTCATGATGCGGCTCCGGCGGATCCGGGCGCGCTTCGTCCGGTGAGCCGGCGCCAGAGCGGGGGCGGGCGGTAGGCGGGATCGAGCGCGCGGGCCAGGAAATGCGAGAGATAGATGCCGCTTGCGAGGATCTCCTCGACCGACATTCGCCGCAGCGCCGGATAGCGCCGTTCGAGCGCCTTGTTGGAGAGCATCACCACCGAGACCTCGTCGAGAAGGCGGCCGGGGGTGCGCCAGCGCGAGCCGAAGCGGCGCACCTGGCGCCACGAGACCGGGCAGATCTCGCGGAAGGGCAGGGTGCGGACGCGCTCGGCCTCAGCCAGGCAGATCGGGTCGAGGAGGGCGGTGCCGATCTCCTCCCAGCCAAAGCTCCGCCGGTCGAGGAGCGCCGCCTGCGCCCCGACCCAGGCCTCCATCACCGGGCTGCCCGGCGGCGCGGCGAAGCAGTTGATCCGGACCCGCGGCCGTGGCGGGGCGAGGCGTCCGCCGTCGGTGAAGCCGATGAAGGCCGCCCCCTCCAGCCGGTCGAAGATCCAGCCGAGATCGCGGAGCACGATGGCGTCGCTGTCGAGCCACATGCCGCCGTGGCGGGCGATCAGCCGGGTGCGGATCATGTCGGCCTTGTGTGCCAGCTCGCCGATCTCGTGGATGCGCGGGTCGAGATCGGGCAGATGCTCGGGCAGGGTCTCCGGCGTCACCTGGATCACCGGCACCCCGGCATTGCGGCGCGCGATGTCGTGGAGCGGATCGACGAAGGCCGGCTTTTCGCCCCGGGTCTCCCAATACTGCCAGATCACGCGATGGCCCGACATGGCGGCTCCCCGATCGTGGTTGCGACCCGACCGAGGCGAGCGGCCGCGTGCGATGCCAGCACGCGACCGCCCTAGCGCGGATCGGGGCTGCCTACCAGTGCGGGTAGAGCGCGCCGTGCCGCCGGCCGATCCAGCCCATCGCCTGGCGCTCCTTGAGTTTCGTGTCGAGATAGGGCGCGATCATCAGGCCATAGATCCGGAAGCGGCCATTGGCGAAGGCGCTGACCGGCGAGGACCCGATCTTGAACGTGTAGGTCCCGGTCGAGGTTCCAGCGGTGAACTCCCCGAAGGAGAAGTTGCGGTCCGAGCGCACCCGCGAGACGTTGGTCCCCGGGGTCGAGTTCACGATGAAGCGCGCGTCGCGGTCGAGTCCGATCCCGACATCGATCGGCCAGTTCCCCCGCACGCCATTGGAGCCGGCCCATTTCATCGAGAAGCGGTTGGCCTGGTTGGCGTTGAAGGCATTGGTGTTCTGGAACAGCATCAGGCCGTCGCCGGTTCCGGTCTCGAGCGTCTGCGACCACACCATCCGCCGCGCGCTGCTGACGAAGATGTGGCGGAGCGCGTAGGTCATCGACCAGGTCGAGCTGTTCGGGATCGCCGGGCCTTCGGAGAAGACGAGCTCCTTGTCGATGAATTCCAGGAAGTTCAGCGGCCGGTCGGAATAGGCCTTGCCGAGCTGGACATCGAGATCGCTGCCGGCCGGGATGCTGCGGAAGATCGGCCGCAGCCCGTCGGTCGGCGCCGACATATAGCCGCCGAGCGTGCCCAGGTTGCGGATCGAGCCGACCGGGTCGCCGTCGGAGACCGGAGTGCCGCCGGCGAAATCGCCGCCCCGCTCCTGGATCATGCTGGTCGGGTCGGACGGATCGAGCACGAACACCGCGCCGAGCGTGGCCACCGGATCGACCGGCACCTCGAAGTTGTCCATGCCCATCACGGGCACGCCGAGGCCGCCTTCCTGCGCGCCGCTCTCATAGAGCCAGCCCTTCCAGAGCTCGTCGTTGATCGTGGGGTTGCTGTAGCTGACGCCCTGGCCCGGGGTCCACGCGACGATCGTGCCGTCGACCCAGGTGCCGCTCGCCTTGGTGATCGTCACCTCGCCGGCGGCCGCGTCGGTGATCGCGGTGGTGAAGCCCGAGCGGGTGACGTCGCCCGGCAGGCCTGCCTGGTTGGTCGGGTCGTAGACCTCGAAACCCTGCACCGGATTGATGCCCGCGCCGGGCGTCTCACCGGCAAAGCCCCAGCCGGTCTGGAGCGTGCCGCCGTTCGGCAGCGAGAAGCGCGCCACCAGCTCGGTCGGGCTCTTGACCGTGATCCCGGCGAAGCGCGGGTTCTCGCTCGTGTCGATGCCGCAGGCCCGGAGCCCCGAGGCAAGCACGCGCCGGCTGACCCGGACCTTGCCCTCGGTGGTGTCGAAATGCCCGCCGGTGCGGACCGAGTCGCGGATGTCCTGGCCGATCGCATGGCCCTTCTCCGCCGCGTAGGCGTAGATCTTGGAGGTGTAGAAATCCAGCTCCTTGGTGTCCGGGCTCGTGATCCGGTCCCAGAAGAGATCCTGGTCGCGCGAGGTGCCGGTGTCGCCGCCGCCCGTGCGCTGCATCAGACAGATCCCTGTGGTGTCGCCATGCGCAAAGGTGCTGGAGCGGAGGAAATTGCCGGGCGAGATCGGCCAGGTGGCCGCGGACGAGCTGGTGTCGCCGTCGATCAGCGCATCGAGCACGCCGCGGGTGTCGAAGTTCTGCGCCGCTGCGCCCTGGCCGCCGAGCTGCAGCGCCCACTGGATCACGAAGGCCGAGACCGCGTTGCCGGCGATCGCGAGCTGGTCGCCCGGGCTGTCGGCCCATTGCCGCGCGGTGATGCTGTCGCTCTGGAGCTGGTTGATGCCCGAGCCCTCCTGGGTCATGTCGAAGATCATGACCGGCGTGTTGCCGTAGCGTCGGACCTCCTCGGCCGCGGAGATCAGCCCCTCGGTCCGCGGCTGCTCGAGCGTGACGACATCCATCACCACCGAGCCCGAGCCCGCGGCGTTGCCGCTGATCGTCGAGTTGCTGCGGAACGGGATGCAGAAGGAGAGATTGCCGATCGGCCCGGTGGTGACAGCGCCCGGGCTGCCGGCGTTGAGCTTCCAGGGGAATTCGGCATTCGACTGGCCGACGACGCCGATCACCCAGCCGGCGCCGCACTCGGCGCGCGAACGCTGGACGAGATCGGGCTGGCTCGCGGGCCGCGCCTCGAGATGCCCCCAGCCATCGCTGAAGAGCGGCAGCGCGGCCTCGCCCGACCAGCGATCGCCGGTGACGGTGAGGCCCGAGAGCGCGGTCCAGTCGGCGATCACGCGGCCGTCCGGGTAGATGGCGCGAACCTCGATCGGGCCGCTGACGCCGCTGAGCGCGCCCGCGACGCGCACGGGGGCCGTGCTCGTGCCCGGGGCGGCGCCCCAGACCTGACCGTCGCGGATGATGTCGAGGCCGAAGCGCGCGCTGCCCGAGCGGCTCGCCACGATGTCGGAGCCCGGGCGCAGGCCGCTGCCGCCGCCCTCGAGGGTCCAGGCCGGGTTGGTGTCGCCGGTGGCCCAGATCGGCGGGCCATAGGCGGGCAGCACGGCGGTGTCGAGCTGACGGGCGAGGATCCAGTTGGCCCCGGTCGACAGCGCCGCCTCGGGTGCGTCGCCGGCCGAGATCTCCGAGAGCGCGGCGTCGGTCACGATGCCGGCGTGATAGCCGATGAAGCTGATCGCGCCGTCGAAGCCGAGCCGGGTGTCGTCGGCAAAGGGCGTGGCGGTCGCGCTGCCGCCGGAGCCGGCGCAGCCGATGAGGAGCCGGTCGCCCGCGAGCCGCAGGCCCGAGAGCGCCGCGCTGCCGGAATCGACCATGGAGGTGCCGATGCGCTGGCCGTCGGCCCAGGCGGCGAGCTCGACCGCCGCGCCGTCGGAGCGCAGCGCGAGCAGCAGCCGCGCCGGGCGGTCATCGAGGGTGAGGGTGATGCCGACGCTCTGCGCGTCGTTGCTCGCGGCCATGCGGATCGCGCGCGGCACGGCGCGCTCACGGTCGGCGACAGCCGAGAGATTGAGGCCGCCCGCCAGCGGCGTGGAGCGATAATCGTTGCCCAGGATGAAATGGCGCGTGCTGAGCGACTGGTTCCAGCGATCCCAGGGCAGCTCGACCTGGACGATCAGCGCACCGGCGGCGCCGAACAAGGTGGCGTCGAGGCCTTCGGCGCGCAGATAGCTGTAGGTCCCCGGCGCGTCGCTGCCGAGGGCGTTCGATTGCGGAAAGCGGACGCTTCCGCCCGTCGGCAGCCCGTCATCGGCCGTCAGGGACGGGGCGGCGATCACGCCAAGAGTGAAAACCATCGTCAGTCACCTCCTTCAGGGGACGGAGATTGCTCTGGACCATCGGTGTCGACCTGGGGTCGACCGCCGGCCGTGCCCGCACCGTCGCATGGGCACGCCGGCCCCGGCGGGAGGCGCCGGGATCGACCGCTCACCTTTGTTCGTAATTCTTCCTAAGGTTTCGTGAAGTTTGTCGAGATTATCGCGACCGGAGCGGAGGAAACACGAAGAAGGGCGGCGTTCCGGCCTCGCGGAGCCAGCCGAGGTCGGCGCGATAGGCCTCCTCGAGCCGCTGGCAGACCGCCCCGGACCAGGGGCGATAGGGGCGCGGGTCGGTCGTGGCGGCGGCGTAAATCTCCGCGACCCTGAGCGCCCAGTCGCGGCGCGGCAGGCGCGGGCCGAGCCGCTCGGCGGCCTCGACGGCGGCGGCGGGCGGTGTGCGGGTGCGCTCGGGCGGGGGGATGTCGTCGAGCTCTGCAGGCGCGACGCCGGTCAGCCGCTCGTAGACCGCGCGCCAGTCCTCGGCGTAGGTCGCATGCTCCCAGACGGTCAGCTCGGCCCGCGGCACCGCCCGGCGGACCCTTGCGACTATGGCGCGCCAGCTTGGCGGGCGGCGGAGAAGGCACCGCTCCAGCTCGGCGGGGCGGCGTCGGACGGGGCCGTGGCGAAGCGCCTCGGCATAGGCCGACGGGATCTGCCGGTCGAAGGGCCGGATCGCGAGATAGAGCCTCATGCGCGCGCCCACCGCAGCGGCCGAGAGGATCCGCAGGCGCCAGCCGAGATTGCCATAGGGTCGGGCGGCCACGGCGTCGCCGATATGGCCGATCCATTCCTCGTCGGAGACCACGACAGTGTCGGGCCCCTGGCGGAGACCGGCGATCGCCCGCGGGAACGCGTCGCCCAGCGAGATGCCGGAGAGCCCGAGCCGAAGGCAGCGCATCGGCCCGACGGGACGGATGCGGTCGGTCGGGATGACGTCGATCCCGGCGCAGAGCAGCCGGTCGCGCGACCGGGCAAGCTGGTCCTGCAGATGGGTCGTGGCGGTCTTGTGGGCGCCGATATGCACCCGCAGCTCGCGGAGCGGCTCGATCGGCCGGGCGTCAAGGTTGGTCATGATGAACCGGCGGGGCTAGAGGACCGCATAGGGCACCAAATGCCAAGCATAGCCGGCCAGCAGCAGCGCGATGGCAACGCCGTCGAGCCAAGGGGTCGCATATCCGCGGCGCCATGCGATCCACATGGACAGAAGCGCGATGGCGAGCATCGCGATCCCGTCGCCGATCAGCATGCCGGTCACGCCGCCGAAATAGAAGCCGCCGAAGAGGGCAAGATTGCGCATCAGCGCCATCACGAGCATCACGCCCGCATGGGTGCGGCTGTCGCCAGCCGCCAGAAGCAGGTTCTGATAGGGCATCGCGATCACGCCGAGGCCGCCCCCGACCGCCATCAGCGCGAGGAACCACCCCGCCGCCGCATAGCGATCATCGTAGAGCAGATCCACCAGCGGCTGGGCGATCGCCGACAGCAGCAGGAACATGGGCACGACGCCGAATGTGAGGAACAGGCGGATCTTGCGCATCACCACGTCCACGTCCTCGGGGCGCTCCCGGTAGACCTCGGAGAGCTTCGGGAAGGCCACGCTGCCGAGCACGCGCGCGACCATCTGGCCCGGGACCCAGGACAATGTGGCGGAGATCGCGATGAGCCCCAGCGTCTCGACCGGCACGAGGAGCCCCTGGATCGCCAGCAGCCCCTGTCCGCCGAAATAGGTCGCCAGCGTTCCGAAGAGGATCCAGCGCCCGAAGCTCAGGATCTCGGACACCGCCGCGCGTTCCAGCCGGAACCGGTGCTTGAAGGGCGGGAACAGAATGTAGCTCATCAGGAGGTCGAGGATGCTGCCGACGATCGCCCCGATCGCCAGCGCCCAGACCGACCCGATCGCCCATGCGGCCGCGATCGTGACCAGGGTGGCGGTGAACCGCACCCCGAGCTGGGTCAGGGTGATCAAGCGCAGGTCGATCTCGCGCTGCTTGAGCGTCACGGTGATCGAGCGGAAGCCGCCGAGCAGCGTCGTGACCGCCAGGACGCAGGTGAGCGGGAAGAGGACCTCCGCGTCGTAGAGCTGCGAGAACGGCCAGGCGAGGAGGCAGGCGACCAGCGCGATGCCGAGGCCGCGCAGCGCCTGGATCGTCCAGGCCGTGCGCAGGAACTCCGCATCGCCGGCGCGCCGGCTGCGGATCACCGAGGGCAACGTGCCGAGATCGCTCATCAGGGCGAGGGCGGCCAGGATCGTTCCCGCGAGCGTCATCAGGCCGAACGCCTCGGGCGCGAGCAGTCGGGTCAGGACGAGGGTCGAGCCGAGCCGGATGGCGTTCTGCAGGCCGAAGCCGACGACCGTCCAGATGGTGCCCGCCTTGGCGCGGGACATCTGCGTGGCCTCCCGGAGGCGGTGTGCGATCTTCTGGAATTGCACCGACGGCCCCTATCCTCGAGCTCGGCGACCGCCGTGCTTCAATCCGCGCCTCGCGCCTCGCGCCTCGCCGATCCGCCAGTCCAGCCGCCGTCGCGCCCGCCGGATTGCGCCGTGCCGCGCTGGCGGTTGCTCTCTCGGTTGGTCCCAGGCCCCTGCGCGATGGCCTAAGGGGGGAGGGGGGCGCGCACAAGTCGGTTTCGAAGCAGACACTTGTCCGCTGCCGGGCCCTGCGGCCAAATGCACAAGCCGCGGCGGCCCTTAAGCGGGTGGCCCCGCGAGGGCGCTCTCGATGGGCAGACGCGCCAGTGCATCGAGAGCGGGCTCGGCCAACAGGATCCGCCCGACCGGGACGTCGGCGAGCCGCGCGGCCACGCCGGTTCGCGCGCCAAGGCAATCGAGGAAGACTGCCCGGTCGATCACCTCGTCGAAGCGCGCGAGAACCCCGCCGCAAAGCCAGACGCCCCCCCAGGTCCCGGTTGCCAGGATCAGATCCCCGGCGATCCGGCCGAAGAGCCGGGAGACGCGCCGCCGCAGGTCCTCGGGGGCTCCTTCGACGAGCCGGGCATGTCCCGGGCCCGAGAGCACGGCCTCCACGGTCTCGGCGCCGGCGCAGATCTGCGCCTCCTCGCGGTCGGACGCGACCAGCGTCATGTGGCCGGCCTCTGTCGGGAGAGCGATCCAGCCCGTGCCGCCCGGTCGCGGGACGGGGACAGCCACCGCGGCGCCGAACCCGGTTCCGATGTTGAGCGCGAGCATCGGCTGCGGGCCGGTGGCAGCACCGGTGTGGATCATCTCCACATCGCCCGCACCCAGATGCGGGAGGAGCAGCGCGACCGCCTCGAGGTCGTTGACGATCCGCAGCCGCGCCTCGGGCAGCACCGCGGCGACCGCCTCGACCGAGATCTCCCAGGCCGCGTTGGTCATCCTCACGCGCCCTGCGATCACCGGTCCGGCGGCGGCCAAAGCGACCTCGCCGACGGACCCGCCGACCCGCCCCAGATACCAGCGGAGCGCATCTTCGAAGCGGGCGAAGCGCGTCACCGGCACCCGATCGAGCGCCTCGGGCCTGCCGCGTGGCCCGACCACCGCGAACCGCGCATTGGTGCCGCCGATATCGGCCACGAGGCGCATCTCAGACGGCCCCCGGCGTCCGCCCTCTGAGATCCGCGAGAAATTCCTCCTGCCACCGGCGCGCGTCCCGCTCCTGCACCCGCTCGAGAAGCGCCGCGTGGCGCTCGAGCCGTTCGGCACGCGCCATGCCGATGCCGCGGTGGAGCGCCTCGGCCACCTCGTCCTGGTCGTGGGGGTTCACGATCAGCGCCTCGCGCAGATCGTCCGCGGCGCCGGCGAATTGCGAGAGCACGAGCACGCCCGGGTCGTCGTCGTCCTGGGCCGCGACATACTCCTTGGCCACCAGGTTCATCCCGTCGCGGAGCGGCGTGACCAGCCCGATGCGCGAGCCGCGGAAGAGTGCCGCCAGCGTCTCGCGCGCCACCGAGCGGTGGACATAGCGCACGGGCGTCCAGTCGAAGTCGCCGAACTCGCCATTGATCGCACCGGAGAGCTGTTCGAGCTCGATCCGGATATGCGCATAGGCCGTCAGCTCCTCGCGCGTGGGCGGGGCGATCTGCATCAGCACGATCTTCTTGCGATGGTCGGCATGGTGCTGGAGGAGGCGGCGATAGGCGCGGAAGCGGTCGGGCAGGCCCTTGGAATAGTCGAGCCGGTCGACGCCGATGATGTGGGTCTCGATGTCGCCGCGCTTGAGGCGCCGGATGCGGTCGTCGGCCTCGGGCGTGCGGGCCATCGCGCGAAACGCCTCGACATCGATCCCGATCGGATAGGCTTTCACGAGCGGCTGCCGGCCTGCGCTCCGGAAGGGGTGGGTCTCGGGGGTCACCGCGCCGGCAGTCTCCTCGGCGTAGCGCCGGAAATTCGCGGCATGCGGCTCGGTCTGGAAGCCCAGCACATCGCAGGCGAAGAGCGCATCGAAGAGCCGCTCATGCCCCGGGATCGCCGTGACGATCTCGGGCGGCGGGAAGGGGATGTGGAGGAAGAAGCCGATCCGGTTGGCGATCCCGAGCGCGCGCAGCTCCGCCGCGAGGGGGAGGAAGTGGTAATCGTGGACCCAGACGATGTCGTCCTCGGCCACGAGGCCCGCAAGCGCGCGGGCGAGGCGGCGGTTGACCTCCCAGTATCCCTCGAGCGCATCGGGCTCGAACACGGCGAGGTCGAGCCGGTAATGCAGTGTCGGCCAGAGCGCGCGGTTGGCGTAGCCGAGATAGTAGGCGTCGTACTCGCCCCGGGTCAGCGCCTGGGTGGCGATGGTCACCTGGCCCTGGCGGTCGAGCGTCAGCCCGACCTTGGAGCGCTCATCGACGATCTCGCCCGACCAGCCGAACCAGAGCCCGTTGCCATCGCGCAGCGCATCGCCGAGGGCGGTGGCAAGCCCGCCGCTCTGGGCCCCGCCCGTGAGATCGCCGACACGGTTGGAGGCGACGACGAGCCGGCTCACAGCTCCGCCTCCCAGCGCCGAGAGAGCCGCATCGCGCCGTTGATGATGCCGACCATGGAGTAGGTCTGCGGGAAGTTGCCCCAGGCCGCGCCGGTGGCGAAGTCGCTGTCCTCGGACATGAGCCCGAGATGATTGCGCGCCGTCAGCAGCTCCTCGAAATGTTCGCGCGCCTCCTCGGTGCGGCCGATGCGGGCGAGCGCGTCGATCCGCCAGAAGGCGCAGAGATTGAACCCGACCTCGGGCGTGCCGAAATCGTCGGCCTCCTCATAGCGCAGCATGAACGGCCCGCGCCCGAGCGCCGCCGAGAGCGCCTCGACGGTCGCGACGAAGCGCGGGTCGTCAGCGGCCAGGAACCCGATCTCGCCCATCAGGAGCACGCTCGCATCCAGAGTCTCGCCGCCGAAGCTCTCGGCGAAGGCGCCGCGTTTGTCGGACCACGCCCGGGCGAGGATCTTCTCGCGGATGGCGCGGGCCCGGCCGGCCCAGTGGCTGGCGCGCTCGCCGAGCCCGAGCCGCGCCGCGATCTTGGCCAACCGGTCGCAGCCCGCCCAGCACATCAGCGAGGACGAGGTGTGGATCCGCGCCCGCGTGCGCAGCTCCCAGATGCCGGCATCGGGCTGGTCGTGCAGCGCCCAAGCCTGCTCCCCGAGCGGCTCCAACATCTCGAAGGCTGCGCGCCCGGCCTCCATGAAGAGCCGCTGGTCGAAGAAGGCGGGCGCCGCCGCCAGGATGATGTTGCCATAGGTGTCGTGCTGGAAGTGCTCATGCGCCTGGTTGCCGACGCGCACCGGCCCCATGCCGCGATAGCCCTGGAGCTCGGTCGCGGTGCGCTCGGGGAGCGCGGTCTCGAGGCCGACGCCGAGCACCGGCTGGATGTGCCCGCCCTTGGCGTCGGCAACCGCGTTCATCAGCCAGCGGAAGTAGTTCTCGAGCGTCTTCATCGCCGCGAGGCTGTTGAGCGCGCGCACCGTGAAAAACCCGTCGCGCACCCAGCAGTAGCGATAGTCCCAGTTGCGCCCGCTGTCCGGCGCCTCGGGGAGCGAGGTGGTCACCGCCGCGACAATGCCGCCGGTCGCCTCGTAGCTGCAGAGCTTGAGGGTGATCGCGGCGCGGATCACCGCCTCCTGCCAGTCGAGCGGGATCGCCAGCCGACGCGTCCAGCGCCGCCAGTAGTCCAGCGTCTCCTTCCGAAAGCTGGCGGCGATCTCGGCGGGGCTCTCCGTGAGGCTCTCATCGGGGCCGAGGACGAAGGTGAGCGGCCGGTCGAGATTGATCTGGCGGGCGTCGAGCACATGGTCGATCGGCGCATCGGTGGTCAGCCGCACGGTCTGGTCAGGCCCGACGAAGCGGACATGGTTGGAACCTTGGGTGATCTCGGGCGCCACGCGACCCCAGTCGAAGCGCGGGCGGAGCCGGATCCGAACCCGCGGCCACGCCTCGAGCGGGCGGATCTGGCGCACCAGCATCTTTGGGCGGAAGATCCGGCCCCGTGCCTCGAAGCGGGGCGCGAAGTCGATGATCTCGACCGCGCCCGAGGCGCCGCGCAACACCGTGCGCAGCACCGCGCTGTTGCGCTCATAGGACTGCTCGGTGGCTGCGAGATCGTCGAGCTCGACCGCGAAGGCTCCGTCCCCGGGCGCGCCGGCGCCCTGGCCGAGGAGCGCATGGAAGAACGGGTCGCCATCCACCCGCGGCAGACAGAACCAGACGATCGCGCCCTGGCGGTCCACGAGCGCGGCGACGGCGCAGTTCCCGATCAGCCCGAGCTCCATCGCCGCCTCCTCAGCCCGCGGACCGGGCCGGCACCGCGGCGCGTGCGAGCCAGTCGAGAAACGCCGCGATCGAGGGCGCGCGGTGGTGGGCCGCTGTCGGGGCGTCGCCGATCCGGATGCCGGCCCCGCCAAGCGCCTGGGCCGCGCGGATCGCGTCCTCGTCGGTCGTGTCGTCGCCCGCGGCGATGGGCCTGCGCCCGGCGAAAGGCGGCTCGGCCATGAAGGTCCGGAGCGCGGTTCCCTTGTCGATCCCGGCGAGGGCGACCTCGCTCACCATCAGCCCGTGCATCGCCCTTAGGCCCGGGCCCTCGGCGAGCCGCTCCACCAAGGCCCGGCATTCGGCCGCAAGCGCCGGCTGCGCCCGGTAGTGCAGCGTGACGGCCCCGGACTTCCGCTCGAGCAGCAGCCCGTGTCGCGCGGCAAAGGCTGTGAGATCGGCATGCGCCGGCATCAGCGCGGGGGCCATTTCTGGTGCAGCCCCTGGGACGTCGCCCGCGCGGCGGAGCTCGGCCCCATGCGCGCCGGCGGCGGCGATCTTGAGCGGCGCGAGCTTGGTGTCGAGATCCGCGAGCCCCCGCCCGCTCAGGATCGCCACGGCCCCGCCCGTCAGCTCGAGGAGCGCGGCCAGCACCTCCCGTGTCGTCGGTGCGATCGTGGCGAGCTCCGGCCGGGCGACGATCGGTGCCAGCGTGCCGTCGAAATCGAGGAACAGCGCGTCCCGCCCCCAGTCCGGCACCAGCCCGTCGAGCGTCTCAGCCGCCATGCCCACTCCGAGCCGGGGCCGCTCCAAGGCCGTGCACCATTGTTGCTCTCCCGCCAGTCTGTCCCCCAGACCTATCCGAGATGCGCGCTTCGGGGAAGCGGCGCGGGGGTTCCCGCGGGGCGCGAGGACGCTATGCTGACCGAGGTCAGGGTTGCGGCGCGGTCGCGGCCAGCAGCGAGAGGAGGCGACCCGATGGCGAGCCGGTCCATGCTTCGCGTTCCGCATGTGGCACTTCGCGACGTCGATGCCCCTCCGAGTGAGCCGATCCCGCCGCTCCCCGAGACGGCGAGCCTCGACGCCGCCGCAGGGGCGCTGCTCGAACGCCAGCAGGCAGCACGGCGCCGGCGTGCCGAGGCGCGCTCGCTAGCCCCGGCCTATCTCGAGGAGATCGAGGCCCGGCTTGCCTCCGAGCGGGCCGTGGAGCGGAATCTCGCGCGTGGACGCCTTGTCACGCGAGCCGAGATCCGGCGGGCCCGGGCCCCGGCACGCGGCCGGCCTGAACTGACCCGCATTCACTTCCCGCGGAGCCGGCCGTGGTTTCTCGGGATCCTCGGGATGGCCGCCAGCGCGTTCTTTGCGGTGATCGCCCCCTTCGTCACCTATTTCGCGGCGCTCGCGCTCTTGGTCGGCTGACCGGCACACCGGGGCCCGATCAGTTGCCGTCCCGCGGGATTTGCGTCTCCCAGCTCCGGGCAAAGACCTCTTCCTCGCCCGCATAGGCGCGGACCTCCGCGGCCAGCACGAAGTCGGTTGCTGTGGCGCGCAGGGTCGTCGTCGTCTCGGTGCGGACCTGCCACGCGCCACGGGCGAGCGTGATGGTGTTGGTACAGGTCTGCTCGGCCGAGAGCGGGTCATCGCCTGTCAGGCGATAGCGGTCCGTGCTGTGCCCCCCCATCACGAGGTCGATCGCGCCGAACCAGAGATCGCCCCGGTCCTTGTGGTCCTCGACGGTCACCGTGCCCGAGACGATCTCCGTCTCGGCAGTGCGGCGGCGCGCGGGCGGGCGGCGGATCTCGGTGGGGCCGGCGAGGCTCTCCTCGGGCGGGGCGAAGGCGGGTGGCAGCGGCTCGCCCGCCGCATCGCGGACCGGCAGGAGGAGCCGGCTCGCGCCTGCGAAGAGCGTGAGCGTCACCGGCTCGGGCGAGGGCCAGACCATGGGCCAGTAGCTCGTCGACACCGCGAGGCGGATCCGGTGGCCGGGCGCGAAGGCATGGGCGATGTCGTTGAGCTGGAGGCGCACGCGGCGCCGCGCACCGGGCACGAGCGGCGTCACGGTCTCGTGCGTCGTGTCATGCGTGAGGTTGAGAAAGCCGTAGCTCACGCGCGTCGAGGCGCCGTCCGGCGACACGTCGCAGAGCCGGGCGCACAGGAACGCCACGGGCCGGTCAACGGCGATCTCGAGCTCGACGACAGGCGCGCCGAGGATCTCCATCCGGCTCGCGAGCGCCGCGGTGTCGAAGCTGAGCGACTGCCCGTCATCGGTGCGCTGGTCGACCGGCATCTCGCCCGCATCGCCGAAGGAGAGCCACTCGCCCGAGGTGAGGCCGAGCGTCTGCGGGGTGCGCGCGGTGAGCGGGTCTTCGGCCTTCGGCTCCGCCTCGAGTCCGCAGCGGTTGAGCGCAAATTGCTGCGCGGCGATGCGCGAGGACGGCCACGCCGTCTCGGCCACCCAGCGCCCGGGGCGCGCGTCGTATTGGGGAGCGGGTGGGACACTGTCCTGCATCCAGGCCGAGAGCATCGGCTCGTCCATGATCCCGGTGTCGACGCCCTTCAGCCAGTGGTCCCACCACCGCCGGGCCTCGGCGAGGAACCCGATGCGCGGCTCGGGGCGGCCGAGATGCGGCCAGCAATGCGCCCATGGCCCGATCAGCCCCTTGCGCGGGCAGGTCAGGCGCTCGAGCATCCGCGGGATCGCGTTGGTGTAGCCGTCCTCCCAGCCGCCCACGGCGTAGACCGCGCAGTCGATCGCGGACGGGTCCTCGCAGACCGAGCCGTGCTTCCAGTAGGCGTCGCGCCGCTGGTGGGGCAGCCAGTCGAGGATCCAGGGTTTCAGGGCCTCGAGCCGCTCGAGCCACATCTCGCGCCAGCGATCGCCCACCACCTCCGGGTCGGGCGGGCGCGAGTTGAAGGCGAACATCGTGCCCGACCAGTTGACGTTGTCGGCGATCAGGCACCCGCCCATCCAGTGGATGTCGTCGGCATAGCGGTCATCCGTCGAGCAGGCGGTGATGATCGCCTTGAGCGCGGGCGGGCGCATCGCCGCCACCTGGAGCGCGTTGAAGCCGCCCCAGGAGATGCCCATCATGCCAAGCTTGCCGGTGCACCAGGGCTGGGCCGCGACCCACTCGATGATCGAGACCGCGTCGTCGAGCTCCGCCTGGAGGTACTCGCCATGGGTCAGCCCGTCCGAGTCCCCGGTGCCGCGCATGTCGACCCGGATACAGGCATAGCCGCGCGCGGCCATCCAGGCATGCTGGCGGTCGTCGCGCAGCCGCGTGTAGTCGCGCCGGCGATAGGGCAGGAATTCGAGGATCGCCGGCACCGGTGCCCGTTCGGCATCCGATGGCAGGAAGATCCGCGCCGCGAGCCGACATCCGTCGGGCATCGTGACCCACTCGGTCTCGATCTCCCGGACCTGGCGGAGAGGTGCATCCATGGGGGAACCTTAAGGGAGAAGGGGGAGGCCGAAGCCTCCCCCCAAGGGATGTCAGGCGAACCACCAGCGCTCGACGTAGCGACCGCCGTCGAGGGCCCAGTTGGAGGCGACATCGGGCCCGTGCTGCACCCGCTCGCGCATCGCATAGACATAGTTGGCGAAGGCCCAGACCACGACGCCGCCCTCGTCCCTCACGATCGACTGCATCTCGCCATAGATCTCGGCGCGCTTGTCGAGATCGGTCTCGGCGCGGCCGGCCTGGAGCAGCGTGTTGAAGCGCTCGTGCTCGAACTTGGTGTCGTTCCAGTTGGCGCCCGAGGCGTAGGCCTGGGTGAACATCCAGTCGCAGGTCGGCCGGCCGCCCCAGTAGCAGGCGCACCAGGGGCTCTTGAGCCAGATGTTCGACCAGTAGCCGTCGGACGGCACGCGGTTGACGCGCATGTTGATGCCCGCCTTCGCGAGGTGGCCCTGCATCAGGACCGAGGCGTCGACCGCACCGGCATAGGCCGCATCGGCGGCGTCGAGCACCAGCTCCTCGCCCGAATAGCCCGACTTCTTGAGGTGGAACTTGGCGCGGTCGAGATCCTGCGTGCGCTGCTCGAGGGCGGCGTGGAACGGCACCGAGGGCGCGATCGGGTGGTCGTTGCCCACCGTGCCGTGGCCGAACAGGATCTTGTCCATCAGCTCCTGGCGGTCGATCGAGTACTTGATCGCCTGGCGCAGCTCGTTGTTGTCATAGGGCGCGGTGTTGGTGAGCATCGGCGCGGTGTAGTGCAGGAAGCCCGTCGCCTCCTCGACGCGCAGCCCCGGCAGCCGCTTGACGAGGCCCACGGTCTTCAGGTCGACGCGGCTCATCAGGTCGACCTTGTCGGAGGCCAGCGCGCTCTGCCGCGCCGAGCTGTCGCCCACATAGAGGATCTCGAGCTCGTCGAAATGGGCGCGGCCTTCTTTCCAGTAGTCGTCGCGCCGGCGCATCACCGTGCGCACGCCCGGCTCGAAGCTCTCGAGCACATAGCCGCCGGTGCCGACGAAGTCCTGCCAGTTCACGCCATCGCCCTCGGCCGGCATGATCAGCAGGTGGTAGTCCGCCATCAGATAGGGGAAGTCGGCGCTCGGCCCGGTCAGCGTGAACTTCACCGCGTGGTCGTCGGCCTTCGACATGCTGTCGATCACCGCCACGATGTCCTTGGCGGCCGACTCCGAGTCCGCTCCGCGATGGTGATCGATCGAGGCGATCACGTCCTCGGGGGTCAGCTTGCGCCCGTCGGAGAAGGTCACGCCGCGGCGGAGCTGGAAGGTCCATTCCGAGGCGTTGCTCGAGCCCTCCCAGCTCTCGGCCGCGTCGCCCACCAGCTCGCCATTGGGCGCGATCTCGGTGAGGGTCGAGTGCGTCGCGAAGCCGACCGAGATCATGTACATGTCGGTATAGGTCTGCGGGTCGAGGCTGTCGGCGGTCGATCCTTCGGCCATCGCGACGCGCAGGCGCCCTCCCGGCTTGGGCTCGGCGGCCCGTGCGCTGGCGCCAAGACCGATGAGCGCGCCGGTGGCGGCGGTGCTTTCGAGGAAGCGGCGGCGGGTCAGGTCAGAGAAGCCCTGCGTCATGTCGGATACCCCCTTGATCGTTGGTTGCGGCTTTTTCCACCGGCAATCTCTCACCGCCGGGCGCTCCGCGGCAATGGTCTTTCTGCCCGCGCGACGTGGGATCAGGGGGCCAGGCGCTCCAGCAGCACCACGGGGCGCCCCTCGGCATCGCTGAGCGTGAGCCGATCCGAGAGCGGATCATAGGCGACCGCGGGCCCCGCGCCGAGCAGATCGAGCAGCCGGCGCTCCTGCGCGTCGATCGTGGGGTCAGGGCAGGCCATGAGCGTTGCGGCCATCAGGCCGGCCTCGAGGCGCCCGTCCTCGGCGCGCTCCACGGGCCCCCGGAACCGGTTGCAGCCGACCGTGCCGAAGAGCTGACCCTCGCGAAACACGAGCTCAGCCACGGGCGCGGCGGCCGCGCCGTCGATCTCGAGGATCCGCCACGCGCTCCCCGAGGTGTCCGCCTGGGCCCAGGCCGCGCCCGCGGCCAGGCTCGCCGCCGAGATCAGCGCGGCAATTGCCAGGGGCCATCGCAGACTGCGGGTCGGGAATCTGTCCATCGGCGCGACGCTCCTTCCAGATCAGGGCCTGTACGGGATCGCTGTGCCCGAGGTTGCGGTCAAGCTCGATCTGACAGCGCTTTGGCGGATGCGCGGCATGCGCCGAAAAAAAGGGGGCGCCCGGAGGCGCCCCAAGCTGAGCAACAGAGGTGTCCTAGGGACAGATCCGGTATCGCCGCGCCCCGTGTCTGCCGAATGCTCTCACCGGGGCGATTTCGCGGCAGCTTGGGTGAGGCTTGCCATGATGGCGTCGATCGGGCCCCAATCCTCCGGCTCGAGGCGCACCGGCAGCACCATCACCTCGCGGCGGAACGCGGGCGGGAGGCGGACGGCATCCTTCTCGGTGGTCACCAGCGCCGCGCCGGCGCCGCGGGCCTCGGCCAACAGGCGGCGCAGCACCGCGGGCGCGTAGACATGGTGGTCCGGAAAGGGATGCGCGGCGAGGAGGTGCGCGCCTTCGGCCCGGAGCGTGGCGAAGAGCTTCTCCGGCCGCCCGATGCCGGCGAACGCCACGACCGGCAGCCCCTCGAGAGGCAGGCCCGTCCTCTCGGGGCGGATCTCGGCCCCGACGACTGCCGGCCGCTCGGGCAGGTGCGGGCGGGCGGCGGCACGCGCCTCGGCCGGCCCCACCAGCACCACGAGATCGGCGCGCGCCAGCCCCTCGGCCACCGGCTCGCGGAGCGGCCCGGCGGGCATGACGCGACCATTGCCGAAGAGCGTCTGGGCATCGACGACCACCAGCGCAGCATCCCGGTGGATGCCCGCCGTCTGATGCCCGTCATCGAGGATCACGAGACCCGCGCCCGCAGCCGCCGCCGCCTCGGCGCCCGCCGCGCGGTCCCGCGACACCCAGACGGGCAGGGTGGCCGCGAGCATCAGCGGCTCGTCGCCCACCTGCGCTGCGGTGTCGGAACCGGGATCCACCCGGTGCGGCCGCTCCCGCCCCAGATGTCCGCCATGGCCGCGGCTGACCACATGCGGGGAGAGCCCCTGGGCCGCAAGCCGCTCGCCGAGTGCGCGCACGAGCGGCGTCTTGCCGGTGCCGCCGACCGTGAGATTGCCGACCGAGAGCACGGGCACCGGTGCGCGCCGTCGCGGCCGCCGTGCGCGGAGCCGGCCGCCGATCCGCCACAGGAGGCTGAGCGGCCAGAGCGTGCGGGCCTGCCAGCCCGGCCGCTCGGGCGGTTTGCTCCAGAAGCCGGGGGGCCTCATTGCCGGTCCATCAGCGCCAGGAGGCGGGTGGCGATTGCGTCGAGATCAGGCGTTTCGCGGGCCCGCACGGCACGGGCTGCGGCGGCCATCTCGGCGCGCCTGGCCGGATCTGAGAGCAGCTCGGCGACCGCCGTCGCCAGCGAGGCGCCGTCCGCGATGGCCATGGCGCCGCCCGCTGCCTCGAGCGCGGCATAGGCCGGCGCGAAGTTCTCGGTATGCGGGCCGTGCAGGATCGCCGTGCCGAGGGCTGCCGGTTCGAACGGGGTATGGCCGCCGCGCGGCGCCAGCGAGCCGGCGACGAAGGCCACTGGCGCGAGCCGAAACCACAGCCCCATCTCGCCGAGCGTGTCGGCCAGCCAGACCCGCGTCTCGGCGCCCGGTGCCTCGCCGAGGCTCCGCCGGGCGGTGGCGAGGCCGCGCTGGCCGAGGAGCGCCGCCACCTCGGCCCCGCGCGCCGGGTGGCGCGGCGCGAGCAGGGTGAGCATCTCGGGCGGGAGCGCGGCGGTCGCGTCGGCCACCGCCTCCTCCTCGCCCTCATGGGTCGAGGCGGCGAGCCAGACCGGGCGCGCGCCGATCGCGGCCCGGGCCTCGGCAAGCGCCTCGGCGGCACAGTCCGGCGGTGCCACGGCGCTCTTGAGGTTGCCCGTCACCGCGACCTCCTGGCCTCCCATCGCGGCCAGCCGCTCGGCCGACGCGTCGTCCTGTGCCAGCACCAGCGCAAAGGGCCGGAGCAGCGCATGGGCCATCCGCGGCCAGCGTGCCCATCCGCGGGCCGAGCGTGCGGAGATCCGTGCGTTGACCAGCGCCATCGGCACCCCGCGCGCCGCGGTGTCGAAGATCATTCGCGGCCAGAGCTCGCTCTCGATCCAGATTGCGAGATCGGGGCGCCAGTGGTCGAGGAACCGCCGCACAGCGGCGCGCGTGTCGATCGGCGCAAACTGGTGCACGGCCCCCGCGGGGAGGAGCGGTGCGACGCGCGTGGCGGCCGTGACTGTGCCGGTCGTGATCAACGCTGCGAGCTCGGGCCGGGCGGCCCCGAGCGCCTCGATGAGGGGGAGCGCCGACATCGCCTCGCCCACGCTCGCAGCATGCAGCCACACAAGTGGGCCCTCTGGCCGCGGGCGCCCGGGATGCCCGAGGCGCTCGCCGAGGCGGGCGGCGTCCTCCTTGCCACGGCGCGCGCGGCTGGCGAGGAGCGCACGGGCCGCGGGTCCGGCGCTCGCCGAGAGCGCGAGATAGGCAGCCAGCGCGAGGGAGCCGTGGCTCACGCGCCCTCACCCCTGGCTGTCTCCCGGTGCGGTGCAGCTGGCGCGGGCGTGGCCCGCCCGCAGATCCGGTCCGCCCGTTCGGTGACGGCGGTCGTCGCCGCCTCGATCTCGGCCAGAAAGCGTGCCTCGGCCTCGGGATCGCCGGGCGGCGGCGGGCGCAGCGGTGCGCCATAGATCGCGGCGCCGCGGCTGAAGGGGAGGGGGACGAGGAACCGGTCCCAGCCGCGGCTCGTCCAGGCGGTGCGTGCCGAGAACGCGACCGGAAGCACGGCGGCGCCGGTCTCGATCGCGATCCGCGCGATGCCCGGCTGTGCGTGCATGCGCGGGCCGCGCGGCCCGTCCGGGGTGATCGCCACCACTGCCCGCTCGCGCCGCAGCACGTCGCAGGCGGCGCGCAGCGCCCCGGTGCCGCCCTTGTCGCGCCCCTTGGCCCGGTCGTAGCTCGAGCCGCGGATCGTTCGCACCCCGAAGCGTCCGACGATGCCCGCGATCAGCTCGCCGTCGCGGTTCTGCGAGATCATCGCATAGGCGATGCGCCCGGGCGGCGCCCAGGTCGGGCTCATCAACAGCCGACCGTGCCAGATCGACGCGACGAAGCCGCCGCCCTCGGCGAGGAGCGCGTCGAGGTGCTCCAGCCCCTCGACGCGCCACCGGACGGTTTTGCGCAGGAGCCAGACATACCCCGCGGCAAGCCGCGCCAGGAGCGCGGTGGCGGCATGCGTGCCCCGAACTCGGCGGAGGAGCCCGGAGAGACGCCGCGAGAGCGGCCCGGCCATCCGCGGGCCTCAGCGCTCGAGCGGCGACCCCTCGGCACTCGCCTCGGTCTCCTCGTCGCGCAGCCGGTGAAGATGGGCGATGAAGTAGCGCATATGCGCGTTGTCGACGGTGCGCTGGGCCGCGGCCTTCCAGGCGGCGTGCGCGTCGGCATAGTTCGGAAAGATCCCGACGATGTCGATGCCGCTCACATCCTTGAACTGGGTCGTCGAGGGGTCGACGAGCTCGCCGCCGAAGACGAGGTGAAGCCGGGTCGCCATCTGTGCCTCCGCGCCGGGGTCCGTCGGCGCGCACACTCGCGTGCCGCCATCGCCGCGTCAAGGCGTTGGACGGACAGGATTCACGCGCCGACGGTCAGGCCCTCGACCAGAAGCGAGGGGACCGCGACGGCCTTCTGCGGGTCGGCATCGTTGGCCGGGCGGAGGCTGCGCAGCATCTCCCGCAGATTGCCCGCGATGGTGATCTCGTTGACCGGGTGGACGATCACGCCGCCCTCGATCCAGAAGCCCGAGGCTCCGCGGCTGTAGTCCCCCGTCGTCGGGTTGATCGAGCTGCCGATCAGGCCTGTCACCAGCAGCCCGCGGCCCATCTCGGCGATCAGCTCGGCTCGGCTCCGCGGTCCTTCGGTCAGGCGCAGATTGGACACCCCCGGCCGCGGCGGACCGCCGGTGCCGCGTCGCGCGTTCCCGGTGGTGGCGAGGCCGAGCTGGCGGGCCGTTGCGAGGTCGAGGAGCCAGGTGGTGAGACGCCCATCCGCCACCAGCATGCGGCGCTTGGCGCGGAGGCCCTCGGCGTCGATCACCCGGCTCGCGCGGCCGCGGGGGAGCGCGGGGTCTTCGGTGAGGTCCATCCCCTCGGGCAGCACCGCCTCGCCCATGGCATCCGCCAGCCAGCTCGCGCCGCGGGCGACGGACTGGCCGTTGATCGCGCCAACGAGATGACCGACGAGGCTCGCGGCCACCCGCTCGTCATAGAGCACCGGCACGCGCCCTCCCGGCGGCCGGCGGGCCCCGAGCGCCGCTGCGGCGCGCTCGCCGGCGCGGTGCCCCACGGTCTCGGCCCCGGGCATATCGGCGGCGTGGCGGCGGAGCTCGACGGCGAAGTCGCGCTCGCGCCCGAGCCCCTCGCCGGCGATCGCCGAGGCGCTCACCGCGTGGAGGGTGCGCGCGGTCCGGTGGCGGAGCCCGTTGCTCGCGGCGAGCATCACCGTCTCGGTCGACCAGCTGGCCCGCGCCTGCTCGACCATGCGCACATCGGCGACGCCCAGCGCCGCGGCCTCGGCGGTCCGTGCCGCGGTCTCGAGGGCCTGCGGAGTGGGCGGCGCCGAAGGATCGCACAGATCGAGTGCCGCTTCGGCCTCGGCCGCCTCCGCCGCGGCAGCGAGCTCGGACGGCTCAGCCAGCCCGCACCAGGGGTCCTCCGGCGCCTCCCGCGCCACGGCGACCGCGCGGGCCGCCATCTCGGAGAGCGTCGCGGGGCTGAGATCGGAGGCCGAGACGCAGGCCTGCCGCTTGCCGAGGATCACCCGGAGGCCGAGATCTATCCGCTCGGCGCGTTCGGCCTCTTCGAGCGCCCCCCCGGAGACGCCCACCTCCAGCGCGGTTTCCTCTACGACGATCACATCGGCCGCCTCGGCGCCGGCCTCGAGCGCCGCTGCGAGGAGCGTCTCGGCGACGGTGTTTGAACTGGTCTCGGTGAGGGTCATCGCAGGCGAGGTCCGGAGTATGCATGTGAGGGGGTCGCGGCAGAGCCGAGACCATGAACCCCCTGCCTATCCTCGCCTGTCCATGAAGGAAAGATGCCGATCGCCGGGTCTCGACAGTCTCGATCGGCCCGATACCGCGTGATGTCACGCAACGTTCGCGAAAAATTGGCATTGCCGGCCTTTACAGACCTGCCGCCAATTCCCACCTCAAAACTACCACGGTGATTTTCAGTCGTGGGAGAGTGTTGGCTCGAAAACTTATTTGGATCAAATTGATCTTGGAGAACAGAGATGGCGACGGACTACAAGGCCAAGGCCGCCGAGGTCACCAAGAAGACGACCGCGGCGATGAAGGCGGTGGACGACCGCATCGAAACCTTCAGCACAGCGAAGGGGAACGCGCAGACCGCACAAAAGGTCTTCTGCAAGCAGCGCGCGGAGAATCTCCGCCTGCGAAACTCCTACAAGGCCAACCACGCAGCGCAGCAGAAGCCGCTTGGCGAAGCGGCGAAAAATGAGTCCTATCTCGCCAGTGCCGACAAGAACGGTGCGGGCGAGCAGAAGAAGAAGCAGCTCCAGGCCCAGCTCGCCACCAACGCGAAGCACGCTCGCGTCATCTTCGCCAAGCAGACGGCGGTCCACAAGGAGTACACCGGGTCGCAGATCCCGTCGACGGTCGCGAAGGCGGAGGCCGTAAAGGCGATCTGATCACGCGAGCCCAAATCCTTTTCGAGACATACGGAGCAAATTGAGATGAACAAACCGGTCATGGATGTGCCGAAAGTCGATGTTCAGGGCAAGGGCGCGGGCAGCGGCCCGGACTGGCAGACCTACAAGAGCGAGAACGACGCGCTCGTGAAGGGCAACCTGAAAAGCTGGGAGGCCGACCACAAAAAGATCGCCGAGGGCGAGTCGGCGGCGGCGAAGCTCGCGTCGACCTTCGGCACCGAGGTCACCTGCGAGAAGCAGCGCAAGGACGATCTCGCGGCCACGAGCAAGAAGCTCGGCGAAAGGCTCGGCAAGCTCGCCGGCCTCCAGCAGCAGCTGAAGTGCCTCGCGAAAAAGAAGGACGCCAAGTCGAAGGAGAAGGCCGAGAAGCTGAAATCCGAGCTCGAGAAGGGCGAGGCTGCGCTCAAGAAGCCGGAGAGCGCGTGGCAGAAGGCGCTGAAGAAGGCCGAGGGCAAGGACCGCAAGCCGAAGGTCGACCGCGCCGAGAAGATGAACGGGCTCGCCACCTCGGGCGGCTGAGCAGACCGCAGCGATCCGGTGCCGCCCCCGGCGGGCGGCGCCCGTCCCCCGGCCGTCCGTCAGGCGCGGGCGTAGATGTCCTCGTAGCGCTGGATGTCGTCCTCGCCGAGATAGGCGCCGGACTGCACCTCGATCAGATGCAGCTCGAGCTTGCCGGGGTTCTCGAGCCGGTGCACGGCGCCGAGCGGGATGTAGATCGACTGGTTCTCGGTGAGGAGCTTCACCTCCTCGCCCACCGTCACCCGCGCCGTGCCGGCGACGACCACCCAGTGCTCGGCCCGATGGTGGTGCGACTGGAGCGAGAGGATGCCGCCTGGCTTGACCATGATCTGCTTGACCTGGAAGCGGTTGCCATGGGCGACACGCTCGTACCACCCCCAGGGCCGGTAGCAGCGCGGGAAATCGGTCGCCTGCTCGGCATTCTCGGCCTTCAGCAGCGCGACCGCCTCCTTCACCTCCTGGCTGCGGTCCATATCGGCGACCAGCACCGCATCGCCCGTGGCGACCACGACGATGCGCTCGAGCCCGATCCCGACGAGGCGGATATCCGGATGGTCGGCCCGCAGCAGCGTCTCGCGGCAGCCGATCGCGGTGACGGCGCCGCGGGTCGCCATGCCGTCGGCGTCGGGCGCGCTCTCGGCCCAGACGGTGCGCCAGGAGCCGAGATCGTTCCAGCCGCCGTCGAGCGGTACGACCATGCCCTGTTCGCGCTCCATGATCGCGTAGTCGATCGAGATGTCGGGGCAGGCGAGATAGGCCTCGGCCGCGGGGCGGAAGAAGTCGAGATCCTCGCGCCCGCCCTCCAGCGCCGCGGCACAGGCCGCGCGGATCTGCGGCGCATGCGCCTCGAAGGCGGCCAGGATCGCGCGTGCCGAGAACAGGAACATGCCTGAGTTCCAGAGATAGCGTCCCGAGGCGAGCATCTCGGCGGCGCGCTCGGCATCGGGTTTCTCGACGAAGCGGAGGAAGGGCTGGGGCCCGGGCTCCGGCGCGGCGGCGAGCTCGAGATAGCCGTAGCCGGTCTCGGGCCGGTCGGGGCGGATGCCGAAGGTGACGAGCCGCCCCTCGGCCGCCGCCGGCGCTCCGGCGAAGACGGCGTCGCGGAAGGCCTCAACATCGGTCAGCAGGTGGTCCGAGGGCAGCACGAGCAGGAGCCCGTCCGGGTCGCGCGCTGCGACCTCGAGCGCCGCGAGGCAGACGGCGGGGGCTGTGTTGCGCCCCTCGGGCTCCAGGATGATCCGGCTTGCGCGCCCGCCGGTCGCGCCGAGCTGCTCGGCGACGACGAAGCGGAAGTCCTGATGCGTGAGCAGCACCGGATCGGCGAAGCCCTCGCCCCGGATGCGCAGGATCGTGCGCTCAAAAAGCGAGCCGCCCTCGATCAGCGGCGAGAACTGCTTTGGATAGGAGCGTCGCGAGGCGGGCCAGAGCCGCGTGCCCGAGCCGCCGCACAGGATCACCGGGTGGATCGTCGCGGCGCGGACCGCCTGCCCGCCGCTCTCGGTCCCGTCCGCCATCTCGCCCCCCTTGCCCCGGACATTGCCGCCACGGGCTTAGCGCGGGCGGATCAGTGGGTCCAGTTTCCGCGGCGATTGTGGGCGAAGTTGGACGCATAGCCCATGGGGCGCCGGTTCGGCCCCCGCAGCTGTGCCTCTTCGGTGACGTAGGGGATGCCGTGACGGGTCGCGTAGTCGACCGCAGCGTCGCGCGTCTCGAACTGGAGGCGGACCTGGCGCTGGGTGTCGCCGGAGCCGGTCCAGCCCATCAGCGGGTCGATCCGGCGCGGCTCGGCGGGGGCGAATTCCAGCACCCAGCCCTTTGCGTTGCCCCGGCCACTCGTCATCGCGCTCTTCGCTGGCTGGTAAATTCGCGCCTGCATCTCTCGCTCCTCACGCCGGGTACAGATGTCTTATCGCGCCAACGCCACACGCCGTGCAAGCGTCATCCGGCGGACATGCCGCCGCGGGACCCTGTCATGTTCGGAGAAATCACGTCGTCGACCCAGTGCAGGGAGCGAGGGTGGGGTGGGTGTCGCACTGGGCCGACGACGCTTCGCTGCTTGCCATTCGTGTATGACTCGGGCTCCCCTTCAGGTCAATGGGGCGTGATTATGGCCGCCCAAAAAAAGCCATTCAGTTGACTCGCTCTCGCCATGATTGGATCGCGCCACGCCCTTGGACCGCGCGGGCCCCGCGGCTATCTGGATCAGCGGAGGGAGTGCATGACCGATACGCTCGTCACGGTGCCGCAGCGCCGCCAGCCGGAGGACAAGCTCGAGGGCGGGAAGCGCCTCGTGATGCACACGCCGTTCGAGCCGGCGGGCGACCAGCCCCGCGCGATCGAGGAACTCGCCGAGGGCGTGGATGGCGGGGAGCGCGACCAGGTGCTGCTTGGCGCCACCGGCACCGGCAAGACCTTCACCATGGCCAAGGTGATCGAAACGACCCAGCGCCCGGCAATCATCCTCGCGCCCAACAAGACACTGGCCGCGCAGCTTTTCGGCGAGTTCAAGTCGTTCTTCCCAGAGAACGCGGTGGAGTATTTTGTTTCCTACTATGACTACTATCAGCCGGAGGCCTACGTCCCGCGCACCGACACCTATATCGAGAAAGAGGCGCAGATCAACGAGCAGATCGACCGGATGCGCCATGCGGCGACCCGCGCCCTGCTCGAGCGCGACGACGTGGTGATCGTCGCCTCGGTCTCCTGCATCTACGGCATCGGCGCGGTCGAGACCTATGGCGCGATGACCCAGGACCTCAAGGTCGGCTACCCCTACGACCAGCAGCTCGTGATGCGCGAGCTGATCGCCCAGCAGTATCGCCGCAACGACGCGGCCTTCCAGCGCGGCGCCTTCCGCGTGCGGGGCGACTCGCTCGAGCTCTGGCCCGCGCATCTCGAGGACCGGGCCTGGCGCTTCTCGTTCTTCGGCGACGAGCTCGAGACGATCCAAGAATTCGATCCGCTGACGGGGCAGGGCACCGGCCAGCTCGAGCGCGTGCGGATCTATGCCAACAGCCACTATGTGACGCCGCGGCCCACGCTCAACCAGGCGGTCAAGGAGATCCGGGCCGAGCTCGGCACCCGGCTCAAGCAACTCGAGGGCGAGGGCCGGCTTCTCGAGGCGCAGCGGCTCGAGCAGCGCACCCAGTTCGATCTCGAGATGATCGAGGCCACCGGTTCCTGCAACGGCATCGAGAACTATTCGCGCTATCTCTCGGGGCGCAAACCCGGCGAGCCGCCGCCGACGCTGTTCGAGTACATCCCGGACAATGCGATCGTCTTCGCCGATGAGAGCCATGTTTCGGTGCCCCAGATCGGCGGCATGTACAAAGGCGACTATCGGCGCAAGTTCACCCTCGCCGAGCATGGCTTCCGGCTGCCCTCCTGCATGGACAACCGCCCGCTCAAGTTCGAGGAGTGGGACGCGATGC
>CAYORO010000002.1:0-68524 GCA_964406355.1 uncultured Limibaculum sp.
GGCGCTCTCGACAAGCAGCTCCGCGAGCAGATGCAGCTCGAACTCCGCGCCCTGCAGCGCACCGTCGGCATCACCTTCGTCTTCGTCACGCATGACCAGGAGGAGGCGCTGACGCTCTCGGACCGCATCGCGGTGATGTCGGGCGGGCGGGCGCTGCAGATCGACACGCCGAGCGGGCTCTATGAGCGGCCGCAGACGCGCGAGGTCGCCTCCTTCATCGGCACGATGAACTTCTTCGATGCCACCGTGAGCGGGCGGGTCAACGGGCGCGCGGATCTCGAGGTCGAGGGCCTCGGCGCGCTCTCGGCGCCGGCCTCGCGCGCCGGTCTTGCCTCGGGTGGGCGGGTCTGCGTGGCGATCCGGCCCGAGAAGCTCCTGCTCTCGCCCGAGCGCCCGGAGGCCGCGGGACATATCGTCGAGGGCACGCTCGACGAGACCGCCTATCTCGGCGAGCGCAGCCATTTCTTCGTGCGCCTGCCCGGCATGGAGAAGCCCGTGGCGGTGTCGGCGCAGAACCATGTGAGCGGCTGGCTCAGCGAGGCCGACAAGGGACGCCCGGTCTGGCTGACCTGGAGCGAGGGCGCCATGGTCCTGCTCGACGCCGAGTGAGGGGAGCTGAGATGTCGACGAGCCTGGATCTGAAGCGTCCGCGCACGGCCTCGCGCGCCGTCCGCCGCCAGCAGCTCATCGAGGCGACGCTGGCCTCGATCGCCGAGAAGGGGCTGACCGGCACCACCATGGCGGAGGTGGCGCGCCGGGCCGATCTCTCCATGGGCCTCGTCAGCTTCCATTTCAGGAGCAAGGAGAACCTCCTGCAGGAGACGCTCGTCCACCTGGCCGAGGAGCACCGCAACCGCTGGATCGAAGGCCTCGCCGGCGCCCGCGATGCCGCGGCCAAGCTCGCCGCCGTCATCGACGCGCATTTCCACCCCAGCACCTGCAACCACACCCGCATCGCCGTCTGGTTCGCCTTCTTCGGCGAGGCGCGCCACCGCGATGTCTACCGCGAGAAGATCGCGCAGTTCGACCTCGAGCGAACCGAGACTGTCACGGATCTCTGCGCCGCGCTCGCCGATCGCGAGGGCGTGGATCTCGACGCGGATCATGTGGCGAGCAACCTCGAGAGCCTGGCCGACGGGCTCTGGCTCAGCATCATGCTCTATCCCGACTGGCTCGACCGGCAGAAGGCCAAGGACCAGGTGCACAGCTTCCTCCGCCAGGTGTTCCCCGGCGCCTTCGAAAGCTGGCCCGGAGAGACCGAGGGGCCTGCCCCCTGCGCCCGCTCGGGAGCCGACACGTGATGTCGCCGTCGCGCCGCACCGTGCTCGCGGCGATGCTGGCCGCCGGGGCAGGGTCGGCGGTCCGCGCCGCGCTGCCCTCGGATCCGGATGTGGTGGTCGTCGGCGCCGGTGCGGCCGGGCTCGCTGCGGCGCGCACGCTGATGGCGGCGGGCAAGTCCGTCGTCTTGCTCGAGGCGGCGGACCGGATCGGCGGGCGCGCCTACACCGAGAGCGCGCGTCTCGGGCTCCCCTTCGACCATGGTTGCGCGTGGCTGCAGGGCCCCGCGGATCTCGCGATCACCGAGCTGGCCCGACAGCGCGGCTACACCCTGCTCGACCACAGCGATCCCTCCGAGGCCGTTTATGTGGGCGACCGGCGCGCCAGCATCGCCGAGCGCCGCACCTATTGGAGCGCCTATGGCGAGATCGAGGAGGCGCTCGAGGACGCGGACGGGCGCGATCTCCCGGCGGCCTCGGTGATCCCGGAGGGGCTCGACTGGACCGGCACCGTGCAAAGCTGGATCGGCCCAATGGATCACGGCGTCGACTTCGCCGATCTCTCCACCGAGGATTTCAACGCCTTCGCGGAGTACGACACCGACTACCTCGTGGAGGAGGGGCTCGGCACGCTCGTGGTCGAGGCTGGCCAGGGGCTGCCGTTCCGGCTCTCCACCCCGGTCACCGGCATCGACTGGTCGGGCGAGGCCGTCGCGGTGGAGACCCCGGCCGGCACGCTCAAGGCGCAGGCCTGCATCGTCACCGTCTCGACCGGGGTGCTCCGGGCGGGGGCCATCCGCTTCACTCCGGCCCTGCCCGAGGCGACGGGGGAGGCGATCCACGCCCTGCCGATGGGCCTCCTGACCAAGATCGCGCTCAAGACCGATGGTGCAAGCCTCGGGCTCTCGGAGAATGCCTGGCTCACCTACAAGGTCGGCGCCGAGATGCCGGCGGAGGCCTGCTTCTTCCTCACTCGCCCGTTCGGCCAGCCGCTGCTGGTGGGCTTTGTCGGCGGCGCCTTCGGCTGGGAGCTCTCGCGCGAGGGCGAGGCGGCCGCGATCGACTTCGCGACGGGTGAGCTCGTGGCCATGCTCGGCAGCGGCGCGCGCAAGCACCTGACCGGCGGGCTGATGACCGACTGGGCGACCAACCCGCTGACCCGGGGCGCCTATGCCTCGGCGGTGCCCGGCCATCACGCGGCGCGCGCGGCGCTCGCCCAGCCTGTCGGCGGGCGGGTGTTCTTTGCGGGCGAGGCGGTGGGCGGCTCGTACATGCAGCTCTGCTCCGGCGCCTGGCTGAGCGGTGAGGCGACAGCCCGCGCCGTCGCCGCCACGATCGACCGGACCTGCACCACCTGCGGCCCCAAGCGCGGGCAAACGAGGGGAGCCTCCGAATGACCCGGCACGACCGAGTGGTCTCGGGCACCGCCCGCGATCCGCGCTACGACATCCTCTTCGAGCCGGTGAAGATCGGACCCGTGACGGCCAGGAACCGCTTCTACCAGGTGCCCCATTGCAACGGGATGAGCCGGTCGCACCCCTCCTCGATGGCCGAGATGCGCGGGGTGAAGGCCGAGGGCGGCTGGGCGGTGATCTGCACCGAGGAGGTGGAGATCCACCACGCCTCCGAGCACACGCCCTATGTGGAGGGCCGGCTCTGGGAGGACCGCGACATCCCGGTCTTCGCCAAGATGTGCGAGCGCATCCATGCCCACGGTGCGCTCGCCGGGGCCGAGCTCGGCTTTGCCGGCGCGGCGGCCCCCAACCGCTACAGCCGCGAGATCCCGCTCGGCCCGTCGGTGCGGCCGGTGGACTATCCCGATCCGGTGCAGGTCCGCGCCATGGACATGGCGGATATCCGCAATGTCCGCCGCTGGCATGTCGACGCCGCCAAGCGCGCGCAGAAGGCGGGGTTCGACCTCATCTATGTCTATGCCGCGCACGATCTCAGCATCCTGATGCACTTCCTCTCGCGCCGGCGGAACCGGCGGACGGACGCCTATGGCGGCAGTCTCGAGAACCGGGCGCGGCTCTTTCGCGAGGTGCTGGAGGAGACCAAGGAGGCCGTGGGAGGCAGCTGCGCGGTGGTCGTGCGCTTCTCGGTCGACGAGCTCGCAGGGCCTGCCGGTATCGAGGCGGGCAGCGAGGGGCGGGACTTCGTCGAGATGTTCGCAGAGCACCCTGATCTTTGGGACGTCAACGTCTCCGACTGGCAGCATGACAGCCAGACCTCGCGCTTCGCCGAGGCGGGGTTCCAGGACGACTATGTGGCGTGGGTGAAGTCGGTCACCACCAAGCCGGTGGTGGGGGTCGGCCGCTACACCTCGCCGGATGCGATGGTCTCGCTGATCCGCCAGGGGCGGCTCGACATGATCGGCGCTGCGCGCCCCTCGATCGCCGACCCGTTCCTGCCGCGAAAGATCGAGGAGGGGCGGGTCGAGGACATTCGCGAATGCATCGGCTGCAATATCTGCGTCTCGGGCGATATCTCGAGCGCGCCTATCCGCTGCACGCAGAACCCGACCATGGGGGAGGAATGGCGCCGGGGCTGGCACCCCGAGCGCATCGCGCCGGCCCATGCGCCCGAGCGCGTGCTGATCGTGGGCGCAGGTCCGGCCGGCCTCGAGGCGGCGCGAGCGCTCGGCCAGCGCGGTTATGACGTAACACTCGCCGAGGCGACCGACCGTCTGGGCGGCCGCGTGGATCGGGAGGCGCGGCTGCCCGGGCTCGCGCAGTGGCGGCGTGTGGCGGACCATCGCGAGTGGCAGATCGGCCAGATGCCGAATGTCGAGACCTATCTCGAGAGCCGGCTCACCGTGGAGCAGGTGCTGGAGTTCGGCGCCGACCATGTGGCCATCGCCACCGGCGCGCGCTGGTGCGCGAGCGGCATCGGGCGGGAAAACCACGCGCCCGTCCCGCGAAGCGCCGGCGCCCGGGTGCTGACGCCGGACGACATCATGGCGGGCGGCCGCCCCGATGGCCCGGTCGTGATCTTCGACGACGATCACTACTATATGGGTGGCCTGATGGCCGAGATGATGCGCGCCGAGGGCCGGGCGGTCACCCTCGTGACGCCGGAGGCCGTCGCCTCGCAGTGGACCTACTACACGCTCGAGCAGACGCGCATCCAGCGGCGGTTGATGGAGATGGGGGTCGAGATCGTGCCGCTGCACGGGCTCTCGGAGATCGCGGATACCCGGGTGACCCTCGAATGCGTCTACACCGAGCGGCCGCGCGAGATCCCGGCCGCCGCGGTCATCATGGTCACCATGCGCAAGCCAATCGACACGCTCTACCACGCGGTCGAGGAGCGGTTGGCGGCGGGTGCGGGTGCCGCGCCGAAAACACTCTGCCGGATCGGCGACTGCCTCGGCCCCGGCACCATCGCCGCCGCCGTCTATGGCGGGCACCGCTATGCCCGCGAGCTCGGCGCGCCAGTGTCGGACGCCCCCCCCTTCCGCCGCGAGCTGCCCCAGATCGCGCCCGACTGAGCACCACCTCACCACCGCCTGACCACCGCGCCCCGGAGATCCCGATGACCCGCGACCCGCGCTATGACTGCCTGTTCGAGCCCGTCCGGATCGGTCCGGTCACCGCCAAGAATCGCTTCTATCAGGTGCCGCACTGCACCGGCATGGGCTGGCTCCGCCCGCAGACGCTCGCCGAGATGCGCGGGATCAAGGCCGAGGGCGGCTGGGGCGTCGTCTGCACGGAGTATTGCTCGATCCACCCGGCCTCGGACGACCTCTACGGCGTCTCGGCCGCGCTCTGGGACGCGGACGATGTGCGCGCCCATGCGCTGATGACCGAGAAGGTGCACGCCCATGGGGCGCTCGCCGGCGTCGAGCTCTGGTTCGGCGGACAGCGCAACTCCAACGCCTACAGCCGCCTGCCCACGCTCGACGTGCATTCCCTCCCGAACGGCGTCGGCCACCCCTGGCAGACCCGCGAGATGGACCGGACCGACATCGCCGATCTCCGCCGCTGGCACCGCAAGGCCGCGCTCCGCGCCAAGGAGGCGGGTTTCGACATCGTCTATGTCTACGCGACGCACACCTATCTGCTGTCGAACTTCCTCGATCCGCGGATCAACCGGCGGGGCGACGAATATGGCGGCAGCCTCGAGAACCGCGTCCGCCTGACCCGCGAGCTGATCGAGGAGACCAAGGACGCCGTCGGCGACAGCTGCGCGGTGGCCGTGCGCTTCTCTGCCGAGGAGAAGATGGGCGCGGACGGGATGCCCGAGACCGGCGAGCGGCGCGAGATGTTCGCCCTGCTGGCCGAGTTGCCCGACCTCTGGGACATCAACATCGCCGACTACAGCCTCGAGATGGGGGGCTCGCGGTTTGCCAAGGAAGCAGCGCTCGAGCCCTATATGGACTGGGTGAGATCGGCGACGACGAAGCCCGTGGTCACCGTCGGCCGCTTCACCTCGCCCGACACGATGGCCGGACAGGTGCGGCGCGGGATCGTGGATCTGATCGGCGCCGCGCGGCCCTCGATCGCCGACCCGTTCCTGCCGAAGAAGATCGAGGAGGGCCGGCTCGAGGACATCCGCGAGTGCATCGGCTGCAACATCTGCTACTCGGGCGACAGCTTGGGCGTGCCGATCCGCTGCACCCAGAACCCGACCATGGGCGAGGAATGGCGCCGCGGCTGGCATCCGGAGCGGGTGCCGGCGCGGGGCTCGGACGCGCATGTGCTGGTGGTCGGCGCGGGCCCTGCGGGGCTCGAGGCCGCCCGGGCGCTCGGTGCGCGCGGCTACCGGGTGACGCTGGCCGAAGCCACGCGCGAGCTTGGCGGGCGGGTGGCGCGCGAGGCCCGGCTGCCGGGCATGAGCGAATATATCCGCGTGCGCGACCACCGCGTGCAGCAGCTCCACAAGCTGGCGAATGTCGAGATCTTCCTCGAGAGCCGGCTCACGGCCGAGGATGTGCTGGAGCTCGCGCCCGATCACGTGGCTCTCGCGACCGGGGCCGACTGGCGGACCGAGCGCTTTGACGGGTCGTGCTATGAGGCGATGGCCGTCCCCGAGGCAGCAGCGGCCGTCTTTACGCCAGACGACATCATGGCGGGCCGGCTGCCCGATGGCCCGGTGGTCGTCTTCGACCAGGAGGGCTACTACATGGCGGCCGTCCTCGCCGAGAAGCTGCGGGCCGAAGGGCGCGCGGTCACCTTCGTGAGCGAGAGCGACAGCGTCGCGCCCTGGGGGGACATGACCGCCGAGGGCACGCGCACACGCCGGCGCCTCGTATCGCTCGGGATCGAGATTGTCACTGGCCGCACGGTGGAGCGCTTCGACGGAGCAGGGGCGACGCTCACCTGCCCCTATGGCGGGCCGGAGCGGCGCATTCCCTGCGCGGGGCTCGTGGCGGTGACGGCACGGGCCCCGCGGGCCGGGCTCCACGAGGCGCTGCTTGCCCGGGCGGCCGCCGCGCCGCTGCCCTTCACGCTCACCCGGATCGGCGACTGCGAGGCGCCGGGCATCGTCGCCCAGGCAGTCCATGCCGGGCACCGCTATGCGCTCGAGCTCGACGCCGCCATCGACCGGGACGAGCCGCTCCGGCACGAGCGCGTCGGCCTCGTCGAGCCCCGCTATCTCGAGACGCTGCTCCTCTATTACGAGGAGGAGATCATGGGGGAGGCCTATTTCGAGGCGATGGCCGAGCGCTTCGAGGCGCCTGACCGGGCCGAGAAGATGCGTCTCCTCGCGGATGTCGAGCGCCGTGCGGCCGCGCATGTCCGGCCGCTGATCGAGCGCCATCGCCTGACGCCGCGGCCCGATCCGGAGCTGCGCGCCCTCGGGCGGGCCGAAGCCGCCGCGGAGAGCGGCGACTGGGAAACGGTGATGGCCGGGATGCGCAAGAGCTATCCCGGCTATGTCGATGCCTTCGAGCGCCTCGAGGCCATGGCGCCCGTCGCGGATCGCCCCGCACTTGCCCGCCTGACCGAGCACGAGACCGCCGCAATCGCCTTCCTCGACGCCGAGCGCGACGGCTCGGGCGACAGCACGGCCCCGCTCCGCCACTATGTCGCGGCGGAGTGAGCCGCCGGGGCGGTCAGCCCTTTGGCAGATAGGGGATGGCGCCGGCGATGTCGGTGTCGTCGATCACGTGGAACCGGCTGATGCTGCCGTCCTGACGCGCCTTTGCGTGCGGGGCATAGTCCGGATCGTTGGCGAAGGCATCGAGGGATGCGCGGTCCGGAAACTGGATGATCGCGATCAGCGTGCTCCCGAGCTTCTCGCCCTCGATCGTGTCGATATTGCCCGAGCGGCTGAGATACCGCCCGCCATGCTTGGCGGCGATATCGTGGACCACGGCGGCATAGCCCGGCACCCAGGCGTCATCGGTCAGCGTCACATCGGCAATCAGAAAGACAGGCATCGCGCCCTCCCATGTCATCGAACGAAACGGGAGCCGGACAGCCCGGCTCCCGCATGGTGTCGTGGTCCCGCGGCTCAGAGCTCGCCGCGCGACATCATCCCCGCGATCGCATCCGCCTGGCGCATCGCCAGGGCGACGATCGTGAGCGTGGGGTTCTCTGCGGCGCCAGTCGTGAAGACCGACCCGTCTGAGACGAAAAGGTTCGGCACATCATGGGTTTGGCCCCATTTGTTGACCACGCCGTCGCGTGGCCGCTCGGACATGCGGTTGGTGCCGAGATTGTGCGTCGACGGATAGGGCGGGGTCGGCAGGGTCCGCACCGCGCCCACCGCGTCATAGATCGCCGAGCCCTGCCGGTAGGCATGGGTGCGCATCGCGACATCGTTGGGGTGGTCGGTGAAGTGCACATTGGGCACTGCCATCCCGTACTGGTCGGTCTCGGTCGGATGCAGGCTGATCCGGTTCGAGTCCTGCGGCATGTCCTCGCCCACCAGCCACATCCCGGCCATGTGCTCATAGCCGTCCATCGCCGAGGCGAACTCGCGCCCCCAGGCGCCCGGATCGAGGAAGGCCGCCATGAAGGGTACGCCGATCGAGAGCGTCTCCATCTCGTCGCCGCCGACGAAGCCGCGGGAGGGGTCGTTGATCGACTCGTCCGTCACGATGCCGGCCATGGTGGTGCCGCGCCACATCCGCACGGGCTCGGGGAAGATCGCATAGACCGACCCCGTCATGTGCCGCATGTAGTTGCGCCCCACCTGGCCCGAGCTGTTGGCCAGGCCATCGGGGAACATCGCGGAGGCCGAGTTGAGCAGGAGCCGCGGGCTCTCGATCGAGTTGCCGGCGACACAGACCGCGCGGGCCGCCTGACGCTGCTGGGTGCCATCCCGGTCGGCATAGACGACGCCGGTGACCTTGCCCGTATCGTCATGCTCGATGGTCAGCACATGGGCGTGCTCGCGGACCTCGAGATTGCCGGTCGCCTCGCCGGCCGGGATCTCGGTATAGGCGGTCGACCACTTCGCGCCCATCTTGCAGCCCTGGAAGCAGAAGCCGAGCTGCTGGCAGGCGGGGCGGCCGTCGCGGGGCTCCGAGTTGATGCCCATGCGGCCGGTATGGACATGTTTGTAGCCAAGCTTCTTGGCGCCCGCCTCGAGCACCTTGTAGTTGTTGTTGCCCGGCAGGCCGGGGCGGTCGCCGGTCCGGGTGACGCCGATCTTGTCCTCGGCGGCGGTGTACCAGGGATCCATCTCCTCGGCGGTGATCGGCCAGTCGAGGAGGTTCGCCCCCGGCACGTCGCCATACTCGGTTCGCACGCGCCACTCATGCTCCTGGAAGCGCAGCGAGGCGCCCGCCCAGTGCACGGTCGAGCCGCCCACCGCCTTGACGATCCAGGCCGGCAGCCCAGAGAAGTCGCGGCTCACACGCCAGCCGCCCGAGGTGGTGCGCTTGTCGAGCCAGGCGAGCTGGCCGAAGCTCGACCACTCGTCGTTGAGATAGTCGTCCGGCAGATGACGCCCGCCGGCCTCGAGGGCAACCACCGAGACGCCCTTCTGTGCCAGCTCGTTCGCGAGGGTTCCGCCGCCGGCGCCGGTGCCGATGACAACGACCACGCTGTCGTCGGATTGGTCGAAAGGTGCAGCCATTGCTCGGTCCCCCTCAGATCCACGCGATGTCGTCGAAGCCGCGCTCGAGATAGCCGCCCTTGGAGTAGGACTCGCCCTCGTAGCCGAAGACCGGCCAGACCTCTTTCTGGTTGTAGAGCCCGACGACGAGGCCCCCGCGGATCGTCTGGAAGAACGGGCCGCCCTCGATCTCGCGCAGCATCGCCACGCGGTCGATCTCCCATCCGGTGCCGAGATAGCCGGCATGGCCCTTGGCGGCGGCCATGGTGTCGAGCCCGGCGACGCCGTCCTCGATCATGGCGCGGAAAGCTTCGTCCTCGGCCGCCGTGTCGTCATGGCCCTTGACCGCGATCGCGTAGTGTTTGTCGGCGATCCGGTCGTGGGGGTAGGTGTCGCGCGCGATCTGGATCAGCGTTGCCATGGTCTGGGGCTTGAGCGCCTTGAGCTCGATCGCCCAGGCATCGGTCGCCGACGCCACGAAGCTGCCGCCAACCACGAAGGCCGCGCCGAGCGCAGCCCCCGAGGCAAGCAGATCGCGCCGGGTCATCGCCCTGACGCTGCCATTCCCGGTCATTTCAGTCTCCCTTTATTGCGAGCCCGGCTGCTTCGGCCGGGTCATTGCTTTGAAGCCGGCCGTCTGACGCGGCCGGGTCGTCCTTGGTCGGCGGTCTATTGGTAGCGACCGGCGCGCTGCAGCACCTCGATCTGGTAGCCATCCGGATCGGCCACGAAAAAGAACTTGGCGATCACCGGGGTGCCCTCGCCGCCCGGGGCAAACGCGACCAGCTTGCGGGGCTCGAGCCCCTCGGCCGCAAATCGCGCATGCTCGGCCTCGAGATCGTCGACCACGAAGGCAATGTGCCCATAGCCGTCGCCGAGGGTGTAGGGCTCGGCCTGGCCCTTGTTGACCGTCAGCTCGAGCTCGAAGTCGTTCTCGGGATTGCGGAGATAGACGAGGGTGAAGTTGGGGAAATCCATCCGCTCGGCCACGGTCAGCCCGAAGGCCGTCTCGTAGAATTTCACCGAGCGCTCCTCCTCGAGCACCCGGATCATGGAATGGATGGCCTTGGCCATAAAGCGCCTCCGATCTGATCATGGGGTCAGATCAGAGTACCAGCGCCGTCCCGGCACGGGTGGTATCCGGATACTACGCGGCGGCCTCGGCGGCGGGGGCGGCTGCGGCCTCTGGGCGGCGCATATGGATCAGGCACGCACAGCGCAGCAGCGAGGTGAAGTTGCGCGCCTCGCCATGCACCTCCGAGACCTCGTCATGGAGCTTGGCGACGAATTGCGGCACCGTCATCCCCTCGCGCCCGGCGACATCGTCGAGCACCCGCCAGAACGCGGCCTCGAGCCGGATCGAGGTGCTGAAGCCGTTGAGGCGCATCGAGCGGGTTTCGCTCTCGTAATCCGCAGGATCCTGTCCGGCGAAGATCTGGCACATGGCGTTGTCCTTCCCAAGTCCCGCTCCTTTGCGGGACCGGAGCGCAATCGCCCCCGGGCTCCCGCAAGTCACGGGTGTTTTCAAAAGGATAAGACGGGGGAGCCCTCGCCGGCAAGCGGGCCATATCACCGCGGGGGGCCGGCGGGGGGCCGGCGGGGGGCCGGCGGGGGGCCGGCGCGGGCGATGCGGTGCCTAGGCCAGGAGCCGGCTGTTGTTGGCGTCGTAGACCGGGTCGCGCGCGACGACGGCCGCGTGGTCGGTCTCGAGGATCTGGACCCGCAGGGCCTGGCCGGGCGCGGCCGAGGCGCTCTCGATCCAGGCGACGGCGAGCATCTTGTCGGTCCGCCACCCCATGCCGCCGGAGGTGACATAGCCGATCAGCCGGTCGTCGCGCAGCACCGGCTCGGTGCCCCAGCAGGGCGGTGCGCCGGGGTCGATCTCGAGCGTCACCATGCGCCTGGCGGGAGGCGTCGCGCGCTCGGCATCGACGGCGGCGCGGCCGAGATAATCCTTGCCGCGCGAGCAGAAGCGCTCGAGCCCCGCGACGGCCGGGGTGATCTCGGTGGTCATCTCGGCGCCCCAGCTCCGATAGCCCTTCTCGAGACGGAGCATGCCCATGGCGCGGCTGCCGACGAGCCGAAGGCCGACTGCCTCTCCCTCGGCCATCAGCGCGTCGAACAGGGCCCTTTGCGAGGTCATCGGGCAGTGCAGCTCCCAGCCGAGCTCGCCGGAATAGCTGACGCGGAGCGCGCGCGCGCGGACCGGGCCGAGCTCCACCTCGCGCGCGGTCATGAAGGGGAAGCTGTCGAACGGCGCCTCCTCGGGCCCGGAGCTGAGCGCGTTCAGCAGCTCGCGTGACCGGGGCCCGGCGAGGCCGAGGATCGCGGACCGCTCGGTGACATCCTCGATCATGACCTCGAAGCCATCCGCCCGGTGCTCCATCCAGCGTCGATAGTGACCGGCGCCGAGCGTCGCGCCGACAAGATAGAAGCTCTCCTCGGGGCCGGTCGTCTCGGTGAGGATGGTGGCGTCGCCGACGATCCCGCCGCGGGCATTCAGAAAGAGGGACAGCGCGATGCCGCCCTCCGCGGCGCGCAGCTTGGCCGAGCCGATCTGGTCGAGGAACCGGCGCGCATCCGGGCCGCTGACCCGAAACTTGCCGAAGCTCGACATCTCGACCAGCCCGCAGGAGGCGGCCATGGCGCGTGCCTCGGCGCCGACATGCTCCCACCAGTTCGGCCGCTCAAAGCTCGGCTCGTCCCTTGGCTCGACGCCCTCCGGCGCATACCAGAGCGGCCGCTCCCAGCCGCTGGCCTGGCCCATCACGGCCCCGTGGCGCAGCAGCGCATCGTGGATCGGCGTGGTGCGCAGACCGCGCCCCTGCTGCCGCTCGAGGCCCGGATAGAGAAGATCGTAGCGCAGGGGCAGGATCTCGTGGACCCGGGCGCGGGCAAAGGCCTTGGTGGTCCAGTCGCCGAACCGGGCGACGTCGAAATAGTGGAGATCCATCTCGGGCTCGCCCTCGAGGATCCACTGGCTCATGGCGAGACCGAGGCCGCCGCCCTGGGTGATGCCGCTCAGGTTGCCGCAGCAGACAAAGAACCCGTCGACACCCGGGACCGGCCCCATCATCGGCCGGCCGTCGGGCGAGAAGCTGATCGCGCCGTTGACCACGCGCTTGATCCCTGCGCTCTCGAGCGCGGGGACCCGGTGGAAGATCGCCGCGAGTTCGTCCTCCATGCGGTCGAGGTCGCTGGGGAACAACTCCTGGCCGAAACTCCAGGGCGCGCCGCGCCCGCCCCAGGCCTCGCGGCAGCGCTTCTCCCACGGCCCGATCAGCAGCCCCTGGGCCTCCTGGCGCATGTAGAACTGGCTGTCGGTGTCGCGGATCATCGGCAGCTCGCCGGCGAGGCGCTCCACCTCGGGCATCGTCTCGGTGACGAGATACTGATGCTCCATGTTCACCACGGGCAGGCGCACGCCGGCCATGCGCCCGACGTCGTCGGCCCAGAAGCCGGCGCAGTTGACGACGATCTCGCACTCGAATGTCGCCTCGCCCGCGGTCAGTCGCCAGCCGCCGGAGGGTAGCCGCGAGATCCCGTCGACCTGGGTGTTCCGCAGGATCTGGCCGCCGTGTTTGCGGGCCGCGGCGGCGAGGCCCATGGTGACGGAGTAGGGGTCGACATAGCCCTCTTCCGGGTCCCAGGCGCCGCCGACGATGTCGTCGACATTGACCAGGGGATGGCGCCGCGTGATCTCCGCCGGCCCGATGATCTCGTAGTCGAGGCCGAGCGCGCGAAACTTGCCCGCGAGATGCTTGAACTCGACCATCCGCTCGGGCGTCTGCGCGAGGAAGATGCCGCCGACGACATGGCTGCCGACATCCTGGCCCACCTCCGCGCTCAGCCCGTCATAGAGCCTGAGCGAGTAGGCCTGGAGCGCGGACACATTGGCATAGGGCGACATGGTGTGGACGTTTCCGGCCGAATGCCACGTCGCGCCGGCGGTCAGCTCGCGGCGCTCGAGCAGGAGGGCCTCCGCCTCGCCGGCCTTCGCCAGGTGGTAGAGGATGGAGACGCCGACGATGCCGCCTCCGATGACGATGATGCGTGCATGGGTGGTCATGCCGGCTCCTCCGCGTGTCCTGCGTCTCCGGGCGCCGTTGCGCGCCCGTGCGTCGGTCGAGCCTAGACGGGGACGTGTGCTGCGGAGGCCGACGATCTCGACATCGCCCCCCGCCGATCACGACATCCGGAGATCGGCCTTGCGGTCCTCCGACGGGCCGATCCCGAAGACGCGGCGGTAGACCTTGGCGAAGTGCCCGGGCTGAAACCCGTAATCGAGCGCGATCTCGAGGAGCGGGCGATAGCCCGACAGCACCTCCTGGCGCGCCTCGCTCAATCTGAGCTCGGTATAGACGGTCGCGGGCGACCGGCCGAACTCCTGCTTGAAGAGCCGCTCGAGCTGGCGCTGAGACACGCCGGCCAGGCGGGCGATCTCGTGGATCGGGAGCCCGGTGAAGCGGTTCGCCTCCATCAGCCGGATCGCGGCGAAGGCGGTTCTGTTGGAGGTGGTGAAGCGCAGATGCGCCGGCATGGCCTGGCGCAATCGCCCGTTGCGCACGCCATCGAGCATAAGGCAGGAGGCGATGTCCTCCACGAGGTCCGCCGAGACATGGCGCTGGATGTAGCTCAGCATAAGATCGGCGACCGCGCCACCGCCCGAGCAGGTGGGGTGTTTTGCATCGATGACGAAGAGCGAGGCGGTGAGCCGCACCCGCGGATGGTGCGCCTTGAGATAGGGGACGTCCTCCCAATGCGCCGCGACCTCGCAGTGGTCGACGAGGCCGGCCTGCGCCAGTCGGACGATGCCCGAGGACACCGCCCAGATCGCGTGCCCCTGGCGGGCGAGGCGGCGGAGGGCGGCGATCAGCCTCGGGTTCGGGGTCTCGTGGGTGCCGGCGCCCGAGACGACGACCAGGCAGGCGCCCGGCGGCAGGTCGTCGAGGCGCAGATCCGGCAGCACCGAGATGCCGTTCGACGCCTGCACCGGCCCATCACAGGGGGTCGCGACCGAATAGGCCAGCTCCCTCGCCGCGCCGAGCTTTCGCGCGACGCGCAGCACCTCGACGGCCGAGGAGAAGGCCTGCATCGTGAAGCCCGGTTCGATGACAAAGACGAAATGGGTGCTGGTCCGGTCCAACAGACTGTCCTCGGCGCGCAATTGGCGCAGGCGACGATGATCGGCCGCGTGCCTGCGTGCAAGTCGGTCGACGGGCGGCCCTTCGATGGAGGTGGACAGGCCCGCCAAAGCTGCCCAAGCTGCGCTAAAGAGCCGGAGCAATCGGCCCGTAGCCGCGCCGGGGGAGGGCACCGAGCATGAAAGAGCCGACGGGCAAGCTCGCGGCGGTCTCTGGCAAGGATGTCTCGATCGAGCCCGCTCAGCACTATGACGCTTGGGCCGACGAGTACGACGCCGATCTCCTCGGCACCTATCGCTATTGCGCGCATTCGATCGCGGCGGCTGCGTTGTCCGAGGCCCTTGCCGACCGGGGCGCGACGATCATCGATATCGGTTGCGGGACGGGGCTTGTCGGGGCTGCGCTGCAGGAGCACGGCTTCACCAGGATCGATGGTGTCGATATCTCCGCCGGCATGCTCGAAAAGGCCCGTGTGCGAGGTGTTTACCGGACGCTCTTCGAGCAGGACGCGGAGCGGGACCCCGCCGCACCCGTCGGCCACTACGGCGCGGTCATTTCGGTCGGGAGCTTCGGCCTCGGCCATCTCGGGCCCGAAGCGATGCCGCGCCTCGTTGACCATGCGCGGCCGGGGGCGTCGGTCGTGATCTTCATGAATGCCGAGCCGTTTGTCGACGACGACTATGCCGGCCACATCGCCCGGATGGAGCGGGACAGGATCTGGCGCGTCGACCGGATCGAGGACCACAACTATATGGCCGCGCTCGACCGTCCGGGAAAGCTGATCCTCGCCCGGCGAGCGGAGGCGTGAGGCGATGCCGACCAAGCTTCAGCTTGCCGAGAGCGCCCGTGCCTATGTTGTCGCCCTGACGGAGGCATTGCGGGAGCGCGCGGAGGACGACCCGGCTCTCGCCCCCTTTGTCGAGGCGCTTCTTGCCTGCCCGATGGCGGCGTGCCGGACCGAGCCCCGCGCGCGTCTCGACCATCCGGCGATGGAGGGGCTCGCACTGGCCTGCGGGCGCCTGACCGCACGCACGGCCTTCGCCCGGCATGTCCGCGTCGCGGCCGACACGCTCGACTGGTTCCCGGTCTTCGAGGGCGGCGGGATCGACCCGGGTCTGGCGGAGGGGATGCTGGCGGCGCAGGCCGTCGGCACCTATGGATGCTTCGCCCATGAGAGCCTGGCGGTCGGCATGTTCACGATCCTGCCCGGGGTGCATTATCCGCTGCACACCCACGCGGCGACGGAGATCTATTTCGCGCTCGCGGGCGCCATCGAGATCCGGCATGGCATCGACGGGACGCCCTTCACGCTCGGCGCCGGGGAGCATTCCGTCACGCCCCCCCATCGCGTCCATTCGGTCGATTGCCGCGCGGAGCCGGCTCTGATCGGCTATGTCTGGCAGGGCGATCTGTGGTGCCGGAACTGGTGGTGGGCTCGGGCGCCGGGCGGCGGATGGGCGCGGACGGCCTGGCATCGCCCCGCGGCCGGGCCGTGGCTGCCGCTCGAGACCGAGCCGGTCGATCCCGCGATCATGGCCGAAGCCCACGGCCACGCAGTTTGAGAGGACCCCGATGAGCATCACAGTCACCCCGCCCGGTGTCCACCAGACCTTCCTGTTCGCCGAGGCGGCGCCGGATCTCAACGCGCTCGAGGCGGATATCGCCGTCCTCGGGGTGCCATTTGGCCAGCCCTACGGCATCCGGGCGGTCCACCACGACCATGTCAACGGGCCGATGGCGATGCGCCGGGCGAGCGACCGGGTGGTCAGGGCGCTCAGCCACTACGACTTCGATATCGGCGGGCCGCTCTTCATGGGGCGCGACATCCGGATGGTGGACTGCGGCGATGTGAGCGCCGATCCCTATGACCTCGCGGGCCATTTCCGCGGGACCGAGGCGGCGGTCGCGAAGATTCTCAAGTCCGGCGCCCTGCCGCTGATCCTCGGCGGCGACCACTCGATCCCGATCCCGGTTCTCAGGGCCTATGCGGCGCTTGCGACGGAGGCTGAGCCGATCACGCTGATCCAGCTCGATGCCCATCTTGACTGGCGCGAGGAGGTCGGCGGCGTCACCCAGGGGCTGTCGTCGGTGATCCGCCGAGCCTCGGAGATGGCGCATATCGGCGAGATCTTCCAGATCGGCCTCCGCGCCCAGGGCTCGGCGCGGCCGGCCGACCATGCGGCGGCCCTGGCCTACGGGTCGACCCTCGTCACGGCATACGAGCTGCACGAGGCGGGGCCAGAGAGCGTCCTCGATCGCATCCCCGATGGCGGGCGGTACTACATCACCGTCGACATGGACGGGCTCGATCCCGGCTGCGCGCCCGCGGTGGCGGGACCTGCGCCGGGCGGGATCACCTTCCTCGAGGCGCGCGCGCTGATCCAGGGCCTCGTCCGCAAGGGCCGCGTGGTCGGCATGGACGTGGTCGAGATCACCCCCGCCGTAGACGTGAACCGGATCACCGCGATCACGGCGGGGCGGCTCTTCGTCAACCTGATCGGGACGGCGGCGGCCGAGGGATACTTCGACCGGCCGGCCTGAGCGCCTGCCGACCCGCCCGCCCGTCGCGCGCTCGAGGCGGCTCTTCGAGCGCGGTTTTGCGACGCCAGACCGGGTCGGTCTGGCCGGAAAACGCTCTAGCGCGGATTGAGCATGCTGAAGGCCCAGGCGGAATAGTCCGACCCGGCCCGGCACCAGCGCTCCTTGGTGTCCGGCGGGGCGACATAGTCCCAGACCGGCGCGCGGCCGTGGTCATGCGCCTTGCGGATCAGCATCCGCCGGGCGAGGGAGCGGTCGATCTCGGCCTGCAGCGCCTCGGCGTCCCAGATGCCGGCCATCTCCTCCAGCAAGGCGGCGCGGACCGCCTCATGCGCGCCGGGCACCTGGCCGAGATCGCGCTGCTCGTCCGGGTCCTCCGCGAGATTGTAGAGCTGGGCCGGATGGGCCGGGCCCGAGATCAGCTTCCACTCCCCGCGACGGATCATGAAGATCGGCTGGGCGAGGCCGTCGCTCATCACCTCCGCCAGCGCGAGATCCTCGACCGGCGCGCCGCCCGCCAGCGCCCCGCTCAGATCCCGTCCGTCGATGGGCTCGACCAGCGAGCCGCACCCGGTGTCGCCGGAGAGCGCCAGGAGCGTCGGCAGGAGATCCATCAGGGTGACGTTCTCGGACCGCCGCCCGGCCGAGACGCCCGGTCCCGCGAAGATCATCGGCACGCGCGCCGACCACTCGTAGAAGTGGCGCTTGAACCACATGCCGCGCTCGCCGAGCATCTCGCCGTGGTCGCCGAGCAGGATCACCACGGTCTCCTCCGCCATGCCCGTGCGGCGCAGGATCCGCATCAGGCGGCCGAGCTGGTCGTCGATATAGGAGACCGAGCCGAGATAGGCCCGGCGCGCCTTGCGGATCAGCGCCGGGTCGAAATCCTTGTTGAGCGCGTGGCGCGTCATGATGAAGTCGCTGAGCGGGTCCTGCGCCTGGCTGGGGATCCGCCCGACCGTGGGCAGCGGGACTTCGTCATCGGTGTAGCGGTCGTAGTGCTCCTGTTGGCAGAAATAGGGGTCGTGCGGGTGGGTCAGCGAGACGAAGAGGCAGAACGGGCTGTCGCGCCGCCGCGCGAGATCGAAGAGGTGCTGCTCCGCCTGGAACATCGCGAGCTCGTCATAGTCGAGCTGCGGGGAGCGGTCGCAGATCCCGGAAACCCGAACCCCGCGGTCGTCTGAGCGGGTCTTGACGTCCCGGTCCTCGAGATTCTCGGTCCAATAGAAGTCGCTCGGATAGATGTCGGTGGTCAGCCGGTGCTCGAAGCCGTGCAGCTGATCGGCACCGACAAAGTGCATTTTTCCCGACAATGTAGTCGTGTAGCCCCGGGCTCTCAGGTAATGCGCGAAGGTCGGGATCTCCGAGCTGAACTCCGCCGCGTTGTCATAGGCGCGCACGCGCGAGGCGAGCTGCCCGCTCAGCATCGACATGCGGGAGGGGCCGCAGAGCGGATAGGAGCAGTAGGCGTTGGTGAAGACTGTCCCGGCGCGTGCCAGACGGTCGATCTCGGGGGTCTTCGCGAGGCCGTGGCCATAGGCGGCGAGGACCTGCGATGTCAGCTGATCGGCCTGCAGGATCAGGAAGTTGGGACGTGTCATCCGAGCTGGGCCACCTCCAGATGGCAGGCGATCTTGTGATCGTTGACGAGCGCACGGACCGGGGGCTTGACCGTGTCGCAGGTGCCCTTGATCGCCATCGGGCACCGCTTGTGGAACGGACAGCCGCTGGCGCCGATCTCCACCACCGAGGCTGCCGCCAGCTGGGCGGTCTCGGTCGCCCGGATCTCCTCGAGCCAGCCCTGGCGCATCTCCGGCACCGAATGCAGCAGCAGCGAGGTATAGGGGTGGTAGGGCGGCTGCAGGATCTGGGCGGTCGGACCCTGCTCGGCGACCCGGCCGGCATAGAGCACGACAACCCGGTCGGCGAAGCTTGCCACCGTCGAGAGGTCATGGCTGATGAAGACGAAGGTGACGTTCGTCCCGGCCTGGAGGCGCTTCAGCAGCTCGATGATCTGCGCGCCGACAACGGTGTCGAGCGCCGAGGTGACCTCGTCGCAGAGGATCACCTCCGGCTCGGCCGCCAGTGCGCGGGCGAGGTTCACGCGCTGCTTCTGCCCGCCCGAGAGCGCTTGGGGTCGGCGGTTCGCGAATTCGGCCGGCAGGTCGACCATCTCGAGCAGCTCGGCCACCCGGCGCCGCCGGTCCGCGGGCGCCATGTCGAGATAGAACTCGAGCGGCCGCTCCAGCGCCTTGCCGACGGTCGTCAGCGGGTTGAAGGAGGTGTCCGGCATCTGCATCACGATCTGCACCCGGCGGAGCTCTTCGCGGGTCCGGTCCTTCACATTGCCGGCGAGCGGCGCATCGTCGAGCAGCAGCTGTCCCCCAGCGGCAGGCAAGAGCCCCGAGATCACGCGCGCCAGCGTCGACTTCCCGCAGCCGGATTCGCCGATCACCCCGATCGCCGAGCCGCGCGGGACAGCGACCGAGACGTCGTGGAGGACCTGCACGGCGATCGAGCCGTCGATCTTCCGGCCATACCCCGCATCGACATTCTGGACCGAGATGACCGTGTCGCTCGAGCTGTCGCGGTGTCCTGCGCCCTCGCCCGTGCGCTTGGGGGGCGGGCGAACGGCGGCCATCAGCTTCTTGGTGTAGTCCTCCTGCGGGTCGTGGAGGATCTGCTCGGTCGTGCCTTCCTCCACCGTCTGGCCGCCGAGGAGCACTTTGATGCGGTCGGCGACCTGCGCCACCACGGCCAGATCATGCGTGACGTAGATCGCGGCGGCGCCGGAGTCCTGGATCGTGTCCTTGAAGGCCGCCAGAACCTCGACCTGGGTGGTCACGTCGAGCGCCGTCGTCGGCTCGTCGAGCACCAGGAGATCGGGCACCGCGTTCATCGCCATCACCGCCATCAGGCGCTGAAGCTGACCGCCCGACACCTGGTGGGGGTATTTGCGGACGATGTTGTCCGGATCGGGCAGCTGCATCCGGCGGGCGAGATCGACCATCCGTTCCTCGGCCTCGGCGCGCGTGCCGATGCCATGGGCGAGCGAGACCTCGGTGATCTGGTCGTCGAGCCGCAGCGAGGCGTTGAACGAGGCGGCCGCGGATTGCGCGACATAGGAGATCCGAGCGCCGCGCATCTGGCGCTTTTGCTCGAGCGAGAGATCGAGCACGCTGATGCCGTCGAAGATCACCTCGCCGCCCGAGAACCGGCAGCCGGGCTTGGCGTAGCCCATCGACGCAACGGCAATGGTCGATTTGCCGGCCCCCGACTCGCCGATCAGCGCCAGCACCTCGCCGCGGGCGAGCTCCAGCGACACCCCCTTGACGATCGGGGTGTAGGCCGCCCGCGTGTTCCGGCGCCCCTCGATCCGGAGATCGTTGATCTTGAGAAGCGGGCTCACCCGATCAGCTCCGACGAGATGTCCTTCTGCGACCGGCTGAGGTTCCAGTCGACCAGGAGGTTGTTGGCGAGCGTCACCGAGAAGATGCAGACCGCCGGCAGGATCGGCGCCAGCGCCACGTTGAGGCCGTAGAAAAGGATGTAGTTCAGCGCCGCCATGTTCTCCTTCACCATCGAGCCCCAGTCGGAGAAGGGCGGCTGCACGCCCAGCCCCAGAAACGAGAGCGAGGAGAGCAGCAGGATCGAGTAGGTGAAGCGCAGGCCGAAATCGGTCGAGAGCGGGATGAAGGCGTTGGGCATGATCTCGTGCCTCAGGATCCACCAGATCGACTCGCCGCGCGCCCGGCTGACCTCGACGAAATCCATCACCATGATGTTCTGCGCGAGCGAGCGGGCGATCCGGTAGACCCGCGTCGCCTCGATGAACCCGATCGTGAGCAACAGGAGCCAGAGCGAGGACCCGAAGGCCGAGACGAGGATCAGCGCCAGCATGATCGAGGGGAAGGAGACGAAGGCGTCGTTGATCCGGCTCATCACATCGTCGACCGCGCCGCCCATGATCCCCGCGATGAAGCCGAGGGTGATGCCGACGACAAAGGCGAAGACCGTCGCCGCGAGGGCGAGGCCAAGCGTCAGCCGCGCGCCGTAGATCAGCCGGCTGAAGACGTCGCGGCCCAGATAGTCGGAGCCGAGGATCATCCGCTCGTCGGGCGAGAACGACTGGTCGGTCAGGATCGCGCTCTCCTCATAGGGCGCGAGCCACGGTGCGAAGAGGCAGACGACCGCCCAGAACACGAGGATCGCGACCGACATCCAGCCGAGGACGCCGAGATCCGGCAGGTGGAAGCTGCGGGGAACGGCCGTGTCGCTCATTTCGCGTGCCTCAGTCGTGGATTGGCCATGATCGAAACCACATCGGCAATCAGGTTGAAGATCACATAGGCGGCGCAGAAGAACATCGCGCAGGCCTGGACGACGGGGATGTCGCGGGAGGCCACGGAGTCGACCATCAGCTTCGCGACGCCGGAATAGGAGAAGATCGTCTCGACCACGAGCACACCGCCGATGATGTAGGCGAGGTTGACCGCGATGACGTTGATGATCGGGGCGATCGCGTTCGGCAGGGCGTGCTTCAGGATGATCGTGCGCCGCGGCACGCCCTTGAGGATCGCCATCTCGATCGAGGGCTGGCTCAGCACGTTGAGCACGGCCGATCGGGTCATCCGCATCATCGGCGCAAAGACGGCGGCGGTCAGCGTGAGCACCGGCATCAGGAGGGCGATGATCGTCTCGCCCCAGCCGGTGGTCTCTGTGACGCGCGAGATCGCGGGCAGCCACCGCAGCTCGATCGAGAAGGCGAGCACCAGCAGCGTCGCGACGAGGAACTCGGGCGCCGATGTCAGGGCGATCGAGCCCGTCGTCAGGGAACGGTCGGCGAACCCGCCCGGGCGCATCGCGGCGTAGAGGCCGAGGCCCACCGCCAGCGGCACCGCGATCAGGGCTGCCAGCCCCCCGAGCAGCAGGGTCTTCGGCAGCCGGGGCGCGATGATCTCGGAGACCGGGCGCTGGGTCGCGAGCGAGTTCCCGAGATCCCCGGTCACGAGGCCGACCAGCCATTCGACGTAGCGTTCATAGGCGGGGCGGTTGAGGTTCATCTCGGCGCGATAGGCCGCCAGTGTCTCTGGCGTCGCCCCCTGGCCGAGCACGGCCTGCGCCACATCGCCCGGCAGGATCTCGGTGCCGGCGAAGACGATCAGCGAGACGACGAACAGCGTCACCAAGCCGAGACCGATTCTGCGAAGAATGAGCCTTCCGAGCATGTCCCTCCCCGTGTGGGTTTAAACCCATCTTTCTTCGGATTACGCACGCTTTTCCGGCGCAAATCAACAGCGTTCATGAATTGCAGAACGCCGATGCGGCGAAGTTGCAGAGAGATCAGAGAGCCTTCACCAGCGGATTGCCCGCTATTCGGACATCGCTTACGCTCCCCAATGAACCGGCCCCGTCGAGGACGTCGGCAACCAGGGAGAAGTGAATGGATCGCAAACACGGAGAGTTCCTCGCCGCCCAATTCGTGAAAGGGCGTCTGTCGAGGCGTGAATTCATTGGTCGGGTCGGTGTGCTTGGCCTGACGGCGGCGACGACGAGCGGCCTCATCCTCGGTGCCGACAAGGCCATCGCCGCGACGCCGAAGAAGGGCGGCCGCCTGATCCTCGGCTGGTACGGCCACAGCGCCAAGGACACGCTGAACCCCAACCGTCTGACCACCTCGCTGGACTTCCAGCGCGCCTATCAGACCATGGGCACGCTGGTGCGCTATGCCAACGACCTCTCGCTTGAGGGGGACCTGGCGACCGAGTGGGAATCGAGCGACGACGCGATGACCTGGCGCTTCAAGATCAGGTCGGGCGTCGAGTTCCACGACGGCAAGACCCTGACCGTCGAGGACGTGATCTACTCGCTCAACCGGCACCGGGGCGACGACAGCGACTCGATCATCAAAGCCTGGCTCGAGCCGATCACGGACATCCGCAAGGACGGCGACGACGTGATGGTCGTGGAACTGAGCGGGCCGAACGGTGACCTGCCCTACTACTTCGGCGACATGCACGCCGCGATCGTCCCCGACGGGTTCACCGATTTCAACAACGCGATCGGCACCGGCCCCTACAAGATCACGAGCTTCGAGCCCGGCGTCGGCATGCTGGCGGAGCGCTTCGGCAACTACTACCGCGACGACATCGCCCATGTGGACGAGGTCGAGAGCTTCGGCATCGGCGACACGCCGGCCCGGATGAACGCGCTGGTCTCGGGCGATGTGCACTTCGTGACCCGGGTCGATCCAAAGCTGGTCGATCTGATCAACAACGCGCCGGGCGTGACGATGGCGGCGGCGCCGGGCTCGCGGCACATCACCTTCCCGATGATGTCGGACGTGGCGCCCTTCGACAACAACGACATGCGGCTCGCGATCAAGTACATGGCCGATCGCCAGGGCATGGTCGACAACGTGCTCAAGGGCTTTGGCCGCATCGCCAACGACACGCCGATCGGCTCGCTCGACAAGTATTTCTGCGAGCGGATCGCACAGCGCGAGTTCGACCCGGACAAGGCCAAGTTCCATCTCAAGAAGGCGGGCATGGAGGGCCAGACGGTCACGCTGCACACCTCCGACGCCGCGGGCGGCCCGCCGGCACCGGATCTCGCGCTGCACCTGGCGGAGAGCGCCAAGCAGGTCGGCTTCAACATCGAGGTTCAGCGCGAGCCGGCCGATGGCTACTGGAGCTCGGTCTGGATGAAGCGGCCGTTCCACATGTCGAACTGGATGCCGCGCCCGACCGCGGATCTGCGCTTCAGCCTCGTGCATCTCTCCGATGCCAAATGGAACGAGAGCCACAACGGCACCGCCGAGCTCGATGCCCTGATCGTCAAGGCGCGGGGCATGGTCGATGGGCCTGAGCGGGCCGAGGTCTACTGCCAGATCCAGGAGAGCATCCACAACACCGGTGGCTCTCTCATTCCGGTCTTCACCAACTGGCTCGACGCCCGCTCGGAGAAGCTGCAGGGCTGGACCGCGCACCCGGTCGGCGAGGGGGATGGCTTCCGGATCCACGAGACCGCCTGGCTCGCCTGATCCGGCGGCCGGCTCGAACGCGAGAGATCCGCGCCGCCCCGGACGGGGCGGCGCGTCGCGTTTCAGGTCGTCACCCGCCGCGTGCGGATGGTGATCAGCACCCCGGCAAAGGCGATCAGCGCCGCGCCGATCCAGTCGTTCAGGCCGAGCGTTTCCCCGAAGAATATCCAGCCGAGCCCCGCCGCCCAGATGATCGAGGAATACTTCAGGCAGGACAGCGTCGCCGCATCGGCATAGCGAAACGACGCGGCCATCACGAACTGCGAGACGGTCAGGAACGCGCCGGCGAGCGGGAGGAGCCAGAGCTGGTCGCCCGAGATCGGCTCCCATCCGACGGGGATGCTGGCGAGCCCGACCGACGCCCCTCCGAGATTGGCCAGCATCACGAGGGCCAGCGTGTTCTCTCCGTGGATGAACTTCCGGGTCAGCATGTCGCGCAGGCCGACGATCACGGCGACGGCGAGCGGGGCCGCGAAGGCCGGATGAACGGTGCCCCCGCCCGGGTCGATAACGAGGGCCGCGCCGATCAGGCCGACGACGACCGCGCTCCAGCGCCGCCAGCCTGCGCGTTCCCCGAGAAGCCACGGGGACAGCGCGACGACGACGACCGGGCTCAGATAGGCGAGCATGATCGCATCCGCGAGCGGGATGTAGCGGAGGCTGAGCGGGAAGAGCACGAGATTGCAGATCAGGAAGCCGGTGAGCAGGCCTGCGGTCCGCGGGTTCCGTGGCACCAGCATGCGAAACCCGCCCATCAGCGGCGCAGCGGCGACGGTGAAGACGAGCCCGGCGACGCCGCGCAACGAGACGGTCTGTAGGAGCGGCAGCTCGGCGACCAGGGTCTTCATGATCGCGTCGTTGATCGTGAGCGTCGCGCAGCCGATCAGCATCAGCGCGAAACCGGTCTGAGCGGACTGGCGCTCCGCTGTGGCCGCCGAGCCGGGCCAGGCGCCGAGCAGTCTCATGGGCGGGTGAGGGGCACAGAGGTCATCTCGCCTTGGTAGCCCCGGGGCGCGGGCAGCGAAAGTTCCGCGTGACGGACACGCGATCCGGTTAGCGGAGCGTCGGGTCTAAAGCTCCCGCCAAAGGACCTTGCCGACGACCGATCGGGGCAGGCTGTCGCGGAACTCGAAGACCTTCGGCACCTTGTAGGCGGCGACATTGGCGCGGCACCAGTCGGTCAGCGCCTCAGGCGAGAGCGTCTCGCAGCCCGGCCGCGGCACGATCACGGCGCGCACCGCCTCGCCCGAGCGCGGATCCGGATCGCCGACGACACAGGCCTCGCTGATCTCCTCGTGGCTGTGCAGGATCGCCTCGAGCTCGGCCGGCCAGACCTTCAGCCCCGAGACATTGATCATCCGCTTCAGCCGGTCGACGAAGAAGAAATACCCCTCATCATCATAATAGCCGATATCGCCGGTCCGAAAGAAGCGCTTGCCCTCGATGGTAAGGAACGCGTCTTGGGTTGCCTCGGGGCGCTTCCAGTACTCGCGGAAGACCTGGGGGGCGTGGGTCACGATTTCGCCGGGCTGGTTCGGGCCGAGCTCCGCCAGGGTCTCCGGGTCGACGATCCGGGAGTCGACGTCGAAGATCGGGATGCCGAGGCACTGTTTCTTCGGCGCGGCGGGCGGGTTGATATGCGTGGGCGCCATGGTCTCGGTCAGGCCATAGGCCTCCACGAAGTCGAGGCCGATGAGATCGGTCATCTTTTGCGCGACGCTCTGCGGCATCTGGGCGCCGCCACCGCCGATGGCCTGGAGCGAGGAGAGGTCGACCCTCTCGATCCCGGGCAGGGAGAGGAAATCGATCATCATCGTGGTGATCGAGCGCCAGTGCTGGATCCGGTGCCGCTCGATCAGGGTCGCGGCGGTCGCGGGGTTCCAGCGGGTCATCAGGAACATCGTCGATCCGGAATAGATCGGCAGGTTCATCGAATGCTGCATGCCGGTGACGTGGCAGAAGGGCAGGGTGGCCAGGATGCGCGACCCGGGGCGGAAGTCGATCCAGTCGGGATAGATCGCGATGGTGGCGTTCACGCTGGCATGGGTGTGCAGGCACCCCTTCGGCCGTCCGGTCGTGCCCGAGCTGTAGGGGATCAGGCACCAGTCCTCGGGCCTGCGGTCATGCGGGGGCGGCGTGCAGCCGGCGTCGAGGGCGGTCTGCCACGGGGTGCCATACGGGGAGGCCCGTCGCGGCGCCGTCAGCTCGCGGGGGAGCGCGAGATCCGTCGCCGGGTCGATGTAGTCCGCATAGCGCGCCGAGATCAGCACCGTGTCCGCGAACGCGCCTGTGACCGCGGCGACCTCCTCGGAGAGCTCCTCGCCGAAGAGGATCGCCCGCGCGCCGGCATCCTCGACCACATGCTGCAACTCGGCGCGCCGGTTCATCGGATTGACCGGCACGACAACCGCGTTGGCCGCGAGGATCGCATAGTAGGCGATGACGAAGTGCGGCGCGTTCTGCATGTAGAGCGCGACGCGATCATCGGCCCCGATCCCGCAGGCCTCGGCGAGATAGCCGGCAAGACGCTGCACCTGCGCGTGCAGGTCGGAGAAGCTCAGCGTCCGGCCGTAGTAGACGATGGCCGGCCGGTCCGGGTGCCGCTCGGCCGACAGGCGGAGGTTGTGGTAGACCGAGTGCGGCAACGGCGGCAGACCGTGGGGCTTGCCGTCGGGCCAGACGCCGAAATGCCGGTCCTGCATGGCCGCCGCCTCCCGCCGGGTCTCAGTCCTTCGGCAGCTGGTTCCCGGCGCGCAGGTTCAGCTTGGGGTTCTGCGCGTATTTCTGGCAGAGGCGCTCGCAGCCGTCATAGGTCGCGTCGAAGGGGCCGGCCTTCCAGCCGGTGAGCTGCAGCACCACGCCATTGCCGGTCTTGGGGCCGACCAGCGCCTCCTGATAATCCTCGTCCGCCATCTCGGTCTTGTCGAGCCGGACACCCTTGGCCTCGAGCTCGCGCACATACTCCTCGATATCGTCGATCTCGAGGCCGATATGCTGGATTCCGTTGCCGTGCTTCTCGACATATTTCGAGATGAAGCTCTCGGGGTCCTCGCTCGAGATGAAGCTCATGATGCTGACCCCGAAGCGCACGCAGGCGCCCTTGTAGCGGTCCTGGATCGACTCGAACTCCATCATCATCTCGCCGCCGAGCACGTTGATGGCGTTGTCGAGCGCGGCGTCGAGATCCTTCACGGCGAAGGCGATGTGGTTGATTGCGGTGATCTTGGCCAATGGTCCGGTCCCTTTCGGTTGGCGTCACGTGTGGCGGGCGGGCCGCGGCCCTCAGGGCGCGGCGCCGGTGACGAGCGCGCGGGCGCTGCCGTGCTGGAGTTTCGGCATGAAGGGCAGGGGGGCGATCCGCGCGCTGCGCGGGCCGTCCCAGGCATCGACATCGAGCGCCGTGTCGGGCGCGGTGTGTTCCGTGGCGACGAGGCCGAGCGCGATGTTCTTCTTGAGTCGCGGCGAGTAGGCGAGGCTGGTGATCTTGCCGGCCTCCGAATTGCCCTTGCTGAGCGGCCATGGGTCCTCGTTGGGCTCGAGCGGCTCGCCTTCGACGACGAGGCCGACGAGCTGCCGGTCGACCGGCTTCTCCTTCAGCCGGGTCAGCGCGTCGCGACCGATGAAGTCCGGTGTGGCGTCGAGCTCGACGAGGCGCCCGAGGCCGAGCTCGAAGGGGTTCTCCTCGAGCGTCATGTCGACGCCCCAGGAGAGGATGCCGGACTCGATGCGCCGCATATGGTTCACCGCGCCCGGGGCCACGTCATAGGGCTTGCCCGCCTCCATCAGCGCGTCGAAGAGCGCATCGCCCTGCTGGCGGTTCTCAAGATAGATCTCATAGCCAAACTCGCCGCTCCACCCGGTGCGGGAGATCCGGAGCGGGTGGCCCTGGAACATCGCGGTGGTGAGCCAGTAGTATCTCAGGTCGAGGATGTTCGCGCCGAACATGTTGAACATCAGATGCGGCGACTTCGGCCCCTGGACCTGGATCACCGAGACGTCAGCATCGCGGATCGTCACGCGCATCGGGCTGTTGACCGCGATCCCCTTGGCCCAGAGCTCGAGATCGCAATCCGCCGTCGAGAGCCAGAACCGGTTCTCGTCGAGCCGGAGGATGATCGGATCGCTGACGATGCCGCCATCGGGCGCCGTGATCAGCGCATACTTGCACTGGTTGACCGCGCATTTCGCCATGTTGCGCGGGGTGAGAAACTGCACAAAGTCGAGCGCGTCGGGGCCCGAGATCTCCACCTGGCGCTCGCCCATCACCGGCCAGATCGCCACGTCCTTGGTCACGCGCCAGTACTCGTTGACCGGGTCGGAGAAGGTCGCCGAGATATAGGTCCGGTTGTAGACGGAGTACCGGCGGCAGCCATGGCGCCAGCAGGCCTCGAGGAAAGCGCCCTTCCGGATGCGGGGCTGGAAGCGCATGGTGGCGCCGAGATGCTTGATGATGGGCATGGATTGGTCTCGTGGGTCTTGTGGGGGAGCGCTGATCTCAGGCAGCGGTCCGGATGGCGGCGGCGCGGGCCGCGGCGGCACGGGCCTCGGCGGTCTCGCCGAGCGCCTCGAGGGCCGAGCTGTACCCCTGCCAGGTCCAGCTCGACTGCGCCTTCTGTCCGACGCGTTCGGCGAAGAGCGCACGCGCCTTCAGCGCGTTGTCGCCCGCCGCGGCGGCGTCCAACAGGATCATGTGAAAGACATCGCGCTGCGCCTTGCTGCCGCCGATCTGGTCGAGCTGGTAGCGCACCCGACCGATCCGGGTGACGGCGGAGGCATACGCGCCGGTGCGCGCGTCCCGCAGCCCTTCGGCAAGCGCGACGCCGACGCGGGCGCAGATGCGGGCCTGGGTCTCGTCGAGCGACGACCAGGCGCGGATGTTGCCGATCATCTCGTCGGCGGCTGCCCGGTCGCCCGCCGCGATCAGGGCCATGAGGTAATGCAGCGAGACGAAGATCAGGTCGGTATCGGCCATGTGCGTGCGCGCGACCTCGGCGAGCTCCTGCCACCGGGTGCCGATATCGACACCGAACATCTCGAGCCGCCAGAGCAGTGACGACGCGTTGCAGATGTCGAGATAGAAGTCGGACGAGATGTCCGACACCACCTGATTATCGTAGATCCGCAGCACCTCGTCGAACTCGCCCCGCTCCAGGTGATAGAGGCAGCGATGCCAGTGCAGGTGGAAGCGGAAATTGTTGACCGTCGACCAGTCGGCCTCGAGCCCCCTGACCCAGGCGATGCCGTCCTCGTGGCGCTCGGTCATCTCGAGGACATGGGCGACCGCGTGAACCGACCAGGCATCGGCGGGATTGATCTCGACTGCGCGACGGCCGTAGGCCTCGGCCTTGGCATATTCGGCCGACTCCTCGAGCCCGAACGCATACATGCCGAGCAGGAAGCCGTAATCGGGGTGGTCCTCGGACCAGCGCGGCAGGATCGCGGCCATCGAGTCGCGCATCTGCCGACCGTCGCCCGAGTAGAAATGCGTGAAATGCGCGAGCCGGAGCGCCAGGCCGTCCTGCGGCGTCTCGAGCAGGATCTCCTCCCAAAGCTCGGTCGCCCGATCCATGTCGCCGCGGGTCCAGGCCGAGAGGGCGGCGGCATGCATGCGCTCGCGGCCCGTGGCCTCGACGCGCTCCAGCAGGCTGTCGAGGTCGCGCGAGATCTCGCGGGCACGGGCCGAGTGGTTCGAGCTGCCCATCAATTTGGCAAAATAGCCCATGGCGCAGCGGGCCATCGGCATGTCGGGATCGTCCGCCGCAAGCGCCTTCGCCAGCGCACCCGTGGTGGGACGGAAGCCCATATAGGCTCGCGTCAGCTCTGCAAACCGTGCGGCGCTCTCGGGGCTGGAAGCGGTGAAGACGAGCCCGTTCGGGTCCGCGAGCCTCTTCATTGTCGTCTGCCTTATCGTTGGGCGGTCAGTGCCTCCAGTCTGTCCACGAGATTCGGCGCTAATCAACCACTGTTTCGGACCGGTTGGTCAGCTCAACGGACCGGTGATGCGTTTCAGCCCCGCGGGCCCCCGAAGGCTTCCTCGCGCTTACGCAGGATGGCAACGAGCGTGTCGTTATAGGGCGTGGCGATCCCGTGCCGGCGCCCGAGCGGGGGAACCTGCCCGTTGATCGCATCGAGCTCAGACGGGCGGCAGGCCATGTGGTCGAGCAGCATCGAGGGGCGGGCGCCGGGCATGCGCTGGCCGAAGGCGGTGACATAGGCGACGGGGTCGTCGAAGGAGAGCGCGATCCCTTTGGCGCGGGCCAGGGCATGGGCCTCCCGCATGGCGCCGAGCGCGATCTCCCAGCGCTCGGCATGGGCCATCAGGTCGCCGACCGTCACGCCGAAGACAGTGCAGGGCGCGCTGAAGGTGACGTTGCAGAGGAACTTCTCCCAGATCAGCTGCGCGATGTCCTCAAAAGCGCGCGCCTCGAACCCGGCCTCCTGCCAGAGCGCGGCGAGGCGCCGGGCGCGATCGGTGAGGCCGCCGCCGATCTCGCCGATGCGGATGAGCTTCATCGCGGTGTGGTGCGCATGGCCCGGGCCCGTGAGGGAGGCGCCGAAGCCGTCGGCGACGCCGAGCAGCACTGCCTCGGTGGGCATATGGGCGGCAATCCGGTCTGCCGCGCCGAGGCCGTTCTGGATCGTCAGCACCAGCGTCTCCTCCGACAGCACGGGGGCGATGGCCCGTGCGGCCGGCCCGACGCCACTCGCCTTGGTCGCGATCACGATCAGATCGCAGGGCCCCGCCTCGGCGATGTCGGTGGTCGCGCGGAGCCCCGTGACCGTGCGGTCGCCGCTCGCCCCCGTGAGCCTGAGGCCCGACGCGTTGATCGCCGCCACGTGCTCACGCCAGCAATCGACGGCCCAGACTTCGTGTCCGGCCTCGCGAAAGAGCGCGGCATAGACCGACCCCATCGCGCCGGTGCCGAAGATGGCGACTTTCATGACGGCTCCATCCTGCTGCGCGGCAGTCTGATGTCGAAGCGTGCGCGCAGTCGCTCGTCGATCTCGCGCGGGAGATGCGCAGGGTGGTGGGCGGCGAGGATCTCGCGCACACGCTCGCGCGCAGCGGAGCGGATGTCCGGGGCGCCCGCGGCCTCCCACGCCTCGATCGAGCGGCGGTCGGCGAGGTCGGGGTAGAGGAAGTCCGAGATCATCCGGCCATAGGTCTGCGGATGGCCGAGGAAATGGCCCTCGCCCCGCACGGTCTCGGCGATCATCGCGGGGGAGAGGGCCTCCGGGCCGGTGTCGATCGGCGCGAGGCTGCGGCGAACCGCGCCCAGCATGTCGTTGTCGATCACATAGGCCTCCAAGGACGCGCCCATCAGTCCCGCCTGCATGCCCGCCGCCTGGGTGATCAGATTGGCGCCCGCCTGGGCGGCCATGCTGACCGACAGCGCCTTCTCGTAGCCTGCCTGCGCATCGGCGGCCTTGCTGTCCGTCGCGCCTGCGATGGTCGAGGAGGGCAGGCCGTAGAACCGCGCCATCTCGGCCGCCGCCGCCGTCAGAAGCGCCTGCTCGCCGCTGCCGCCGGCCATGGCGCCCGAGCGCAGATCCGTTACCATCGGGCGCGCGCCATAGATCGCGATCGCGTCCGGGTTGGCGAGCCAGGCGACGACGAGCCCGGCCAGCGTCTCGGCATTGGTCTGCGCGATGCAGCCCGCCATGGTCACGGGGCTCGAGGCGCCGAGCTGGCCGAATGTGTTGACCATGCTGGGGATACCGGCCCGCGCGGCTGCGACCAGCACCTCCGCGGCCTCGGGCGCGAAGCGCAGCGGCGGGGCCACGTGGTTGACGTTGAGCGAGAGGAACGGGCGCGCGGCGAACCCCTCGGCCGAGCCCGCGACGGCATGGCAGATCGCCGCGATGTCGGCGACATGGTCGGCCTGCGAGGCGCTGACCATCACATGCTTGGCGGTCCCGGCCAGTGCTGCGTAGCAGGTGTTGATGTCGAGCGCCCGGGCCCCCTCTAGGTCGCGCGCCACGAGCGAGCGCGAGAAGAACGCCACATGCTCGAGCCGGTCGACCAGACGCGCGGCGTCATAGAGATCGGCCAGCGTCGAAGGCCGATAGCGGCCCGTCTCCATGTCGAGGATCAAGGGCGCCGCGCCACCCGATCCGAGATACACCCGGCCCTCCGAGAGCGGCAGGTCGGCGCCCGGATCGCGGCCGCAGAGCGTCACGTCTCGCCTCAGCCCCGCAAGGGCGCGCGCGCAGAGCTCCGGCGGGATGACGAGCCGGCCATCCTTTGCCAGCCATCCGCCAGCCGCAGAGACGAGCTCGACAACGACGGGCGGCGCTTCGGCAAGGCCCGGATCGCTCAACAGAGCGAGCGAGGCGGCATGCATACGCCGCTGGTCCTCGGCGCTGAGGATCGGGAGCCGCCCGCCCCGTGTGTCGTGCCACAGCGGGGGCGCCGGGGCCTCCCGCGCCACGTTCCGACGTCCCGCGTTGCGGCGCGCCGCCTTGCTCATGCCCGTCCCTTCATGCGCCGATCCCTTCATGCGCCGATCCCGCGAGATCGGCCCCCGCCGAAACGGAACCGATCGCTCGAAGAGGCGCAAGGGCATCATCGGTCGGGCGTGTCTTCAACCCGTGCAGGGCGCGGCGTCTGGTCTGCGGAGATCGTCAAAGCCCCGTCACCTCCGCGATGCCGATCGCCTGCTCTGCAGCCCCGCTGTAGAGCAGATAGACCCGACCGTCATCGTCGCGAAAGATGCACGGGTCACGCAGGGCGTGTTCGGGGCCACGGGCAGCGCCGGCGCGGGAGGCCCTTACGGGAAGGGCGGCGCCTTCCCACGGCTCGACGGGCCGCAAGACCTCCCGCGGTGCGCCTGCCGCCCATCTGTGCCAGTCAGCGTGGAGCGAGACCTCCGCGTGGAGGATCGCCTCCGGCGCATCGCCGATCCGGCTGAAGAAGAGATGCAAGCGGTCGCCGTCCATCAGCAGGGCAAGATGGCGCAGGGTCCGGCCGGGCGGGCTGAGCGGTTCGGTCTCGAAGGTGGCGGGGCCTCGCTCAAAGGGGCCATCGGGGTTGGGCGCGCGGAACAGATATCCGCCCCAGGAGATCGCCCAATACCAATCGCGATACTCAACGACGCGAAAATAGTAGTGGGTGAACAGTTTTGGTTTCGCCCGAAAATCCACGCCGTTCGCTGAAATGGCGAGACGGGTCATCTGGTCGCCGGTCGCGGTCATCCCGTGATAATACATAAGGACCCGGCGATTTCCCTGGTCCACCAGGACATCCGGCGAGGCGATATGCGGCACATACTGCGTGATGCCGAGGCTGGCGTGCGGATCCGTGCCATCAGGTCTCGGCGTGATCTGACTGCGGTCGTGGGGGAACAGCGACTGCTCGATCCTGAGCGCCCCAGGCTCGTGAACGACCCAGGGCCCAGTCAGGGCGTTTGAATAGGCAAGTCGGATCGAGCGCCCTTCATGATGGGCAAAGTAGAGAAGGTACCGGCCGAGCGGATCCTCGACCCAGTCGGGCACCCGGATCAACGAGGGGCCATTGATATTGTCGCCAAGGCTGGCGCTCATCCCCTGATGGATGATCGGTCGATCGAGAAGGCGACGAACCGCAATCGGCATGTCCTGGTCCTTTGCAGCTTGCCCCAGAGGCGCCTTCTGCGCGGACCGGCTCCGGCCACATCCGCATGGCCGGTCCGCGTCGCACCTCCGTCGGCGTCAGCTGATGTTTCCGCGGCGCATCCCGTCAACCAGCGCCATCCCCCTGATACACGACGTCTACAGAACCCCCCGGCTTGAGCGTTCGAGCAGCGCCATCAGCGCGGTGTCGTCGTAGCGCGCCATCGAGAAGGCGGGCGCATAGCCCGGCAGGCTGCCGCCAACCACCCAGGCGGCGCAAAGCTCTCCGGCCGCGCAGGCCGCCATGGTGCCGAAGCCCGAATGTGCACAGTTCATAAAGGCGCCGTCGGGCCCCATCGGACCGATCAGCGGCCAGTTCTCCGCGGTCATGGTGTACCAGCCGCCATAGTGGTGGGATCGCGCCGGCAGCCGCCCGTAGTAGCGCTTCAGCGCCGCGTTCAGCCGCGCGGCCCCGCGGAGCACGATCTCGGGAAAGCTGTCCGAAAGCGGCGGGTCCCAGCTTGCCCTTGCCGGATCGTCGTTGAAGGCCCAGCCGAGCTTGACCCAGCTGCCGCCGTCGCCTCCGTCGGGCCGGCAGTGGATCGACCCGCGGAGCGTCTCCGCGAGCCAGGCGAGCTCGGGATCTTCCCGCAGCACCCGGCGCTCGTCATCGGTCCAATCGATCCTTTGCGGGTCGAGGTCGATCGCAAAGGGCATGTCCCGCGCGATTGCCCGCGCGCTGTCCTCAAAGGCGATCTTTTGCTGGAAGACGTTGCGGATCGGCAGATCGACGCCGAGCATCTCGGCGATATCCCCAGCAAAGGGACCGGCCGCGTTGACGATGCGGTCGACGGCGAGCGGGCGGTGTCCCTCCGGGCCCCGGAGCGCCAGCCGAAAGGGCGCGGCGTGCTCGATCGCCTCAACCGTCGCGGTCAGCCGCCTGCCGCCGGCCATGCGGAACCGCTCGAGCAGGACCGCTCCCAGCTGCTGCCCGCTGATATCGCCGCCGCGCCGGATATGAACAACCGTGCGGATCTCCGGATCGAACGAGGGGAAGCTCGTGCGGATGAGCGCCGGGTCGCGCAGGATGTCGACACCGTCGGGCGCCGCCTCCCAGTCCGCCGAGACCGGTGGGCGATAGCGGGCGCGTGTGCCGGGCTCATGGACCCGCACGCAGGCCTCGGCCCGGTCGCCGAGGCCGAAGGCCAGCTGCTCCAGCAACCCGTCGATCTCGGTGTCCCGGGTTGCGAGGACATAGCCGCGGCGCGACATCGCGATGCGGTTGCCGGTCTCCTTCGCGAAAGCCTCCATCAGGTCGATGGAGCGATCCGTGAAGTTCACCATGGTCGGATGCGGCCACCAGTTGCGGTAGTTCTCGCCGGATTGTGCGGAGGTGAACCCCATGGGCTGGCCGGCATCGATCAGCACCACCTCGCGCTGGCCGTGCCCAACCGCCAGGGCATGGGCCGTGGCGATCCCGATAATCCCCGCGCCGATGACCGCGATCTCCGCCCGATCGGTCAGTTGGTCCTCCCTCCCGGACCGGGGCCCGCATCGGCCACTCCGCAGCGACCACCGGAAGATTGGATTTGATTGTGGTGCAATCGTATACGATATTCAACCGCCTGTCGCACAAGATCGGAGGCTTTCGCATGAGACCGGCAAGCGCCGCAGAGCGCGCTCCGGCTGCATCGAGCGCGGTTCACCGGGCGCTGAGGGCCGAGATCCTCGAGGGGCGCGTCGAGGGCGGCGCGCCCCTCCGCCAGGACGAGATCGCCGAGCGCTTCGGCGTCAGCAAGATCCCGGTGCGCGAGGCCCTGCGCCGGCTCGAGAGCGAGGGGCTTGTCGAATTCCGGCCCCGCCGCGGCGCCATCGTCCGGCAGCTCCCCGATGCCGAGGTGCTCGAGCTGATCGATGTGCGGCTGGCGCTCGAATGCCGGGCCTTGGAATTGGCCGTCCCGCAGATGATCGAGCAGGACCTCCGCCTCGCCCGGCAGATCCAGGCGGACTATGCCCGCGAGACCGATCGTACGCGCTGGAGCGAGCTCAATCTGCGCTTCCACCATGCGCTGCTCGAACCCTGCGCCAACCACACGCTGCTGTCGCTGCTGGCGAATATCGAACAGCGCATGGGTGCCGTCACGCGGCTGCGGGTGACCCGGATCAGCGGGCTCGACCGGCCGGTGAAGGAGCACGAGGCGATCCTCGAGGCCTGCGCTGCGGGAGACACCGCCGCGGCCGTGGCCCAACTGCGCGCCCATATCGAGACCACGCGCAAGGAATTCGCGGCATTCCTGCGCCGGAGGTCTGCGGGGGATGCCCGCTCCGACGAGGGACCGCCATGACCTCCCCCTACAAGGCGCTCTTCGAGCCCTTCACGCTCGGGCATCTGCGCCTCAAGAACCGCATCATCAGCACCAGCCACGCCCCGGCCTATGCCGAGGACGGGATGCCGGGCCCGCGCTACCAGCGCTACCACGAGGAGAAGGCGCGGGGCGGGCTGGCGCTGACGATGTTCGGCGGGTCCTCGTCGGTGTCGACGGACTCGCCGCCCTCCTTCGGCCAGCTCCAGCTCGGCGAGGACCGCGTGGTGGCGCATCTCAGCGCCTTCGCCGACCGCATCCATGCCCATGGTGTCGGGCTGATCTGCCAGATCAGCCATGCCGGGCGCCGGACGCGGCCGACCGCGGGCAACTGGGTGCCGACTGTCGCACCCTCGCCGCTGCGCGAGCCGGCCCATGGCGCCGTGCCGAAGGCGCTTGAGGTCTCGGAGATCCGCCGGATCGTCGGCGACTATGCGGCCGCGGCCCGGCGCTGCGCCGAGGGCGGGCTCGACGGGGTGGAGGTGCTCGCCTCGGGCCATCTGGTCGGGCAGTTCTGGAGCCCGCTCTCGAACCAGCGGAGCGATGCCTATGGCGGGTGCTTCGAGAACCGGATCCGGTTCGGCCTCGAGGTGCTCGAGGCGATCCGCGCCGCCACGCCCGAGCGCTTCATCGTCAGCCTGCGCTTCACCGCCAATGAAGGTGTCGAGGGTGGTATCGACGAGGCGGAGGGGATCGCGATCGCCGTCGCCTATGCCCGCTCCGGGCTGCTCGACTGCCTGAATGTCTCCGGCGGGGCCAACTGGACCAAGGCGGGCGTCGCCGAGACGGTGCCGTCGATGGCCTTCGCCGGCGGTCGCTTCGTCGAGCTGGCCGGCAAGGTGCGCCGGGCGACCGGGCTCCCGGTGCTCCATGCGGCAGGCGTGGCCGATCTCGCGATCGCGCACCATGCCGTGGCGGAGGGTCACGTCGATCTGATCGGCATGACCCGCGCGCAGATCGCCGATCCGCATCTGGTCGCCAAGCATCTCAAGGGCGAGGACGCCGCGATCCGTCCCTGCGTCGGCGCCGGCTACTGCATCGACCGGATCTACCGGGGCGGCGACGCGCTCTGCCTGCACAACCCGGTCACCGGGCGTGAGGGGCTGCTCTCGCATCGGCTGTCGCCGAGCCCGACGTCGCTGCGGGCCGTCGTCGTCGGGGCGGGGCCCGCCGGGCTCGAAGCGGCGCGCACCCTCGCCGAGCGCGGCCACCGCGTCGATGTGCTGGAGGCGCTGGCGAACCCCGGCGGTCAGGTGACCCATGCCGCCCGCATCCCGTGGAGGCGAGACATGAGCGGCATCACGCGCTGGCTATACGCGCGCTGCGAGGGGCTGGGGGTCGCGTTCCATTTCAACTGCTTCGCCGAGCCGGAGGACATCCTGGCCCGCGCGCCCGACATCGTGGTGCTCGCGACCGGCGGCCTGCCGCAGATGGGCACCATCGCAGGGGCGGAGGCCCATGCCACCACGGTCTGGGACGCGCTCTCGGGTGCGATGTCAGCCGAGGGCCGGGTGCTGGTCTATGACGAGACCGGCAGCCAGAGCGGCCCCACCTGCGCCGAGCACCTCGCGGCGGCCGGAGCCGCGGTGGATCTGATCACGCCCGATCGCATGATCGCTGAGGATGTCGGCGTCACCAACTACGCGATCCATCTGCGCAACCTCGATGATCTGGGCGTCGAGATCATTACGGATCTGAGGCTCGAGGAGATCGAGCCCGAGGGCAACCGGCTCCGCGGTCGCTTTGCCCATGAGTACAGCTCCCGCCGGCTTCTGCGCGACTATGACGGGATCGTCGTCGATGTCGGGACGGTTCCCGACGAGACGCTCTACGAGGCCCTGGTGCCGGGCTCGGTCAATTCCGGTCAGACCGATCAGGCCAGCCTCCTGGCGGGGCAGCGCCAGCCGAGCCTTGATGGGATCGACGGGGCGGTCGGGCGCTACGCGCTGTTCCGGGTCGGGGATTGCGTCTCGGCGCGCGGCATCCACGCGGCTGCGCTCGATGCGGCCCGCCTCTGCCAACCGATCTAGCGCGCGCGGTCCGACGGCCGCGAAGGCCCCGCCGCAGCGATCCGGCCTCACTCGGCCTTGCTCGTCCTGCGCGCGATCACGCGACCTTCGAGGGAGAAGGAGATGCCTTGGGTGCCGCTGCCCCCGATCATGATCGCCAGGATGAGCGGGCTGCACGCGGCGCGCTCCGATCTCCAGTCGACGATGTAGTTGGCGCCGATGCCGCCGCGGTCGTCGGTCAGCTCCGTGAGATAGCTGAGCGAGGCGAAGGGCGGGAGCGGCCCGTTGTCGTCGCCGCCGAGCTCCGACACCTGTGCCCCCGTCTCGTCATGGTAGCTCACCCGGGTCACCTCGATGGAGGCCTCGGGATCGACATTGTGAATGACGAGGGTCGAGGCGAGCGGCTGGCGCTGGCGCTCATGGGTGTGGATCCGGGAGAAGGCGGGCACATAGACCGTCTCGGCGACGGCGCGGGTGCAGGCGCCCTCGGGAGATGTCGCGTCCTCGGCCCCGCTCGACGCGGTGAGGCCCAGCACAAGGGCTGCGGCAGCGACGGGCAGCGCGGCGCGGCGCCGCCTCGGCGCAGGCGGCGTCATCGGCTCCGGCGCGGTCCCGGGATTGCGGGTCATCGGGGTCTCCTCTCGATCCGCGGCGCCGACGGACAGGGCCGGCACCACGAGGATATCGCCCTGGGAGGGCGGCTGCGAGCATGGGGCTCCCCGTTTCCGCCCGGCCAGCCGGGCCCCCGGACCGCGACCGGTGCCGATCTCAGAGGTGGCGCGGAGCTGCTGGGTGCGAGCGGCACATGGCGGGGTCTCGCGTCTCGGGGGTGGATGCGCTGGACTGCGGGGTGGATGTTGCGATGCCACCCTCGCCGGGTGCGGCGGGAACCGCCACACCCGTCATCGCCTGACCCTCAGATCCCCTTAGGGAATTCGAGCGCCTTGAAGCTGATCTCGTCCGCACCCGGCGCCCGTCCGATGCGGCGGATATCGGCCCAGACATTCTTGTAGTTGGGGATCATCAGCTCGTTGGTGTGCTCGCTGATCACGTTGCCGACCTGGCCGAGCGGCGAGCAGAAGAGCATGAAGCACTCGCCGGGCCGCGCCGTCGCCACCGGATAGACCATCGCCTGGGTCGAGCCGACATCGTTCCACACCTCGACGAGATCGCCGGCCTCGAGCCCGAGCTGCGCCATGTCCTCGGGGCTCATCTCGATTGGCGGGGCCGGGAAGCGCTCCCGCACGAAGGGTGTGCGGATGTCGTAGAAGGCGTTCTGCCAGATCATGTTCTTTCGGCCGTTGTTGATGAGGAAGGGGAAGCGCTCGCGCTGCGCGGCCCGCCCCTTGGCCTGGAGCCCCCGCCACTCGGCGGCCATGAAATGCGCCTTCCCGTCGGCGGTGCCGAAGACGCCGTCGGTGTAGAGCCGCGTCGTGCCGACCAGCTTGCCGTCCTCGACGCCGGTGCAGGGCTCCTGCACGCCATTGGTGCCCATGGCGCGGAGCCGCTCATAGGTCACGTGCTCACCGCCGCCGGCATGGGCGTGGTACCCGTCCATGAAGGCGTCTTCCACGGTCTGCCAGTCGAAACCCCGGAAGCCGTCGGCCCGCGCATCGTCGCCCGCCGCCCGGAACGACCGCTCGAGATGGTTGGCGAGCCGCGCCGCGATCAGACAGTCGGGCAGCGCCGCGCCGGGCGGGTCCATGTACTTCTCGGTCAGCCGGAGCCGGCGCTCGCCATTCATCGAGGTCAGGTTCATCTCCCCCGCCGTCGCCGCCGGCAGGATCACATGGCAGGCCTCGCCGATCGGGGTCGGGAGAATGTCGACATCGACCGCGAAGAGCCCGCCGCGCCGGATCGCATTGACGATCGCCTCGATCTGCGCCTCCCGGTCGCCATAGGGGATCGCCTCCATCGCCTCCTTCACGATGTTGGTGCGGCGGCGATAGACGCGGCGGAACTCCTCGGCGTTGAGCGTCGACTTGAAGTGGTCGGTCGCCCAGATGTGGTGGATGCCGCCCTCGCCGTTGATCAGCAGCTGGTCGACATAGGCCGCGGGCCGGCCGACATGCGCCTCCGAGGGGCGGACATAGCCCTCCTGGTGGCCGCCGAGGCGCACGCAGCCCGTGCCCTCGCGCCCGACATTGTGGGTGGCGAAGCAGAGATTCGCCATGGCGGCGTTGGTGCGGTAGTTGTCGTTGCCCCAGATCAGCCCCTTCTCGTAGCAGAGCATGGTGCGCCGCCGCGCGCCGCCCTCCTTCGGCTCGGCGATCCAGGCGGCCGCCTTGGCGATGTCGGCGGGGTCGAGCCCGGTGATGCCGGCCGCCTCCTCGAGGCTCGTCCGGTTGGCGGCCAGCGCCTCGTCGAAGCCCGCGGTATGGGCCGCGATGAAGTCCTCGGCATGCCATCCCTGCGCGACGATCTCGGTCAGGAGCGCGTTCAGCAGCACGAGGTCGGTGCCGGGTGCGATCGCGAGATGCAGCACGTTCTCGGCGCCGCCCTCGATCTCGCAGATATTCGTCGTCACGGTGCGGCGGGGGTCAACCATGATCACGCGCGCAGGTTCATGCGGCTCGTCCGGCATCATCGCGCGCTTCTTGTCCATCGAGATGCCGCGCAGGTTCGGCACCCAATGGGCGAGGAAATAGTTGGTCTGGTTCTCCAGCGGGTTGGCGCCGACGCAGAAGATCGTGTCTGCCAGCTCGGCGTCCTCATAGGAGTTGTTGAGCTCGCCCATCCCCATATCGCGGGTGGCGTGGACCTCGGAGTTGTAGGCCGGCCGGTTGTGGATGCGGATGTTCTTGATCTTCATCGCATCGAAATAGAGCTTGCCGGTGCCCCAGGTGTTCTCATAGCCGCCGGCCGCCCCGCCATGGTCGAAAGCCGAGACGATGACGCCGTCCTCGCCCCACTCCTCGACCACGCGGCGGGTGACATCGGCGACCAGCGAGAGGGCGTCGTCCCAGGAGGTCGGCATGTGCTGGGAGTAGCGCCAGACCAGCGGGTGCGTGAGCCGGTCGGTCATCGTTCCGGTCTGTTCGGAGTAGCGCGTCTCGGCGAGCCGCCCGCCGCGCACCGAGTTGAGCCCCTGGTTCACCACGCAGTCCGCGTCAGGCTTGATCACCAGATGCACGGGCCGGCCGTCCTGTTGGACGATGTTGTACATCGACGGCTGGAACCACGCCTCGGATTCCGCCCCCTGCTGCTCCGAGAGATCGGCGCCGAAGGCATTGTCGCCCGGGGCCGTGCCGCCCTGTCGGCTGAGGTCCCAAGAATAGGCCTTGTAGCCGCAGCCGACGATGCAGAAATCGCAGGTCACGTTCTGCACCTTGGCATCCTTCGGCGGGATCGGGAGCTGGTCGACACCACGTTTATAGGTCATCTCCGCCTCCCTCAGCTCGACAGGACATTGGCCGTGCGGCCATAGATTAGTTCGTCGACACCCTCGGCGAAGATATCGCCGCTCTCGTCGATGCGGAGATGGAATTTCGGCAGGCTCTGGTTCGACATGCCGAAGATCTGCTGGCCCTCCATCTCGGCATCGAAGCGCGAGTAGTGGCCCGGGCAGTTCAGCGTCTTGTCGGCGGCGTGGTAGCCGAGCACGTAGCCCTTATGCGGGCAGAGCACCGAGTAGGCGACGATGTCGCCCTCCGGCCCGGCGCCGCCGGGGACCGCCTGCCCGAGCTTGAGAAGGACGCCTGGCGAGTCGGCGTCGGGATAGGCAATATCCACCGGCTCGTTCACCCTGAGATCGGCGATGTTGGCAAGCCGATTGGACGGATAGTCGACGCGCGCACGGGCGGTGGCGCGGTTTGCCGGTGCAACGGTTGCTGCCGCAGCCCCGACCCCCGCTGCGGCCCCGCCGCGGAGAAACTGTCGCCGACCTCGGTCGACGAGACGATCGCATCTGGACATTCTTAACTCCCTTGGGCTTGCCATCTGTCGTGGCATCGCTCGGGAGGGATCCGCCTGTGTGTCACCGCCCTGTCATCGCACTGAATCAGCCTAGCCATAGGATTGTCATTTGACCAAGCGCAAAGTCGATGGATTCATAAATTCATGAAAAGTTACGATCAGGCCGGTGCGCTCACGGCTCTCGGTCACGAGGGCCGCCTCGCCGTTTTCCGACTGCTGGCACGCCGGGCGCCGCATGGTGTGCGCCCCGCGGATATCGCAGGAGCGCTGGGGCTCAAGGCGAGCACGCTGTCGGTCTACCTTGCGACGCTGGCCCGCGCCGGGCTCGTCACCTCGGAGCGGGCCGGCAAGGCGGTCCTCTATCGGGTCGATCTCGAGCGCACGGGCCGGCTGATCGACTACCTCGTCTCGGATTGCTGCCGCGGTCGCCCGGAGCTTTGCGAGCCGCTGGCCGCCCATGCGCTCGACCGATTGGAGAAAGGAGCCTCTTCAATGTCCGACACCCGCTACACGGTTCTCTTCATCTGCACCGGCAATTCGGCGCGCTCGATCTTCGCCGAGGCCATCCTGAGGGATCTGGGCGGCTCGAGGTTCCATGCGCACTCGGCCGGCACCAGCCCCCGCTCGCAGCTCAACCCCAACGCGCTCGAGGTGCTGACGCAGGCGGGCCACGACATCTCGGTCCTCCGCTCGAAGAACGTCGCGGAGTTCCAGGCCGAGGACGCGCCGCGGCTCGATTTCGTGTTCACCGTCTGCGACCGCGCGGCCAACGAGGAGTGCCCGCCCTGGCCGGGTCAGCCGATCACCGCGCATTGGGGGATGCCGGACCCGGTCAAGGCCGAGGGCACCGAGGCCGAGCGGGCGCTCGCCTTCCGCCAAGCCTACACCGCGATGCGCCGACGGCTGGAGAGCTTCGTCGAGCTGCCGATCGAGACGCTCGACCGGATGACGCTCCAGAAGAAGCTCGACGCGATCGGCACGACTGCCGACACCAGCGCGCAGGCCGGCTGACCGCATGGCCCGCATCGCGATCAACGGCCTTGGGCGCATCGGCAAGCTGGTGCTGCGCGCTCTGGTCCAGGAGGGGACACCGGGGGAGATCGTCCTCCTCAACGACCCGGCCGGCGAACCGGCGCAGCACGCGCTGTTGCTGGAGTTCGACACGGTGCACGGGCGCTGGCCGGCGGAATTTGGCCACGCTGCGGAGAGCCTGACAGTCAACGGCCGCGAGATGCGGCTCACGCAGGCGACGGCGCTCGACGCGCTGCCGCTCGCCGAACTCGGCGTCGATCTCGTGCTCGACTGCACCGGCGTCTTCAAGACGGTCGCGAAGACGCGACCCTATTTCGAGGCGGGGGTCGCCAAGGTGATCGTCTCGGCGCCGATCAAGGAGGCGGGTGCTCTCGATCTCGTCTATGGCGTCAACCACCACTGGTACGACGCCGCGGAGCACCACCTGATCTCCGCGGCGAGCTGCACCACCAACTGCCTCGCGCCGATGGTGAAGGTGCTGCATGAGGGCATCGGCATCCGCCACGGTTCGATCACCACGATCCACGATGTGACCAACACGCAGGTGATGGTCGACCGCCCCGCCAAGGATGCGCGGCGCGCGCGCTCGGGGCTGAACTCGCTGATCCCGACGACCACCGGCTCGGCGACTGCGATCACCCGGATCTTCCCCGAACTCGAGGGGCGATTGAACGGCCATGCGGTGCGTGTGCCGCTGCTCAACGCGTCGCTGACCGACGCCGTCTTGGAGCTCTCGCGCGCGGTCACGGTCGAGGAGATCAACGATCTCTATCGCGCGGCCGCCGACGGCCCGCTCGCCGGCATCCTCGGCTATGAGGAGCGCCCGCTCGTCTCGGCCGACTACGTCAACGACCCGCGCTCGGCGATCGTCGACGGGCCGAGCACCATGGTCGTCGCCGGCACCCAGGCCAAGGTCTATGGCTGGTACGACAACGAATGGGCCTATGCGTGGCGGATGGCGGACCTCGCACGCATGGTCGCGGAGCGCATGGCATGACCGCCAGCGCAGGCACGGGACGCCCCCAGCGCCCGCTCGCCGCCTATGCCGCGGTCACGGCCGCCTACTGGGCGTTCATGCTGACCGACGGCGCGCTGCGGATGCTGGTGCTCCTGCATTTCCACACCCTCGGCTTCTCGCCGGTGCAGCTCGCCTATCTCTTCCTGCTCTACGAGTTCGCCGGGATGGTGACCAACCTTTCGGCGGGGTGGATCGCGGCGCGGTTCGGGCTCACCACCACGCTCTATGTCGGTCTCGCGCTGCAGATCGGGGCGCTGCTGGCGCTCTCCACGCTCGATCCGGGCTGGGCGCTCTGGGCCTCGGTCGGCTTCGTGATGGCGGTGCAGGGCGTCTCTGGCGTCGCCAAGGACCTCGCCAAGATGAGCTCCAAGAGCGCGGTCAAGCTGCTCGCGCCGGAGGGGCAGGGCGCGCTCTTCCGCTGGGTGGCGGTGCTGACGGGCTCGAAGAACGCCGTGAAGGGCATCGGCTTTCTTCTCGGCGCCGGGCTGCTCGCGCTCGGCGGCTTCGAGGTGGCCGTGCTCGGCATGGCGGGCGTGCTGGCCGTCGTCCTCGCGGCGGTCGCCCTCCTGATGCCGGCGGGGCTGCCGAGGGGCCGCAAGGGCGCGGCCTTCACCGAGGTCTTCTCGACTGACCCGAACGTCAACCGCTTGTCGGCGGCCCGTGTTTTCCTCTTCGGCGCGCGGGACGCGTGGTTTGTGGTGGGCGTGCCGATCTACTTCTATTCCGTGCTCTCGGACGGCAGCGAGGCGGGACAACGCTGGGCCTTCTTCGCGATCGGCATCTTCATGGCGGTCTGGATCATCGGCTATGGCGCGGTGCAGGCGGCGGCACCCCAGATCCTGCGCGCGAGAGAGAAGGGCCTTGTGGAGAGCGTGGGCCTCGCTCGGCTCTGGGTCGGCGGGCTGGCCCTGATCCCGGCAGCGCTCACGCTGGCCGCCCTGGTGGCGGGGGGGCCGGCGCCCTGGCTGACCGCGACGCTGGTCGGAGGGCTCCTGGTCTTCGGCGCCGTCTTCGCCGTGAACTCCGCGCTCCACTCCTACCTGATCCTCGCCTTCACCGAGGCCCGCCGGGTCACGATGGATGTGGGGTTCTACTACATGGCGAATGCCGGCGGGCGGCTGGTCGGGACCCTGCTCTCGGGGCTCTCCTATCAGGTAGGCGGGCTGGCGCTGTGCCTCGGCGCCTCGGCCGCCATGGCCGCCCTCGCCTGGGTCTGCACGGTCTGGCTGTCGCGAACCGGGGCGAGACAGACGCCGATCTCAGCGCGCTGAAATCATGATGGCTCCCGGCTCATGCGGCGTCCTCCCAGTCGAGGACGACCTTGCCGGATGTGCCCGAGCGCATCGCAGCAAAGCCCTGTTCGAAATCGCGCGCCGGGAACCGGTGGGTGATCACGCGGCTGACATCGAGGCCGTTCTGCAGCATCGCGATCATCTTGTACCACGTCTCGAACATCTCACGCCCGTAGACGCCCTTGATGGTGATCGCCTTGAAGACGATCCGGCTCCAGTTGACCGGTGACTGCCCTGGCGGGATGCCCAGGAGCGCGATCTTGCCGCCCATCACCAGCGCCTCGACCATCTGATCGAGCGCGGCCTGGTTGCCCGACATCTCGAGCCCAACATCGAAGCCTTCCTTCAGGCCCAGCTCATGGGCCACGTCCCTGAGATCCTCTCGTGCCACATCGACCGTGCGCACCGTTGGCGCGACCTGTTTGGCCAGGTCGAGCCGCGCGGGATTGATATCGGTGATCACGACCTTGCGGGCTCCGGCATGCCGGGCGACGGCCGCGGCCATGATGCCGATGGGTCCGGCGCCGGTGATCAGCACATCCTCGCCCAGCAGATCGAAGCTCAATGCCGTATGCACCGCGTTGCCGAGCGGATCGAGAATGGCCCCGATCTCGTCGGGGATGTCGTCGGGCAGGGGCACGACATTGAAGGCTGGCAGCTTGAGATACTGGGCGAAGGCCCCTTGCTCGTTGACCCCAATGCCGCGCGTGCCCGGATCGAGGTGGAACTTGCCGGACCGTGCCTGCCGGCTTTCGGTTCCGATCAGATGCCCTTCGCCAGAGCAGCGCTGGCCCGGCGCGAGGCCATCGACATTGCGGCCGATCTCGACAATCTCGCCCGCGAATTCATGGCCCGTGATCAGGGGCACCGGCACGGTCTCCGAGGCCCACTCATCCCAGTTCCAGATATGGATGTCGGTGCCGCAGATCCCGGTCTTCGCGACCCGGATCAGCACCTCATCGGGGCCAATCTCGGGCACCGGCGCGTCGATCTGCCAAAGCCCCTCCTGCGGCTTGATCTTGGCCAGCGCGGTCATGGTGCGCGGTCTCATGAGATCACCCCCAAACTCCGCCCGACCTTGCCGAAGGCGGACAGCGCGCGGTCCAGCTCGGTGCGCGTGAGGGCTGCGTTCATCTGTGTCCGAATGCGCGCCTGTCCGCGCGGGACAACCGGGAAGAAGAACCCGGAGACATAGACCCCTTCGTCAAAGAGCTGCGCCGCCATGGCCTGGGCCAGTTTCGCCTCGCCAAGCATGACGGGGATGATCGGGTGCGAGCCGGGCAGGAGGGCGAAGCCCAGGGCCTCGAGCCCCGCACGCCAGTAGCTTGCGTTCTCGGACAGCCGGCGCCGCAGATCGTCGCCCTCCTCGACAAGCCGGATGGCCTCCAGCCCGGCCATCACGATCGAGGGCGGCAGCGAGTTGGAGAACAGATAGGGCCGGGCGCGTTGGCGCAGCAGGTCGATCACTGGCTGCGGCCCGGCGATATAGCCACCGATGCCGCCCCCAAGCGCCTTGCCGAGCGTCCCCGTCATGATGTCGACATCCACGCCGAAATGATCCGGTGTCCCGGCCCCGCGCGGTCCCATGAACCCTGTGGCATGGCAATCATCCACCATGACGACGGCATCGTGTTTCTCGGCCAGCTGAGTGATCGCGGGAAGGTTCGCGAGGTCCCCGTCCATCGAGAACACGCCGTCGGTCGCGATCATCATGTGACGCGCCCCCTCCTTGCGCGCGCGCGTCAGGGTCTCGTCGAGAGCGCCCATGTCATTGTTGGCATAGCGATATCGCTTGGCCTTGCAGAGACGGATGCCGTCGATGATCGATGCATGGTTCAGGCTGTCGGAGATGATCGCGTCGTCGGGCCCCAGCAGCGGTTCGAACAGACCGCCATTGGCATCGAAACAGGCCGCGAACAGGATCGCGTCGTCCTTGCCCAGAAACCGGGCGAGCCGTGCCTCGAGCGCCCGGTGGATGTCCTGCGTTCCGCAGATGAAGCGCACGCTGGCCATGCCGAACCCGTGCGCCTCCATCGCGGTCTGCGCCGCCGTGATCAGGGCCGGGTGGTCTGCAAGGCCGAGGTAGTTGTTGGCGCAGAGATTGATCACCTGGCGGCCCTCGACCGACACCGTCCCCGCTTGCGCCGAGGTGATCTCGCGCTCGCGCTTGTACAGCCCCTCGTCTTCGATCTGGGCGAGGGTCTCCGAGATGTCGGCAAGAAAGCTGTTGGGCATGGGGCATCTCCTTCACCGCTCAATATCTGCCATAGCGGAAGTTTCTCCGCAATGACATTATCCGATATGGCGGAAAATATCTGTTATAGCGTTCTCCGCGTCGCCTTCACGATCAGGAAAACCCGGGCGGGGCCTGCCGTCGCCACGATCTCATGCGCCACATCCGCGGCGTACCGGGCGGTATCGCCCACCGAGAGGTCCGACACGGCCGCGCCGGAGGCGATCCGCACCGCGCCCTCGAGCACGGTCAGTTGCTCCACCGTGCCGCGCGCATGGGGTTGGCTCTTGAGCGACCCATCGGCCCCAAGTGCGATGTCGTAGACCTCATGTCCTCCAGCTTCTTCGGGAGGGGAGAGGATCGCGATCCGGCATCCTCTGCCCATATTGTCGATGGTCGGGACGTCCGCGGCCTTCAGGACCTCGATGCTGTCGCCCTGGTCTCGCTGATCCAGGAGACCCGCGAAATCGACATTCAAAGCCCGCGTGAGATTCCAGAGTGTTGCGATCGTCGGACTGCTCTCGCCCCGTTCGATCTGGCTGACCATCGAGCGCGAGACGCCGCTGAGATTGGCCACCGCGTCGAGAGACAGTCCCTGGGCCTTGCGCGCGCTCTTCAGCCGGGACGGAAGGGCGCTCAAGATGCTGTCTTCGCTTTCTGTCATAACGGAAGCTTAGGCAAATCGCCGGTCGAGGCAAACATCGTTGACTGAGGCGCTGACGGTCGCCGCAATGCGCTCCACGCGCTGCATGGAGCCGCCAGGCGGCCGCGCGAAGCATCTGCAATGGCGGGATGGTCCCGGTAGTCTCCGAGCCGGCAGGTCTGGGTCCGAGCTCCGCCAACCCGTCTAAGGTCGCCCGTCCGCATCTCGGACGTGCGGGCGAGGTCCAAAGATCGACCGCTCCTTGGGCTTGCGGTCAGGCTCGATGAGGGCGCCGCATGACGCCACTGGCAAGATTGGCCGCTTGCGACATCGGCGGGGACGTCATCCCTCGAGCGCAACAAGGTGGTTGTCGAAGGATGCCCGCCGCCTGTCGAGGATCCGCGGCGCGAGCTGCCCGGACAGCGCGATGATGCCGCCGAGGCCATCGGTCGCGATCCATCCGGTCTCCGCAGGTGCGAGGCCGCAGACGTCCTGGCGGCTCCAGATCCGGGGCTCGCCGCCCGTGATGTCCCAGGCCATAACCCGTCCGCCGCGTGGTGAGGTGATCGCCGCCCGACGCCCGTCGCCGCTGAAGGCGACGCTGCCGGCATAGCCGGCCATCGCGGCGAGCTGGTGGGGCGCGGCCTCGGCAAAGCGCAACTCGGGCTGTCCCTGCCGGTGGAACGCGAGGAGCGGCACGCCGTCACCGGGGTCGCCCTGCCACTGGAGCGCCACCGCAACGGTGCCGTCGGCACCGACGGCCAGGTGACGGATCGAGTTGAGGCGCAGCGCCGCCGGTGGCGAGACAAGCTCCAGCAGCACCCCATCAGAGGCGCTCATATAGGCGAGGCTCGGGGCCATGCTGTCGAGATTGAGCTTCTCGCGGCCAGAAGCGGGATGCGTCCGGATCCCGCCATTGGCGATGGCGAGGGTGCGGCCATCCGCGAGCAGGCGCAGGTCATGCGGCCCGATGCCGCCGGTGGAGAGGTCCCCGATCCGGCGGTAGCCGTCGCCTGCATCCCAGACACCGATCCGCCCGTCGCCACTCTCGACGGCGTTCTCGGTGGTGTAGAGGAGGCCGCCATCCGCCGAGAACGTGCCATGGCCATAGAAATGGCGGCCCTCGGGCGCGTGCAGCCGTTTGAGCTCGGACCCGGTGCGGCAATCGAGAACGACGGCGAATCGGCCCGGGCGCCGCGCAAAGGCGACCGCTTCGGCGCGTGCGGGATGCGCCGCCGCTGCGTGGCCGCGATCGGGCAGCGCGACGGCGAAATGGGCCGCGCCATCCGCGCCGAGACCCAGCAGCGTATGGCCACCAGCGGCGTCGCGGGTGGCCGCGAGGTAGCGCGGGGCACCAGCCGAGGCCCAGCCGGCTGACGCCACGAGGCTCGCGGCCGCCGCCGATGCGATCAGCTGGCGCCGCTTGAGGCGTGCGGCCATCTCAATCTCCGTCCGCCGAGTTGAACCCGGTCGCGATCCCGAGCGCCGGTCCGACCGCGGCCGTGATCGTCTGAGCGACCCGGTCCACGCTCTGCTGAAGGACCTCCACCCGGATCCGATTGGCCGCGAGGGCCTCGCCGAGGCCGCCGAGCTCGACCACCCTCCCGAGATCCCTGCGCGCCCGCGCATAGGCGGCTGCGATGTCGGCCATCTCCTCGCCGCTCAGGGCGGGTGCGAAGGCGGCAATGACCGTCGCTTCTGTCGCATCGAGGACCAGGGCGATCTGGCGGAGCGATCGGCCGGAGCGCCAGGCCTCGGCAAGCCGCGGCCGGGGCTGCGTGAGGCTGCCGAGGGGCTTGCCGAGCCGGTTGCGCGAGGTCTGCTCGAGCGCGCCGAGCGTCACGGCGAAGAGCCGTTGGCTCGTCTCCTCGGGCGCGAGGAAGACCGTGTTCTGCGCATCACCTGCCGACAGCCAGAGGCTCCGCCATGGTCCAGCCCAAGCCGTGTCGATCTCGGTTGCAAGCCGCAGGATGTCGCCGGCCGTGGCCGCGACATAGGCGCAGTGATAGGGCACGGTCAGCGCCCGGGGCCCCTGGTCATCGAAGAGCAGACGCTCGAGCGCCGGAAAGCCGCGCCCGCCGACCGAGAGCTTCGCGAACGCCGCCGGATCGTCGACAGGGGCGCTCTCGGTCGCCATCAGGCGCGCAACGGTGCGCCCGACCGTGCCTCGGCTGTCGGGCCAGAACGCGACCTGAAGCCCGCGATCGGCCTCCTCGATCGGGCCGAAGCGGAGGTGCTGGAGGCCCATCCACGCATCCCAGGCCGTCTGGAACGCGGCATCGAGACCCGCGCGATCCACATCCGCGCAGTGGGCAGGGGCAGCTTCGGCCAGCCGCTCCGCGGCCTCGGCGAAACCGGCGGTGCTCGGACGGATGACCTCATCGAGCGCGCGCTGCGCGGCCGCCCTGTGATCGGGCTCCGCGAGGGCCGGGGCGGCGAGGAGGAGGAGAGCGGCGAGGAGGCGCATCAGAGGCTCTCCAGGAAGCGGATCAGCGCGGCGCGCTCCTCGGGCGGCATGGCGACGACGCGGTCGCGCGCGTCCTCGGCCTCGCCGCCATGCCACAGCACCGCCTCGAGCAGCGAGCGCGCCCGGCCGTCATGGAGGAAGTAGGTGTGCCCGCTGACAGCCTCCGTCAGCCCGATCCCCCAGAGCGGCGCGGTGCGCCACTCGCGTCCCGTCGCCTCGCCCTCGGGACGATTGTCCGCCAGCCCCTCGCCCATGTCGTGGAGTAGGAGATCGGTGTAGGGCCAGATGAGCTGAAAGCTCTGCTCCGGCTGGTCCTCAAGCCGATGGGTGACGAATTTCGGCACATGGCAGGACGCGCAGCCGGTCTGGTGGAAGACCCGCTTGCCGGCGAGAACCTGCGGGTCGTCGATATCGCGCCGGGCGGGGACCGCGAGGTTGCGGCTGTAGAAGACGACGAGATCGAGGGCGTGGTCCTCGATCTCGAGCGGACCGCCATGGGGAACCTCGCGACAAGCGGCTTGCGCCTCGGTGCACTCGCCCCAGCCGCCCGTGTGCAGAGGATTGGAGATGCCGATATCGCCGGCAAAGGCCCCCGCCGATTGCGCGCGGACGGTCGGCGCACCGGCCTTGAGACCGAAGCGTCCGACCATGGGACGCTCAAACTCCTCGGACCAGACGATGCGGGGCCGGCCGGAGATCCCGTCACCATCCGCGTCGTCGGGATCGGCATGCGCCAGGATATCGGCCGCGGGGATCGCCTCGAGGAGCCCAAGGCCGATCATCTGGGGCGCGACGCGTGGCGACAGCATGGCGCCCTCGCCGAGCGGCCCGTAGCCGAGTGCGTCCGCCCGCCAGGTCGGCTTGCGCAGCTGGGCGATCTCGCCGCCGGAGAGGGGGACCTCGATCTCCTCCCAGTCGACCCCGAGGCTGTACTCCGCCGGCACGCCCGGCACCGAGAAATCCTGGAGCTGCGTGCCGTAGACGGGGTGCGGCTCGGCCCCCTCCGGTCCCGGCACCGAGACCCGCAGAAACATCGAGACCGCGTTGTCGTCTGGCCCGGATGGCGGATGCCCGCGCCCGTCCTTCAAATGGCAGCGCTGGCAGGAGCGGGCGTTGTAGAGCGGCCCCAGCCCGTCGGAGGCCTGTGTGGAGGCGGGGGCCGACACCCAGAGCTTCTTGAAGAGCCCGTTGCCCACCTTGAACTCCAGCTCGCGCTCGAAGGGCATGTTGGCCGATGGCTGCGAGAAGGCGTGGCGGTTGGAATATTGAAAGCTGGTCGCGGCCCCCGCCGGTCGCTCCTCGAACGCCTCAGGGGCGCTGAAATCCGTTGAGGGGGCAAGTGCCCGGGCGATCCGGGCGCGTTCCGCCTCGGTCCGCGGGATCACCGAGAGATGCGGATCCTCGAGCGGCCAGTCAGCGCGACCGGGTGCGGCGATCGCAACGGAAAGGACGACGCTCGCCGCCTTGATCCAAATCAATGTTCCGCAGGAGCATCTCATCAATGTTGCCTCATCGCGTCTCGACATCGGCCTCGCCGGTTTTTATCTTACTGAAAGACTCAAGAATAGGCCAGCCCGGGAGTTCCGATGCCGCCCGGTGCACCAAGGACGCTGACCGTGAGAGCCTCGACCGCCATTCGCCTCTTGCCGCCGACCGCCGCGGAGCCTGTCGCCGAAGCGCGCCGCTGGCTCGATGCGCTCCGCCATATCGGGTCCTCGGCCCGGCTTGCCCCGCGCCGCGAGATCGACTGCGTCTCCCACGCCCTCCGCCTGCGCCAGGAGACGGAGACGGAGACGGAGACCGAGACCCTCGCGCTCGCATTTCTCGGAGCGGTCGCCGAGGGGCTCGGCAAGACGCTCAAGCTGCATCGCCCCGGTGCAGAGAGCATCAACTTCGATGAGGCCTGGATTCTTCGGCTGCTCACATCGATCCGCGGGGACGATCTGGACAGCGCAAGCTTCCTCATCGCCTCACGGCTGCGGGACGACATGCGGTGCAGCGTTCGCATGCTCGCCGGGCCGCTGGCCGAGTGTCTCGAGGGCGTGTCGAAAGACCCGCAGCTCCGGCGCCCGGCAGCCCAGTCCGGATAGGCCGATCGGCGTCTCGGCCGGTGCGACAGGCGCGGAGAGTAGGACGGGCCCATCTCGTCACTTCCCGGCGCCCACCAGATCATCGATCGGACAGGCAACGTCCTTCTTGGCGCATTTGCGCCGATAGGCGATCGCCCAGCCCTTGAACTTGCCGCCGAGTGCGGCCTGCTGCCCGATCAGCATGCCGATAAAGGCGCGTTTCGCCGTCTTGCCGTCGAGCGCCTTCCACTCCGACTTCTGCTTCTTTGTCATCGAGCAGCCGATGCAATGCCCGCCCTTCAGCTTGTGCTTGCAGACATCGATGCAGGGCGACGGGATGCTGGACATGGTGGACCCTCGGCAATGGCGCAGGCGTCCACCGGTCGGGACGACAGCGCGAAAGAAGATGCGGCTGGCTGAGGCATGGCTGGCCGCGAGATGCCGGGCGGGGCCAAGGATCGGCGCCCACCCGGGGAGACGTCACTGGAAGACCGGCATCACTGGAAGACGGCGGACGGGTTGTCGAGGCTGTCGGATCCCTCGAAGGCGATCGTGTCGATCCCGAGGGCGGAGACCGCGCGCTCGATATCGCGGGTCTGCGCGACCAGCGCGTCGATCGCGGCCTGGATCAGCGCGCCGCCGGCCTCGTTGGCCGGATCGAGCATCTGGTCATAGGCCATCCCCGCCTCGGCCGTGGTCTTGATGTCGCCGAGGGCGGACATGGTCGCATCGAGGCTCGCGCTCAGCCGCGCATCGGTCTCGGCATCGGCATCGGCCACGAGATCCGAGAGCGACGGGCCCGCCACCAGGGTGCCGTCGATCCGGACATAGCGGCCGTGATAGACGTTCCGGATGCCGAGCCCGTCATAGAAGTGGCTGTTGTGGGTGTTGTCGGCGAAGCAGTCATGCTCCTCCTCGGGGTCGTTCAGGAGCAGGCCGAGCTTCATCCGCTCGCCGGCCTGCTCGCCATAGGAGAGGCTGCCCATCCCCGTCAGCATCGAGATGATGGCGCCGTTCTCGCCCTTGCCCTCGAGCTCGGCCCGCGCGGCGCCGCCGGGCGCCCAGGCCGCCGCCATCCAGCCGAGATCCGAGATCAGCAGATCGGTCGCCACCTCGAGATACTGCGCGCGCCGCGCGCAATTCCCGCCGGTGCAGTGCGCCGTGTCGAAGTCGCTCGCCGGGCGGTCGCCCGCGCCCGGGCCGGTGCCGTTGAGGTCCTGGCCCCAGAGCAGGAACTCGACCGCGTGGTAGCCGGTGGTGACATTCGCCTCGATGCTGTCGAGCTCGTGCAGCTCCTCGATCAGCGCGGGCGTGATCACGCCCGCATCGATACTGCGCCCGGAGATCTCGAGGCTCGGGCTCGAGAAGATGTTGAGCCCGCCATAGGGGTTCTCGTCGGTCGCGCCGCCCACCGCGACATAGTCGATCAGGCCCTCGTCGAGCGGCCAGGCATTCACCTTGCCCTCCCAATCATCGACGATCGCGTTGCCGAAGCGATAGACCTCGGTCTGCTGATAAGGCACCCGGGCCGCGATCCAGGCCGCCCGCGCCTGCCCCAGGGTCTTCTCCGAGGGCGCCGCGATCAGCGCCTCGACCGCCGTGCCCAGCCGCTGCGCCGCCGTGAGGCTGTCGGCGTATTTGGCCGCCGCGATGTCCATATAGGTCTCGATCACGGCGGCCTTCTCGACCGCGGCGGCGGGGGGTGCGGCGAGTGCCCACAGGATGGCGGTGGCCCCGAGCAGCGATCTCTTCATTTGGCTCTCCTGTCAGTGTGTGGTCGCGGAGGGACGGTGGGTTGGTGGCGTCTGACGGGGCGCCCCGCAGCAGAGCCGAAGACCACCGCATAGGTGTTCCAGATCTCGCCCTGGCACTCCGGGCCCGAACACCAGAGCCGCATATGGGCGACGGCGAGCCGCTCGAGCGCATCGAGATCCTCCAACAGACCGACCGGCGCTCCGCCGCGCTTGGCATCCAGATCGGTCATTTCGTCAGGATCAGCTTGCCCTGGCGGGTGATCCGAAGGGTGTAGGTTTGATCATCGAGCACGATCAGCGCCGTGTCGCCGCCCTGTGTGAGCTCGCGGGCGTTGTGCGAGGGCGGCGCGTTGAAGCGATCCGACACCTCGCGGATGCGATCATCCACCAACCGCATCACCGAGCGTCCTCGATCCGATCGAGCAGCAGCTCGAGCTGTGCTTCGCTCGGCAGGTGAGCCGGGTCGGGCGTGCTCGCCGCCATCTGCTCGAGAAGCTTGAGGGCGGCTGTGGCATCCGTCCGGGTGACGCGGTGCGAATCGGTGTGGTCGGGACAATCCATGATTCGTGTCCTTCTCCATGGGGCTGCACCGGGCTTCCCTGGAGATCGAACAGGGTGGCTTGGTGCATTTATGCTGACCGAAGCCGGTGGGATTGTCAATTCCGACAGTTTTTGTAGGAATTCTAAACTACGGCCTCAGCGGCAAAAATGCGGCCAGGCCCGGCCACGGCCGAGCGACTCGACAATGCCCGGCGACGCCCGTCGCTCCGCGCGTAGGGCGATCGGCCGGCCGGCATCTCCGCGCGGATGCGGTCTCTGGTGCGCGCTAGCTATCGCGGCGTAAAGTGAACCTCGACGGCGAATTCGACCCGGGCCGCACCGATCTTGTCCGGAATTGGCGGCAGCCGCCCGACCCGCTCGCGCGCCACCAGACTGTCCTCATCCAGGAGCAGGTGCCCGGTGCTCTTCTGCACGCGGATCGGTGCTGAGCTTGGTGCCTGATCCCGGACCAGGGCGCTTTTGGTCCATGCCGCGGGCGCCATCACCCGGTCGATCCTTGCTTGGGCTGGCGTTCGGTCCCCGATGCGGGCGCCCGGCACAGCGAACGGATCGCGTGCCTGCCTGCCTGGGCGGCGGCGACGTCGCGAAGCCTGGAGCTTGACCTTCATGGTTTCGCCGCCCGCTGAGCGAAAAAAGCCGAGGCCTTGCGCAGAACCTACACCGCCTCCTTCAGCCGTTCGCTGTCGGCGAAGATGCGCCAGCCCGGCCGCCGCGGCCATTTGAACCGCAATCGCCGCCGTCGAACCCGCAGCGTCAAACTCGAGCCACCAGGCTTTCAGGTCTTCAGCTGCGTCGGCGTCACACCCGGCTCCGATGCCACGCTGGCATAAGACGCTCCCGGCTCTGCCGGTCGCCCAACCGCCTGCTCCTTGTGCTCGGACGTGAACCGTAACCTCACTCGGTTCGTCACTCTCGTCCCTCCCGGTCGGTTTGCACTCGACCGCCTGGTCCCAGATCAGGGACCAAGATCACACCGCGGTGGAGGCCGACCCGTCAATAGATCAATGGGACAATGCTTGGTAACAAAGAAAAAAGCTTGGAGTTTACTCATAACACAAGTGCTATGCGGACATTCAATGGCGGAAGGATGTCTGCCATGAAGCAATCTCAGGCGCTCTCAGTTTCATTCAGAAATAGCGCAAATGCAGTGCTTTAGCTGGCGCGGATACCTCAGCAGCTTGCAATCCGTCTCACCGTATCGCATGCTTGTGTGTGGGAAGATGTGTGGGATGGTCTGCATGCCGAAACTGACTGCGAAGACCGTGTCGGGCAACCTCGCGCCGGGCATGCACAACGACGGCGGCGGGCTCTATCTGCACGTCTCCGCGACGGGGGCGAAGAGCTGGATCCTGCGCACCCGCGTGCATGGCAAGCGCACGGATATCGGCCTCGGCAGCGCAAGCCTCGTGCCGCTCGCCAAGGCCCGCACCCGCGCGGTCGAGCTGCGGGCCATCGCCCGCGCCGGCGGCGACCCGCTCGCCGAGAAGCGCAAGGCCGCCGGCACGCCGAGCTTCGAGGAGGCGGCGCGGCAGGTCTGGGAGGAGCAGATCGCCCCAGCCGCGCGCAACGAGAAGCACAAGGCGCAGTGGCTGAACACGCTTCGCGACTATGCCTTCCCGCGGATCGGCGCGCGCAAGGTCGACGCCGTGCAGTCCGCCGACATCCTGGCCGTGCTGCAACCGATCTGGCTCGAGAAGCCCGAAACCGCCCGACGGGTGCGCCAGCGCCTGCGCACGGTCTTCGACTGGGCGATCGCCGCGCAGCACCGGGCCGACGCAAACCCGCTCGTCGGCATCGAGAAGGCGCTCCCGCGCCAGTCCGACCGCGCGCGCCACCACGGCGCGCTCCCCCACGCCGAGCTGCCCGCGCTCATGGAGCGGCTCGAGGCCGCCGGCGGTGTCGGTGCGATGGCGCTCCGCTTCTGCATTCTCACGGCGGCGCGCTCGGGCGAGGTCAGGGACGCGACATGGGAGGAGATCGACCTCCACCGTGCGGTCTGGACCGTGCCGGCCGAGCGCATGAAGGGCGCGCGCGAGCACCGCGTGCCGCTCTCGGCCGCTGCGATGGCCGTGCTCGAGGAGGCGCGAGGATTGGACGGGTCTCTGGTTTTCCCGGGGAGCCGGCCGGGTCGGCCGATGTCCGACATGACTCTCGCGGCGGTGCTCAAGCGCCTGGGTGTGACCGCGACCGTGCACGGCTTTCGCTCCACGTTCCGCGACTGGGCGTGGGAGAGGACGAGCGTGCCCCGCGAGATCGCCGAACTCTGCCTCGCGCACCAGGTGGGCAGCGCCGTCGAGCGCGCCTATGCCCGCTCCGACCTCTTCGACAAGCGCCGGGACCTCCTCGACCGCTGGGCGCAGTTCGCGGCCGGGGGCAGCGGCACCGTGGTGGAGCTCCGCGCATGACTGATCGGGACGGGAAAACAGAAAACTCAGATGTGTCGATCACTGAAACGGTGATTGGTGAAAATGAAATGTATCGCGTTTCGCGTCAAATGCAGTCTTTACACTGGGCAAGCGCATCTCCGGAGGAGTTCACAGCATTCGAGCAGGCTGCGCGGGACGAGCTAGATGCGCTTCCGTTTGAAGGTTGACTGTGCAGAGATACTTCAATTATTGAAGTACGACTAAAATCACTCGGTTTCCTGCCGCCCCGGGGGTGATATTCTGTAGAAGGTGATACCTGGAACCCGCTTGGCTATGAATTTTGTAAGAAGGTTTTCGAGAATCATGGCCGCTTCTTCGAGTGTCTCGACCCAAAGGCCGGTATTCGTATAGAAATAGGGGAAAACTACATAAAGAGACGCGCGGAAGCTTTGTCTGAACCATGGTGGCTTGGTCGGATTGACGAGGCCATGTATGCAATCCTCGATGAGAGCGATGTCGACCGATGTCTCACGCTTGCGATGCGTCTTGGCGAAGAGCGTCGGCGCTGGTTCTCTCAGTATAATTACCTTGCAGCGCTAAAGGCTTTCTCGCGCCAAAAAAGAGGGGTGGATGAACGCAACGTTGCTCGGCAGCAGGCAGCGGAGAACTGGCAACGCCGAGCAGCTGTTCTCGCGACAACGGACTGGGAGCTCAATCCAAATGCGCCGGCTACTCAAGTGGCGGGGCGGGTTCACCGAGCAATGGTGAGCGCTGCCGAGGAGGCTCGCGACGAGATTGAGTGTGAAGCAGCGTCCAACAGTGACCCCCCATCTCGCAGAGCGTAAGTGCCTGCAATTATTGCAGTATCCGTGCTTGGAAGGGGGTCACGATCGGCGCCGATCGTGACCCCACCCAGAAGGAGAATTGATACGCCGAATCAATGACTTAAGCGCTATCCGGCGGAGGTCACTGTTGGACGCCGAGTCACACCTACGCCAATCATGCCCGCCCCGATACGAGCGATGCGTTGCGGACCCGCATGGCCGAGTGGGAGGTCCACGCCCAGAATCCAGTCGATCACCCGGGCTTCGGGCTCTCAACCTACAACCGGCACTCCGAGGGGTCAGGTGTCGCGATCTCCTCGCCGCGGCGGCCAGTGCTGACGCTAAGGCCGGACTTCCTCACACTGCATGACCCGAGAGGCTCGGGGCTGCGCCACCTCGGCGCCGACACCCATCTGCTCGCCTGGCTCGATGCGAAGGGCATCGCCTGCGACCTCGTCTCGGATCATGACCTGCATGCCGAGGGTGCGGCGCTCATCGCGGGCTACGACGCGGTGCTGACCGGCACCCATCCGGAGTACCATACGAGCGAGACGCTCGACGCGATCAGGGGCTATCGCGACGGTGGCGGGCGGCTCGGCTATCTGGGCGGCAACGGCTTCTACTGGCGCATCGCGCTCCAGGACGAGGCGCCCCATGCGATCGAGGTGCGCCGGGCCGAGGGCGGCATCCGCACCTGGGAGGCGCGACCGGGTGAGTATTGGCACGCCTTCGACGGGTGCTATGGTGGGCTTTGGCGGCGAAACGCCCGCCCGCCGCAGGCGCTCGTGGGTGTCGGCTTCTCGGCGCAGGGGCTCTTCGAGGGGTCAGCTTATCGGCGGACCGAAGCTTCGCACGATCCACGATATGCTTGGCTCTTCGATGGCATCGAGGGCGAGGTTCTTGGAGATCACGGCCTGAGCGGCGGCGGCGCGGCGGGTTTCGAGCTCGACCGAGCCGATGAGACCTTGGGCACCGTGCCGGATGCCGTGGTGCTCGCCCGCTCGTTCGGCCACGCCGAGCATTTCACGCCAGTCTACGAGGACCTGCTCAATCACGTCGCCACGACAGTTCGGCACCGCTCCTGAAGACTTGATCCGCGCCGATATGCTCTATTGGGAGACACCCTCGGACGGCGCAGTGTTCGCAACCGGATCGATCACCTTTTGTGAGTCGTTTCCGATGGACGAGTTCGACAACGATATCTCGCGGCTCCTCGACAATCTGCTCTCGCGCTGGCTGGGTGGCTGAGACTGTGGAGCCGCCCGCTCAGCCGTCCGGCTGCGCTAGCCGCACCAAGACGCGCCCGTCCTCCACTCTCGTCTCGAACACCTCGATGGGCTCCGTGGCCGGCGCGCCCACCGCCTTGCCCGTTTTGGCGCAGAAGCGGCCTTGGTGGAGCGGGCACTCGATCACGCCGTCGATGACCATCCCGTCTGTCAGGGGCTCGCGCTCATGCGTGCAGTACCCGTCCGTGGCGAACACCGTGCCGCCGGAGAGGCAGACGGCGACAAGCCGGCCGCCAGCCTCCACAGTCTCGATGAACTCCTCCTCGAGCTGATCGACGGCGATCGCATCGTGCCAGCCCAGTGCACCCCTCCTCTCGGCCATTGCGCTCACTCCGCCGCGACCGGGCCGCTCTGACCGCGCTCACCTTTCCAGGTTACGCCCTCGTGGCGCGAGATCTTCGAGAGCACCTCGGTGTGCACCGCCGGATAGCTCTTGCCGACCGGATGCAGCCTGTCGCCCACCTCGTCATGCAGCCGCCCGAGCGCATGGTAGGGCACCATCGGACAGATATGGTGCTCGGCATGGTAGGACATGTTCCAGTGCAGGAAATGCACGAGCCGCGTGGTGCGCGTGGTGCGGGTGTTGCTGCGCAGATCGCCCCCTTCCTCGCACTCTGCGTGCTCCGCGATCCGGAAGAAGCGCATCAGCGGCTCGCCGATCAGACGCGGCAGGATCCAAAGCCAGAGCGGCAGCAGGCTGCCCGTCGCGATCGCAGCGGCGGCGATGGCGCCATAGATCGCGAGGATCACGCGCCCCTCGAAGACAACCTTCGCCACCTCGCTCTCTGGCAAGAAGCGGCGATGTTCGGGCCGAATATGGCCGAGGGGGTGGCAGAAGAGCCAGATCAGCCCACGTTTCCAAAACACATAGCCGCTCAGATAGACGAAATAGTCCCACACCGTCATCCGTTCTGGCATCATATCCGGATCGTAGCCGCGGATCTGGGTGTAGGTGTGGTGCGTCGCGTGCTCGTAGCGAAAGATCGTCGGCGGCACGATGTAGACGAGGCAGACGATCCAATAGACGGTCTCGTTCAGCCAGCGAGACCGAAAGGGCGTGCCGTGGCTGCACTCATGCACCGGCGCGAAGAGAAAGGCCATCACCACCGCGTGCGCGAGGATTGCAGGCACCACCCAGAGCGTGCCGAGCGCGAGATAGGTCAGCGTGCCCGTAAGCACGATCAGCCCCATATGCCCGAAGAAGTGCAAGAGCGCAGTGCGATCGGAGCGCTTGGTGTAGGTTTTCAGCGTCTTGCGGTCGATCACGAGATCGCGGCCGAAGGCGCGCTCGGTCTGCTCCTGCATCGTGTCCGTCATCATATCCGCCATTCTCGGATCCTTTCGATGTCTCGTCCTGCAGAGCGCCCGCGCAGTTTTCTCGGTGACCCGGGGCGCAAGCCATCAGTTTTTCTATTCTTGCGGTGAGCCCAACGACCCGCATATAGAGCACCTGATCCTAGAGGTGTCGGTCGGCCAAGTGGTCTTTTTCAGCCAAACACACCATCTCGTCCAGTGGCCGATCAAGCGACTTGTTTCCACGATATATGAGCCAATCTAATGGGGCGTCACATCTGTTCGATGCGCTCAAGGAAGGCGTCTCGGTCGCGCTCCGGCATGTCGACAAGCTGTGCCTGCGCCGGAAAACCGCCGGAGCCGACATCGGCGCGGAACTCCCTGAAGGCGGCGATGCGCTCCTCCTGCAGGCGGCGGTGCTCGGCGGCGAAGTCGCGGTAGGCTTTCGCGTGACGCGGCAGGCGATCGACACCGCTGCCAAGCACGTCGCGGGCATAGAGGCACTGCACGTCGCAGCCGTTCCCGGCGCCGAGCGACATGGTGACGAGCGTCGTGCGGCGGGTGATTTCCGTGGCAACGGCCGCCGGCACCACCTCTATCTCAATCCCCGCGGCGCCAGCGTCCTCGTAGGCTCTCGCCTGGCGGAAGAGCTCGATGGCCTGATCGGCGGTGCGGCCGACGGCACGGTAGCCGCCGGTCCAGGTCCGCCATGGCGGCACGAGGCCGATATGGCCGATCACCGGGATGCCTTCGCGCGCCAGCTCGGCGACCATCGCCATGCTCGCCGCGGTGTAGATCGTCTCGGCGCCGTCCTCGATCGCGTCGAACGCCGCGCGCAGCGCCTCGGCCGCCGTGACATGGCGGCCATAGGGCAGGCCGAAGCGAAAGTGGAGCGAGGGCGCTGCCCCCGGCAGGTGGCGGCTCTTAGGGCCATAGGCGGTGCCGATCATCTCGATCCCGGCGGCTTCCGCCGCAGTGGCGTCCTCGGCGCTGTCGATCCTGAGAAAGGTGAGTTGCGTCCCGCCTTTGCGCTCGCGCAGGTCCTTGATTGTAAGCCCGGCCATCGGCTCCCTCTCCAGATCACGTTCATTTCGCAGTGAACCCGCCATCGACGAACAGCATCTGTCCGGTGACGTAATCGGATGCCGGCGCGGCGAGGAACAGCCCAGGCCCGGTGATGTCCTCGACCTCGCCGTTGCGGCCGACCGCGGTCCTTCGCGCGTTCGCCTCCATCAGGGCCGGGTCGCCGTAGAGATCGGCGGTCATCTCGGTCCGGAAATACCCAGGCGCGATCGCGTTGCAGCAAATGCCGTGGCACGACCATGCCTCCGCCATCGCGCGTGTGAGCTGCGCGAGCCCACCCTTGCTCGCTCCATATGGGATGCTGTCGGGCATCGCACGCACCGCTTGAACCGAGGCGATGTTGATCACCCGCCCCCAGCCCCGGTCGCGCATCGCCGGGACCAGCGCCTGTGCCAGGAAGAACGGCGCCGAGAGGTTGAGCCCTATGGTGGCGGACCAGCTCTCCGGCGTGATCGCGTCCCATGGCTGGCGATAGTTGAGTGCGGCAGCATTGACGAGGATGTCCGGCGGGCCGAACGGCTCTGCCGCTGCGCGGGCGATGTCCGCGAGACCGGCCGAAGCGCCAAGATCCGCCGCGAGCGCCGCGGCACGGCCCCCGGACGCCTCGATCTCGGCCACCGTGCTGGCTAGGCGATCCGCCCGTCGCGCAAGGATGACCACGCCGGCGCCGGCGCTAGCAAGCGCGACGGCGAGCGCGCGGCCGATGCCCGAGCTCGCCCCGGTGACGAGCGCCACGCGGCCCGAGAGGTCGAAGAGATCGCGCGCCATCACCGCACCGCCCAGAGAGAGAGCTGCGGCACGAAGGCCAGGATCAGCGTGGTGGCCAGCATCGCCAGCACGTAGGGCACCGCCTGCCATGCGACCGGCAGCACCGGCGCCCGCGTGAGGCTCGAGACAACAAAGAGGTTGAGCCCGAGCGGCGGCGTGATGAAGCCGACCCCGAGAGCGGTGACCATGACGATGGAGAAATGGATCTCGTCCATCCCGATCTCCTGGCTGAGAGGATAGAGGATCGGAGCCAGCACCACGATGTTCGGCGCCGCCTCCATCACGCAGCCGGCGAGGATGAGAATGCCGATCATCATCAGGATAATGAGCGTCGGATCTTCGGTCAGCGACGTGACGAAGGCGACGAACCCCTGCGGCACCTGAAGCGCGGCCAGCGTCTGGGCGAGCGGCAGCGACATGGCAATGATCGGCAGGATCATGCCCACCACTTTGGCCGAGCTCTCGAGCATGCTCGGGAAATCGGCGATGGTGAGCGTGCCGATCGAGAGGCCGATGAGGATCGTGGTCACGACCGCGACGGCGGCGGCCTCGGTCGGCGTGAAGATGCCGGTATAGATGCCGCCGAGGATCACGACCGGGACGAGCAGCGCGTAGCGCCCGTCCCAAATGGCCCGACCGATGCGGCCGAGCGAGAACGCGGCCTCCCGGTTCTCGTAGGCGCGCATTCGGTTGATCGCGACATTGGTCAGCATGATCGAGACCATGATCATCACGCCCGGCACCGCGGCCGCGATGAAGAGTGTCGAGGACGAGATCCCGAGGATCAGGCCGATGATGATATAGGCGATGGAGGGCGGGATCAGGATGCCCGTGCAAGCGCCCGAGGCGACCAGGGCGCACGCGTAGTTGCGCGGGTATCCCTGCTCGACTAGGCGGTCGATTGTCATCCGGCCGATGGCCGCAGCCCCCGCCGCGTCCGAGCCCGAGATGCAGGAGAAGAAGCCGCAACAGAGCACCGTCGCGGTGCCGAAGCCGCTCCGCATCGTGCCGGTGAGCGCATCGGCGATGTCAAGCAGCTTCGACGACAGCCCGCTGCGCACCAGCACGTCGCCCGTGAGCACGAAGAGTGGCACCGCGATGAGTGCGAAGCTATCGATCCCGTCGAAGAGCGATTCACCCAGCAGTGAAAGCGGCACGACCTCGGTGGTCAGCAGCAGCGCGAGCGCGCCAAGGCCGAGCACCACCCAGACGCGCACGCCGAGCAGGAGCAGCACCGCCATCGCGATGAGCGGCAGGTAGAACGCCCAGCCGAGTTCGGCCGCGCCCGCTTGTTCAAACTGCAGATAAATGGCTTAGCTCCCTCAGTCGAAGATCTGCTCGCCCTCGTAGATCGGCCGGCCGTGGCTCAGATCGCTCACATCGCGCCAGATCGACTGGACGAGCCTGAGCGTGATCAGGAGGAAGCCGAACGGCACCGCGACGAGGAACCAGGCGAGGCTGATCTCGAGCCCATGGGTCACCGAGCCGAACCTGATCGAGGTCAGCACCGGGTCGATCGACCAGTAGAGCGCGAAGAGCGCCAAGACGAGCGCTGCCAGATCGCCGAAGATGTTGAGCGCGGCACGCGGGCGCCGCGGCAGCAGCCGCACCAGGAAGTCGATGCGGATGTGGCAGCGATCGCGCACGGCCACCGCGCAGCCGATCCAGGCGAGATAGACGAAGGCGTAGCGTGCCGCCTCCTCGCCCCAGAGCGAGGAGTAGGACAGCACGAACCGCCGGATCACCTCGATCGCGATGGTCAGCACGATCAGCGTGTAGAAGGTGAGCAGCAGCCAGCGCTCTCCGTTGCGGTCGATGGCGCTGAGCCAGGCGGGAAGGCGGGGGCCTCGCGCCCCGTCGCCCCCGTCGGTCTCGGGCGGCACGGTCAGACGTCGTGCACGTAGTGCGCGCCCTGGGTGTTGGCGGCCTCGTTCAGCTTCTCGAAGGTCTCGAGCGACCCGGCGAGCTCCGTCTTGAACGGCTTCCAAGCGGGGAGCTGATGGCCCGCCTTCTCGACCCATTGCGCCAGCTCGTCATCGGTCGGCACATAGAACTGCACACCGCCCGAGGCGAGATCGGCCATCGAGAAGGCGCGCGCCGCCGGCACCTTGGCGATGTTCTGGTGCGCCGTGGTCTCGCTTGCGAACACCACGCCATCCTGCACGTCGGGTGGCAGCGAATTGAACCATTCGAGATTGCAGGAATAGACCTGCGTGTTCGGCACGGTCTGAGCGAAGGTGACCCAAGAGAGGATGTCCTTGAAGCCGAAGATCTGGAGACCCTGCACGGACGGGTCGAGCGCGTCCGCCACGCCCTGCTTGAGCGCGGACGGTGTCTCGCCCCAGGCCACCGGCGTCGGGTTGGCCCCGAGGAGCTGGTAGAGCTGCGAGAGGATCTTCGAGCCCGGGATGCGGAACTTCACCCCCTCGAGTTGATCCGGCGTGCGGATCGGCTCCTCGAAGCCCGTCCGCAGCGCGACCGTGCGAGGATCGACCGTCACGTACCAGAGCGCCTTGAAGCCCCGCGCCTCGATCTTGGGGTTCACCTCGTCCGCCCAGGCCTGCGAGGTCACGAGGTTCACCGCCTGCTGGTTCTTGCCGCACCAGTACGGGATGTTCACGAGATCGACCACCGGCGCGAACGGCGCGAAGTTGGAGAGCGAGTGCTGGGCCGACTGGATCGTGTTGGCCTGCACCTTCTGGGCAAGCTGGCTGCCGACGCCGAGCTGCCCGCCGGGGGCGAGGTTCACATAGATCTTCCCCCCGGTCATGTTCTGGAGGTTTTCCTTGAAGTCGAGCTGCATGAGCGGGACGCTTCGGCTCGCGCCGATCACGTAAGGCGTCGCCACGATCATGGTGTGCTCGGCAGAGGCCTTGCGCTCGCGCTCCTCCTTTGCGGTCTGCGCCACGGCGTCAGACGACAGCAGCGTCCCGCCGGCCGCGGCGACCAGCGCGGTGGTCAGCCCGTAGCGGGCGCTCGCCCGGAAGAACGCGCGGCGCTCCTCGGATGCGAGACCATCATTCTCGAGTTCGGCTCCGTTGCCCATCGTTTCCTCCCATTTTTCTGTTGGTTATCGATCGTTCGTGTCGCCGCCGTTCTGCTTGCAGGGTTCCGGTGACGAACAGGGCAGAGGAAAGCACCAGCAGCAGGAACTCTCCCACATTGCCGAGCATCGGCGTGGTCACGCCAGTCTCGCCACGCGCCCACAGCCGAAGGAGCACATTAGCCCCGTAAATGGCAAAGCAGAGACCGGCCACGTAGATCAGGCCCGGAACACTCGGAACTCGGCCGGAATCGTGCGTTTCGGTCTGGCGTGGCGAAGTCAGGTCAGGCCTCCATCAAGCGGCGCATCGCATGTCGGCGCAGCGTCTTGTCACGGTAGAATCGGCGCATTTGCGCATCTGGAGCCACTAAATGCATCGCCCAGCGTCTCCGCAGTGAGTCTCGGTACGCGTCTCAGTCATTTTTGCGCGTCATACCGTCACCAACAGCCCACGACTTGACAACCGAGATTCTGCATAGAATTATTACTCTAGTTAATGGATCACACCCCATGAAGCTTCCATCGCTGAAAGCTCTGCAAACCTTCGAGGCGGTCTCCCGCCATGGCAGCTTCACCAAAGCGGCGGAGGAGCTCGGCGTGACCCAGGGCGCGGTCAGCGCCCAGATCGCCAAGCTCGAGGAGGCACTCGGCGTGCGGCTCTTCCTGCGCAGCACGCGCCAAGTCCATCTGAGCGACAGGGGGCGCGGGCTCGCCCGGGCCTGCCGCCGGGCCTTCGACGGGATATCCGAGGAAGTTGAGCTAATCCGGGCCGGCTCGTCCGAGCGGGTGCTGACGATCGCGGTCAGCACCTATGTCACCACCCGCTGGCTGTCGCGCCGCCTCTCGAGCTTTTTGTCACGCCATCCGGACATCGCTGTGCGGTTCCACCATTCTGTGAACGAACCGGACTTCTCCGTGGAGAATGTGGATCTCGCCATCCGCTGGGCGCGAGCGGGCGACGCTGAGTGCGGGGGCGAGATGTGGCTGCCGTCTGGCAAGCGGGTGATGTGCAGCCCGACGCTTTGCGAGGGACCAGCGGCGATCCGGGAGCCGGCCGATCTGTGCCGCCACACGATTCTCAAGGATTTTCCCAGCATCGACAATTGGGACGAGTGGTTTGAGCTCGCCGGTCTGGAAATGAGGGCGGATCAACCGTCGACGACGTTGAAGGATCCTGTCGTGCGTGTTCAGGCCGCAATCGATGGTCTCGGCCTCGTGCTGGCAGACGACATCGCGAAGGACGACGTCGCGGCCGGCCGTCTTGTCGAGCCGTTCAATGTGGAGGTGCGTGGATACGGCTACCACCTCGTGCCTTCGCGCCAGCCCGACGAACGGCCGGCGCTTCGGCAATTCCGGGCGTGGCTACACCGAGAAGCATCTCACAGCGAAACGGTGTTGCGGCATTGACGGTCCGAACCGGCCACTCGTCTGTGGCGTCGATGCTGCGGTAGCGTTCCTGTTTCCTGACATTCGCCACGGATACGAAGCCCCGCTTGGTGCGCTCGGTGGGAATGCGAGTCGATACGGACCTTTTTTGAGTCGACGATTTCTATTAGTTCTCCGCTCTATCTGGCGAAGTAGCCTGCGCCAGGTCGCCATGGGATGTCTGTTGAGCCATACTCGATCCCCAAAGAGTGCAATGCGCTTGTGACCTGGCTGCGATGATGGGTTTGGTGATTAAAGAGCTGCACAACCATCACCCAGCGGGGAATTGTTGGTAGATCATCGCCCTGCGGGTCGCGCTTGGTTGTTTTGCCGGCGAGCCAGGCTTCCGTCCATTCGTGGGCACCAGCCGACAAAACATCGTCTTGCTCAAGACGGATGGCTTTTAGCTCGTCCCAATCGGGCCACACCGTTTTCCCACGCGGGGTGCGTCCTGGCAAAACGCCGTCAAGGAACGTCAAGATGGTGCGATTGACCACGCAGATGTGATCCAACGTATTGTGGATCGAACCGAAGAACATCCCGCGCTCCCGCGTTCGCTCTTGTTGCCCGATCTCATCACAGCATTGATAGACGCCGTCGTTCTGCCAGCGCGAATAGCTCGCCATTTCTTCAAGGTAATCATTCGAGATCATTGATGAACTCCCCAAGGTATTTCGGCAGTCTGCAAAGACATCACAAATAGCGGGGCGATGTCGATATCGTTTCGGGAACGGCGTAACAACGAGGAAGGTTTGACGAGCTGGAAGAAGAGGTTCGCGCCACCCGGCGTGATTGGCAGGTAGCCGATCTCGTCGACGATGAGCAGTGCTGCACGCATGTAGAAGCGGAGCTTTTCGGTAAGCCGGCCCTCGCGCTCGGCCTTGGAGAGCGCCTCGATCAGCTCGGCGAGCGAGCAGCGGTAGACACTGCGCCCGGCCTTCACCGCGGCGACGCCAAGGGCGGTGGCCAAGTGGCTCTTTCCCGTCCCCGGTGGGCCTAGAAAGTGAACCACTTCGGCGCGGGCGATGAAGTCGAGCTGGGCGAGGGCGAGCACCCGCTCACGGTCGAGCGACGGCTGGAAGGTGAAGTCGAACCCCTCGATCGTCTTCACCGGCATGAGCCTGGCGGTTGAGAGAGCGACGGCGATGCGGCGGTTCTCGCGGATGCTGAGCTCCTCGCCGAGGAGTGCGTCGATGGCCTCGAGCGCGCCGATCTCGCCCTGCTCGAGCCGCTTCACGGTATGGTCGAGCGCCTCGAGGGCGCGGGGCATTCGGAGCCCGACGAGGCTCGCGCGGATGCGTTCCAGCGCGGCGCTCATCGTCCCACCCCTGCAAGCCGTCGACCGACCTGGTCGTAGACGTCGAGCGGGCGACGCAGGCCGCTCGTGGGAGGCGGTGCCGGTAGCGCCGGCGGAGCCTTGCGGTGCGCGGGATCGACCCGGCGCCGGCCGCGGCCCTCGAGCACGGGATGGCTGGCGA
>CAYORO010000003.1:0-63588 GCA_964406355.1 uncultured Limibaculum sp.
ACGTGCTCTGGCAGGACGGCGAGCGGCGCATCACCGTCAGCCAGGCCGATGTGCAGCAGATCCTGTTCGCCAAGGCGGCGCTCTATGCCGGTTCGCAGCTTCTGATGGACCGGTTCGGTGTTGGCAGCGTGGAGCGTGTGGTGCTCGCCGGGGCCTTCGGCGCGCATATCTCGCCGAAGCATGCGATGGTGCTCGGGATGATCCCGGACTGTGCGATCGACGACGTCACCTCGGCCGGCAACGCCGCCGGCACCGGGGCCCGGATCGCGCTCCTCAACTGGACCAAACGCGGCGAGATCGCCCGCATCGTGCGCCAGATCGAAAAGATCGAGACGGCGGTCGAGCCGCGGTTCCAGGAGCATTTCGTCGATGCCATGCGCGTGCCGCACGAGAACGCGCCGTATGCCCATCTCGCTGCGGTCGCGACGCTGCCCGACACGCAGTTCGAGACCGTCGCCGAGGACGGCACGCGCCGCCGCCGCCGCAGGGGCTAACCTTTTTGGGGCTAGCGGGCCGCGCCACCCGGATACGGGTCGCCGAGCAGCTCCGCCCGCGCTTCCCGACACCGGGTGGTGAGGAAGAGCGGGTCGCGCCCGATGCAGGTGAGGTAGAGATGTTCCTCGGGCGTTGCGGGTTCGCGAAGCGCGGGGCTGCCCGACCGTGTCTCGACGCAGCCGGTGATCGCGAGGGCCACGAGGAGCGGGGCAAGCCCGCCGCCGGGCCGCCCGCCACACCGTCCCGTCACGCCGCCGCCGATCCCGCCGTCGCCGCGGCGAGCGCCTGGTCGAGATCCGCGATAAGGTCGGCCGCATCCTCGATCCCGATCGAGAGGCGCACCACCTCGGGGCCGGCCCCGGCGGCGATCCGCTGCTCGTCGCTGAGCTGGCGGTGCGTCGTCGAAGCGGAATGGATGATCAGCGACCGCGCATCGCCGAGATTGGCCAAGTGGCTGAAGAGCTTGACGTTGTCGACCAGCTTCACGCAGGCGTCATAACCGCCCTTGACCCCGAAGGTGAAGATCGCCGAGGCGCCGCGCGGGCAGTACTTCGCGACCCGGGCGTGGTAGGGCGAACTCGGCAGGCCGGCATAGGAGACGTACTCCACCGCGGCATGCTGCTCGAGGAAGCTCGCCACCCGGCGCGCATTCTCGCAGTGGCGCTCCATCCGCAGCGAGAGCGTCTCGATCCCGAGGAGCGTCTGGAACGCGTTCATCGGCGCCTGGCACATGCCGAGATCGCGGAGCGTCACCGCGATCGTGTAGAAGGTGTAGGCCATGCCGCCGAGCGCTTCGTGGAAGTTGAGTCCGTGATAGGCCTCGCAGGGCGTCGTCAGCGCGGGATACTTGCCGGCGGCCGCCCAATCGAAGCTGCCGCTGTCGACCACCATTCCGCCCATCGAGGTGGCGTTTCCGCAAAGGTACTTCGTTGTCGAGTGAATGACGATATTCGCCCCGTGCTCGAAGGGGCGGCAGAGATAGGGGGTCGCCGAGGTGTTGTCGACGATCAGCGGCACACCCGCTCCCTTGGCGATCTCGGCCAGCGCGGCGAGATCCGAGATATAGCCGCCCGGATTGGCGATCGACTCGCAGAAGAGCGCGCGGGTCCGCCCGTCGCACGCAGCCTTGACGGCCTCTAGGTCATCGGTGTCGACGAAGCGCACATCCCAGCCGAAATGCTTGAAGGCCTGGCTGAACTGGGTGACCGAGCCGCCATAAAGCCGGGTCGAGGCGACGAAGTTGTCCCCCGGCGTCATCAGCGGGAAGAGCGTCATCACCTGCGCCGCGTGGCCCGAGGCGCAGGCGACCGCGCCGCAGCCGCCCTCGAGCGCCGCCACCCGGTCCTGCAGCGCCTGCACGGTCGGGTTCCCGATGCGGCTGTAGATGTAGCCGAGCTCCTGGAGGTTGAAGAGCCGCGCGGCGTGTTCGGCATCGCGAAAGACATAGGCCGTGTTCTGGTAGATCGGGGTTTGCCGCGCGCCGGTCGACGGATCGGGCTGGGCGCCGCCATGGATCTGCAGGGTGTCGAATCCGTAGTTCGGGGTGTCCTCGGTCATTGCGGCCTCCCTCGTGCCCTAGTGTATCTGACCGCGAACCCTAGCGGGATCGGCGGCGCGGGGCACGGAAAGATGCGTGACCGGGCGGCGAATCAGACGAGAAAACCGGCCCAGGCGTCGGGATCCTCGAGGAAGAGGGCGAGCGCGTCCTCCGCATCGGCGACGACATAGCCCTCGGGGTTGGGCTCGGGCCCGCCGGAGAGCGGGTCGCCGGAGAGCTGGAGGATCTCGAGTGCGGCCTCGGGCGTGAGCCGGCCGCCGAGCACTTCCTCCGACGCCTCTTGCAGCAGCGCGATGTTCGCCGACACCGCCGGCGCGCTGAAGCTCGTGCCGGAGACCGTGCCGGTCAGCCCGTCGGTCGTCTCCACGGGGATGTCGACCCCGGGGGCGAAGATGTCGGTGAGCTCGGGATCCGCCTGCGAGAACCCCGCCTGTCGATTGGCGTCGTCAGAGGCCGAGACGGCGATCACGTTGGGGTCGGCCGCGATGATGCTGACACCCTCGGGATTTGCCGCGCCATCATTGCCGGCCGCAACGACCGCGGGGATGCCGAGATCGGCGAGCGCTGCAAACTCGTCGGAGAGCGGTGTCAGCGCGGCCTGGGTGGTGTTGCCGAAGCCGAGGCTGAGATTGACCGCGGCGATCTCGACCTCTGCGGCCAGCGCGATGGTGGCGTCGAGCGCCTGTTCGATGTCGCGGATCAGCGCGTTGCCATTGTCGTCCGGGAAGACCTTGAAATGCACGATGTCGAGATCGGGCGCGATGTCGAGCGCGGTCTGCGCCACCCAGGATCCGTGGCTGTCGAGCTTGACCACCGAGGCGTCCGGGTCGTCGGCACCGTAGAAGTCAAACCCCCCAAGCGTGGCCGACTGGTCGTAGAAGGGTGAGTAGCCATCGTCGATCACCACAATCAGCTGGCCCTCGCCGGTGAAGTCCTCGGGCGAGAAGGCGGGCGCAGGGGGGGCGGCCGGGACAGCGAGCTCCGCCCCGGGCGCGCCGGCGGCCTCGGGATCGGTGCGTGCGATCAGATCGTCGAGCAGCGCGCTGGCGGTGGAGCCGGGCGTCTCCTCGAGCCGCTCGATCTCGGTGGCAGCCGCAGAGCTCTCTGCGCCCGGGCGCGGGCCAGTCGCAAAAAGGCGCCCCCGGTCGGCCAACAGTGTGAGCGTCTCGGTCGCGTCCTCGTCTGCGGGGTCGCCGAAGATGTGGCCGGTCTCCGAGACCGGCTCGGGCCGCTTGACCGAGAAGCGCAGCGAATACTCGGGCCGCGCGATCTCGGTTGTGTCGACCACCCAGTCGAGAACGGGTATCGACCGCGCCTCCGAGCCCTCGCGCAGGATCCGGGCGATTGCCAGGAGCGAGACGAGGTTGTCCGTCTGCCAGCTGAGAGACCCAAACATCCACCTGCCCCCGCTCTGCCGCCGCCCGATCTATAGCACGCTCGCGCCCGCGGTTGGACCGGTGCCAACGAAACGTGTTAGCCCGTGTCTCCCCTGCCGAAAAAAGAGCCGCCGGTCGGTGTCAGGGGGAAGATCGACCGGCGGCCAAGCGGAACGAGGGACACAATCCCGCCGCCGGGTTCGTTCAGGTCCGGCGGGGACATCGGGCCTGCAGGCACAGCCCCGGTGTGAGACTCACTGTACTGAAAGATTCGTCAGTATGCAAGTTACTGTATGGCTACCTATCCGGAGGATGTCGGGCGGGCAGGGCGCTTGGCCAAGCAGCGGGCGCCCCGACCGCAGACTGACCAGGGAACAGCCGGTGCCGATGCGCGAGGAACGCCGAGGCCGCGTCGTGCAACGGATGCCCGGGTCGCGCCGATGGCCCGGTGATGGGCATGGTGCGCTTTGAGTTGAAAAAGGTTCGAAGCCAGACCGGATCAGGCGAAACCGTGGTCATTGGGTCACAATTCACACGGGATCGACGGGGGAGCTGTCCGCGGGCCGGTTGAAAAGGGTCCGCCGATGTGTAGTGAAGGCGACACCGGCGGACCAAGTCGGAACGAGGGACAGTGAGAGAGAGACCGGCTCGCCGGTCTCACCTCTACTCATATGATGCAGGGCTTACCGGTTTGTAACCCCTTGCCGTGCATCCCCGCGTGTTTTTCTGTAACATCGCCGTGCGCGCGCAAAGCGCGCGACAGGCGTTTGCAAGATGCATATGCCGCGGCTCAGCCCGACGGTGCGCGGCGCGCCGATGTCACTGCATAGAGCGCTACCGCGGCCGCGTTCGAGACATTCAGCGACGCGAACTCGGCCGCCGAGTCGATCCGCACGAGCCGGTCGCACAGCCCCCGCGTGCGCGCGCGCAGCCCGGCGCCCTCGGCTCCCAGCACCAGACAGGCCGGCCCTTCGGCCGTCTCACGCGCCGCCGCTCCGATCCCGGTGTCGGCCTCGCCGTCGAGCCCCAGCACCGCCACGCCGGCCTCGCGCAGCTCCGACAACGCGTCACCGAGATTGCGCAAACGGAGATAGGGCTGGCGTTCCAGCGCACCCGAGGCCGCCTTGGCGAGCGCCCCCGTCTCCGGCGCCGAGTGGTGCCGTGGGGCGATCACGCAGGCCGCACCGAACACCTCCGCCGAGCGCAGGATCGCGCCCACATTGTGCGGATCAGTCACCCGGTCGAGCGCGAGGATGAGTGCCGCGGGCCCCGCCGCATAGTCCTCGAGCGTGCCCCAATCGAGTGGCGAGACCTCGAGCGCGGCCCCTTGGTGCACCGATTGCGGATCGAGCGGCGCCGGGAACCGTCGCGCATCGGCGACCTCCGGCTCGAGACCGGCCTCCGGCAGGGCATCGGCCAGCCGATCGGCTGCGTTTCGCGTCAGGATCAGCCGGTGGCGCCGTCGCCGCGGATTGAGGAGCGCATCCCGCACGGCGTGGAGGCCGAACAGCCAAATGCGGCCCTCGCTCTCGCTGGTGGCCGAGCGCGATCCGGCGGCGGGGCTGCGGGGCCGTTGCGCAGGTCTGGACATGCTCGCCTCCGACCCGGCTTTGTGACGGCGGTCGCCCGCCGTCGCTCCGGGCATTGCCCTTGACAGTGTTCGAGGCGGGATCTTACACCGCGCCCGTGATCGCGCCCAGCGCGCCCGGCGGAGGGGTGGCAGAGCGGTCAAATGCAACGGACTGTAAATCCGTCGGGGCAACCCTACGCTGGTTCGAATCCAGCCCCCTCCACCATCCCCCAATCCGGGGTGCCTGAACCCCGAAAAACCCTGAAGGGACGGGGGATTGGGGCGGTTCGAAAACCTTCATTCTTGCAGTAGGCGACAGGCGTCGGAAAAACGAGCCTCAGCACCAGTTTTTGGGCTGCCGAGTCCAGGGGCAGTCCAGCGTGGCTCCGGTCCCGCTTCGCGCCTTTGACAGCGCTCCCCCGTTCCTCGGCGGAATGCCGTCTCCGGTTGCGAGCAACCGAAGAACGGTAGAAAGGGGAAGAGGGCGGCCGTCATGGCCGCCACTCGATCCGGCGCTCGTGGAGCGCCTGAAGGACATTCCAGTGAGTGTCCCGCACAATTGGTAGATCCGGATCGGACGGATCGAGATGGGCGAGGAGCCAGCGGAGAGCCGCCTCCATAGCCCGGAGATCCCAAAGACTACGCGTGCGCAATTCCTCGATTGAAATGACTGTCAGCATGATTGCCTCCTTTCGCTTTCGCACGAGGCCCATCCCCGCGCTTGTCGGAGGCTCAAAGGGCCGCAGCACGACCCGACTGGCATCGCCACGATCGCAACGGCTTCAGCTCAGTGGAGAAGGGTTCATCCCTTGCCGGTCATCAGGGGCGGGCTGTGGCTCAGTCCCCGGTTTTCCAAGCGCGCGGGATTGTGGCTCGGCTCGAAGAGTAAGGGCATATCCCTGCGCAGGCATTCGATCATGGTGAAATGCGCCGCGTTACCTCTTTGGCTCGATCAGGCCCGGTGTAGTCGCCAGTCGTGATCAACCGCGCCCATCCGTCAATTCCCGGCCCGCACCACTGCCCAACCGGGCACCGTGTAGGGAATGACTGTGAGATCGTCATCGTCACCGAGGGCGGCCGCGAGAAGCGCATCAGCCGCGCGGAGTTCGAGCGCAACCAGGCGGATATGCGCCGCAAGGTGATCTCCAAGGCCGAGATGATGCTTGGCCAGGCCGAGAGCTGGCTAGACTTCTGCCGTGAGGCGGAGATCACCGCGTCGGGCGCGGACGGGCTGCTCAACGCGTTCACATCCTTCGTGGTCAGTGTCGCGAACGACAAGACCGATCCACCCTACGCGCCGCTCAATGCCGCGCGGGCCGAGGCCATGGCGCTGAGGGCGATGGCGTCGAGCCCGAGGACGAGCTGGGCGCGGATTCGGACGCAGGACGGTGCCGCGACGCGCGCCTACAATGCGGGTGTCGTGGCGTTCAAGGGCTTCATCAACGCGCGCATCGGGACCGCGGGGGCCATCGTCGGGAAGCTGGAGACAGTGCGGGATCTGAGCTTCAGCGTGGTCGAGACCTACGCGACGGCGCGGTTCGTGGCGGCGGGGCACGACCCCGTCAAGGCGCGCCGGATGGCGGCAGCGGGCACCGCCGCGATGAAGACGGGTGCGGGCCAACTCGGTGAGTTCCTCGCCGGAAACAAGGTCACCTGGCAGGGTTCGGCCAAGAAGGTCTTCGTCGATGCCTCGGTCGCCGCGGTCAAAAAGTCCTTCGGCGGCAAGGTCAGCGGCGACGCCAAGAAGGAGGTCACGAAGCGCATCGGCATGTTCCTCGCAGCCAAGCTTTCGAAGTCGCTGGGTAAGAAGGCCCTGGACACTTGGGCGGCGAAGTTTACCGAGTCGCAATCGATACAGCAGCTGATCAGCAAGGCGGGCGAGGAGGCAGTCGGCGTCTTCAAGCCAATGCTCGAGAAGGGCGAGGTGCCATCGAAGAAGGATGTCGAGGAGGCCGTCATGCGGGTGATCGGCGGCTCGCTCGAGAAGGTTGGCCCGATCAAGGCACTCGAGGCCTTCGATAGGGCGCTGCCGGGAAGGGTCCGCGGCGTGCTCGCGGAGGTTATGGGTTCCGACGTCACAAAGTCGGTGCTGACGGAGATGACCGCCAAGCACGGACCGGCGGTCGTCTCGAAGCTGCCAGATGCCTTTGGCAACACCGCGGCCGGACAGGCGGCGGGCGAGGTGCTGTCGAAAGCGCTCGATATCTATGTGCAGGCGGCGGCCGATGGAAGCCGCAGCGACACCTCCGAGATCGAGCTTCATCGGCTTGGCGGGGCCGCGCTGCAGGCCGACGGCGGCGTCCGGGACCAGATGAAGCGCATCATCCGCGCCCGTGCCGAGAAGGAGCTGGAGGCGCTCTTGGCGACTGCGTGACCGACAGGCCCGCGAACTCGATCCTGCGGCCGCCCCTCGGGCGGCCGTTTTCCGCCGCGCGCGCCTCGCCCGATGTGCTCGGAGGCAGCGTCGGCGCCAGATCGGGCAAACTGCACCGTGATCTGACGGCCCCGATCTTGCTGTCACCGGACCACGGAGGCAGTGTCCCGGGTGGTCAGATCATTCCCCCAGTGAATGTTCGTCATTCCACCTTTCGCCGTGTTCCGATGCTTGTCAAATGGCTAGCCTCAAGTGCGAATTCACAGGGTGGACGGGCGATGCGGGTCTTCCGGATACTTGCACTTGGCGGGGACGGGATCGGGCCCGAGATCCTGGGGCAGGGCCTGCGCGTGGCCGAGGCTGTGGTGCGGTCCGCCGGTCTGCGGCTGGAGGTCGAGCAGGACCTGCTGCATGGCGCCTCCTGGGAGGCGCGTCGAACCTTCTGCTCCGATGCGGTTCTCGCCAAAGCACGCGCTGCGGATGCGGTCCTGGTGGGCGCGGTCGGCGGGCCTCAATGGGACGATATCCGGGTGCCGGGCGGGGCGGAGTGTCAGGACGGCCTGATGTATCTGCGCCACCACTTGGCAAGCTACCTCGGGCTGCGCCCGGCCCGCGCTTGGGATCGCCTGCTGGCGCAGACGCCCTTCCGGGCGGACGTCGTGCGGGGGGCGGACCTGCTGATCCTGCGCGAGATGTGCGGCGGCGCGATGTTTGCGCGCGAGCGGGGCGAGCGCGTCGTTGATGGCAAACGCCAGGGCTATGATCTGACGGCCTATGACGAGGCGGAGATCGCGCGGTTCGCCCATGGCGGCTTTGCCCTTGCGCGGGCCCGGCGGGGTCGGCTCGTCTCGGCCGACAAGTCGAACGTCATGGAGAGCTACAAGCTCTGGCGCGCGGTGGTCAGCGAAGTGGCGCTCGACTACCCCGACGTGGCGTTCGCCAACATGTTCGCAGACAATTGCGGCTACCAGCTAATGACGCGCCCGCGAGACTTTGACGTGGTGCTCTGCTGCAACCAGCTTGGTGATCTGTTCAGCGACCTGACAGGCACCTATGCGGGCTCGCTCGGGATGCTGCCCTCGGCCTGCCTCACGGCGACGCCCGGCGCCGGCCCTGTCTTCGGGATCTACGAGAGCACCTCGGGCTCGGCCCCCGATATCGCCGGGCGTGGCATCGCCAATCCCGTGGGAACGATCCTGTCGGTGGCAATGATGGTCCGCTATTCGCTCGACAGGCCGGATCTCGGGGATCGGATCGAGCTCGCCGTGGACCGCGCGATCTCGAATGGAGCGGCCACGCCGGACATCGGCGGGACGGCGACCTCGCGCGCGCTGACCGATGCAGTTCTGGCGGAACTGTCCGCGGTGCCGGCGTGAGCGCGGCGTTCGATTTTGTCATCGCGGGCGCGGGGTCTGCGGGCTGCGCCCTGGCGGCACGGCTGGCTGTAGACGGTCGGCACACCGTCTGCCTTGTGGAGGCCGGGGGGGGCGGGCCGCAGCCTCTGGAGCCGCATGCCGGCGGGGAACGGGTTCCTGTTCGGCAATCCCCGCCATGACTGGGGCTTTCGATCGGTGCCGCAACCAAGCCTCGGCGGACGGCGGATCTACTACCCTCGCGGCAAAGGTGTCGGAGGGTCCTCGCTGATGAACGGCATGATCTATATCCGCGGCACGGTCGGCGACTTCGACCGTTGGCGCCAGAAGGGGCTGGCGGGCTGGTCCTACGCGGACGTGCTGCCCTATTTCCGGCGCTCGGCGCAGGCGCTGCACCGGGCAGGCGATCCGTTTCACGGGGATGGGCCGGTGCGCCTGGTTCCCGCGGGCAACCATGACGCCGTCAACGCCCGCTTTGTCGAGGCGTGCCGGCAGGCGGGGGCTCCGCTGAACCCGGACTTCAACGGCGCCGCGCAGCGCGGCGTCGGGCGGCTCGATACAAAGGTTTGGCAGGGGCGGCGCCAGTCGGCCTCGGCCGCCTATCTCTCGCCGCGCCCCAGGGGCCTCGAGATCCGGACGGGCGCCCATGTGCGCCGGGTCGTGCTGGAGGGGCGCCGGGCCGTGGGGCTGGAGACATCGGCCGGGACGATCCGGGCCCGGCGCGAGGTGATCCTCTGCCTCGGTGCCTTCGCCTCGCCGCAGGTGCTCATGCTCTCGGGCATCGGGCCGGGCGCGCATCTGGCCGCGCTTGGCATCGCAGTGGTGCAGGATTCGCCGGGCGTCGGCAGCACGTTGCTCGACCATCCGCAGTATCCGATGAAGCTCGGCCTCGTGGATCCCGACCTGTCGCTGGCGCGCTACCAGCGCATCGACCGGGCGATCGCGCTGGGGCTGCGCTATCTGCTGGCGGGGACAGGGCCGGGGGCTGCGCCCTTTTGGTCCACAGCGCTCTTCCATGCGCTGCGCGACCGCGAGAACCCGGAGCTTGAGGTCTATCTCACGCCGATGTGCGTGACCGAGGAGGCGGCGGGCAGCCGCGTCTCGGCCCGGGCGCTCCTCAATATCGGGACCATGATCCTCGCGCGGGGAAAGTCGGCGATCCCGGGTCTTCAGTTCGACATCTGCCTGCTGAGGCCCCGGTCGTCCGGAACGCTGCGTCTGGCTTCGCCCCGGCCCGAGGACGCCCCGGCCATCGATCCGGCCTGGTTCTCCGATCCGGCGGACATGGCCGACATGATCGAGGGCATTCGCCACATGCGCCGGGTCGCCGCGCAGCCTGCGCTTGCCGGGGTCGCGGGGGCTGAGACGCAGCCGGGGGCGGACGCCGATCTCGAGGCCGCGGTGCGCGCCCAAGTGAGCACCGGGCACCATCCCGTCGCCACCTGTCGCATGGGCACCGACCCGGGCGCGGTTCTGGATGCGGAGCTGCGCGTGCGCGGGATCGGCGCGCTCCGGGTTGTGGATGCGTCGGCCTTTCCCGACCAGATCGGCGGCAACCCCGGCGCTCCCGTGATGATGATGGCCGAGAAGGCCGCCGACCTGATCCTCGGTCGCCCGGCTCCGGCCGATCCCCTTCCCGAGGTCGTGTCGTGAGATGAATCGCCGATCTCGGCCGTACGTCGACCCACAGCGACCATACTGTGGTCGCGTCACCGAACCTGCCCGAGCGTGGGGCGCTTTCGCCCGCTTGCGCCGGCAGATGCATCACCAGCAAGAATAAGGTGTTGGACGCCGCAGAGCCGGCGAGCTGAGGGAGCCCCCCCAAATGGCCGAGACGCGCAAGTCGATCTGGAACTACGAACCGGCGACGCCGATCCCGGTGTCACCGATCATGGACTGGCCGCCGCGCCCGCTCGCCTGGCTCCGGTGGATCTCGGGCTACTGGCTGGCCATCGGCGCGGTGACGCTCGAGCTCGCTCTGGCCTGGGCCGTGTTCGCTGTGCTGCAGCCGCCCATGGAGGCGATGGAGGTGCTGGCACCGGGCTGGGTCGCGCAGATCTGGCTGCGCAACATGGCCCTGATGATCCTCGTGGCCGGCGGCCTGCATCTCTGGTTCTACACCTACAGCGCCCAGGGCAAGACGCTGAAATTCGATGCACGTGATCTGGCGCGCGACAACGGCACCTATACGTTCCGCAACCAGGTGCTGGACAATATGGTCTGGACGCTGGCGAGCGGCGTCACCTGCTGGACGCTGTTCGAGGTGCTGTATTTCTGGGCCGCGGCCAATGGGTATGCGCCAGTGCTCGGCATTGCCGACAACCCGGTCTGGTTCGCGCTCTGGTTTGTGCTGATCCCGATTTGGTCGAGCTTCCACTTCTACTGGATCCACCGGGCACTACACTGGCCGCCGCTTTACCGCTTGGCGCATGCCCTGCACCACCGCAACGTCAATATAGGCCCCTGGACCGGGATCTCGATGCACCCGGTGGAACATGTTCTCTACTTCTCCGCGACCTGGATCCACTTCCTGGTTCCGTCGCACCCGGTGCATGTGCTGTTCCATTTCTACCTACAGGCCCTCAATCCGGCATTTTCGCATGCAGGCTTCGAGGGGGTCGTGGCTGGCGACAAGAAGCGGGTGGCTGCGGGGGACTTCTTCCACCAGCTCCACCACCGCTTCTTCGAGTGCAACTACGGCACAGCCGAGATGCCCTGGGACGTCGTCTTCGGGTCCTTCCATGACGGCAGCGAGGCGGCAACCGAGGCCACCCGGGCCCGCAAGAAGCGGATGCATGCGCGCTGATCGCCGAGCGACAGCGCATGGAGATCGAGCCGCATCACCCGCCCTTCGTCGGCGAGACCCGCGGGTGACGCTGTGCGACGTGATCGAGGGCGCGCCTCGGAGTAACATGCCGACACCCGTCGGCTCACCGACAGCAGATCCCAATAGGGCCCTGCATCAATGAAACACCCGAAGAGCCGCCGGTCTGTTCAATGAACCACACGCGCTGGGGCAATTTCCTTGACTGCGGATGGTTTCTAGACGATCCGAACAACAGATTGAACGCCAGAGAACCAATGTGAAAGGTTGGTGACATTTATGCTCGGTCGGCGAAGATCCACACAGATTGCTGCTGCTCTATACCTGATGGTCGCGGCGGTGCCCTCTGTTGTCGGGGCGCAGTCCAATGCCCCGCTCCCGGCTGTCACCGTCACCCCCGCCTCCGAAGCGTCGGTCGACGCGAGCGAGACCTTCACCGGCCGGGTCGAGCCGATCAACGGCGTCGAGGTTCGCGCGCGGATTTCCGGGTTTGTTCAGGAGATCGGCTTTGTCGAAGGGGGCCAGATCACCGAAGGCGACATGCTCTTCCGGATCGAGCCCGACGCTTATGAGGCGGCGGTCATGGAGGTGCGGGGCCGGCTTGCCGCAGCCGAGGCCGAGAAGACGCTTGCCGATATCGAGGTCGATCGCCAGGCGACGCTGCTCGAGCGGGAGACCGTGGCGGAGGCGGTCCTCCAGCGGGCGCAAGCCGAGCAGGGCAAGATCATCGGCCAGATCGACGAGCTCAAGGGCAGCCTGCGCGCGGCGGAGCTGAACCTCTCCTACACCCAGGTTCTTGCGCCGTTCACCGGCCGCGTCGGCTTCACGGAGATCGATATCGGGGCCTTTGTGGGGCCGGAGAGCGGAACGCTGCTGCATCTCTCGAGCATCGACCCGATCTATGTCTCGTTTCCGGTGTCCGAGGCGGCGCTGCTCGACTTTCGGGCACGGCGGGCGGCAAATCCCGAGCATGGCGCGCTGGCGGTCGAGCTCACGCTGGCCAATGGCGCGGCCTATGAGCCGAAAGGCACGGTCGAGCTGGTGGACACGCGGGTGCAGGCCGGCACCGACACCGTGTTGGTGCGGGCGACCTTTCCCAACCCCGACGGCCTGCTCCTCGACGGTCAGCTGGTGACCGTCCGACTGGTCGAGGAAGCGACCGAGCTCTCGATCGTTGTGCCGGCCACCGCGCTGCAGCGCGATCAGGCCGGGTATTTCGTCTTCGTGGTCGGCGAGGGCAACACTGCGGAGCGGCGCCCCATCACGCCGGGCGAGACGGCCGGGATGTCGATCGTGGTGAGCGAGGGCCTCGAGGTCGGCGAGCAGGTGGTCGTCGAGGGGATGCAGCGCGTGCGGCCCGGGGCCGAGGTCGATCCGTCGCCGGCGGACGCGGCTGTCGCGGCGCCGGCCCAGTGAGCCCGCGATGATCTCGAAGCTCTTCATCCGCCGGCCGCGCTTCGCCCTGGTCATTTCGATCGTGATCACCCTGGCCGGGCTGATCGCGCTGACCCAGATGCCGATCGCGCAGTTCCCCGACATCGTGCCGCCGCAGGTCGAGGTCTCTGCGGCCTATCCCGGCGCGGGCGCCGATGTGGTCGAGTCGACCGTGGCGCAGCCCATCGAACAGCAGGTCGTCGGCGTCAGCGACATGCTCTACATGAAGTCCACGAGCGGCGCCGATGGCAGCTACAACCTGATCGTCACCTTCGCGCCCGGCACCGATCCCGACATCAACACGGTCAATGTCCAGAACCGGGTGAGCCTCGCCGAGGCCGCGCTGCCGCAGGAGGTGACCCGGTCGGGGGTCAGCACCAAGAAGAAGTCCTCGGCGCTGCTGCAGGTGATCAGCATCATCTCGGACGACCCGACCCATGATGCGCTGTTCCTGTCGAACTTCGCGACGATCAACGTGCTCGACAGCGTGAAGCGCGTGCGCGGCGTCGGCGATGCGCTGATCTTCGGGGCGCAGGACTATGCGATGCGGGTCTGGCTCGACATCGACCGGATGACCGTTCTGGAGGTCACGCCGGACGACGTGATCGGTGCGCTGAATGCACAGAACGTGCAGGCGGCCGTCGGGCGCATCGGCGCCCAGCCGATGACCGAGGATCCGCAGTTCCAGCTCAACCTGCAGACCCAGGGCCGCCTGAGTTCGGTCGAGGAGTTCGAGCAGGTGGTGATCCGCGCTCGCCCCGACGGGTCCTTCGTGTTGCTGGAGGATATCGGCCGGGTCGAGCTCGGCGCGAAATCGCAGGACAGCGAGAGCCGGTTCAACGGCCAGCCGACCGCGATGATCGGCGTCTATCTCGCACCGGGGGCCAATGCGCTCGACACCGCGGCGGGCATCGAGGCGAGCGTCGAGCGGATAGCACAGTCCTTCCCGGAGGGCGTCTCCTGGAGCATCCCCTACAACACCGTGAGCTTCGTCGAGGCCAGCATCGAGGAGGTGCAGCAGACGCTGCTCGAGGCCTTCATCCTCGTGGTGATCGTGGTGTTCCTGTTCCTCGGCAGCTTTCGGATGACGCTGATCCCGCTGATCGCGGTGCCGGTGTCGCTGATCGGCGCCTTCGCCTTCATGCTCTCGCTCGGCTTCTCGCTCAACACGGTATCGCTGCTCGCCCTGGTGCTGGCGATCGGCATCGTGGTCGACGACGCGATCGTGGTGATCGAGAATGTCGAGAAGGTGATGCAGGACAGGCCCGAGCTCAGCGTCGCCGAGGCGACCGAGCTCGCGATGGACGAGATCACCGCGCCGATCATCGCGATCACGCTGGTGCTGCTCTCGGTCTTCGTGCCGGTTGCCTTCGTGCCTGGGATCAGCGGCACGATGTTCCAGCAATTCGCGGTCGCGGTGTCCTTCGCGATGCTGATCTCGGCGATCAACGCGCTGACGCTCAGCCCGGCGCTCTGCACGCTGCTGCTGCGGCGCCATCACGGCGAGAAGACGGGGCCGCTGGCCTGGGTCTCGCGTCGGATCGACGACACGCGCGACGGGTATGCCTTCGTGATGGCCCAGATCACGCGCCGCGCGCTGGCCGGCCTCGCGCTCTTGGGCGTGGCGATCGCCGGCACCGGGGCGCTGCTCAGCGCCACGCCCACGGGGTTCCTGCCGGTCGAGGACCAGGGCGCCTATTTCGTGGAGGTGGCGCTGCCGGAGGGGTCGTCGGTCAATCGCAGCGCCGAGGTGCTCGCTCAGGTGGAGACGATCCTCGAGGGCGCGCCGGGCGTCGCGAATGTGCTCACCGTGAACGGCATGAGCTTCGTCGACGGGATCGCCAAGTCGAATGGCGGCTTCGCCATCGCGATGATGAAGCCGTTCGAGGAACGCCCCGACGCGGATCAGTCGGTCGACGCCTCCATCGCCTATGCCCGGCGCCAGTTCATGGGGATCCGCCGGGGGATCGCGTTCCCGTTCAACCTGCCGCCGATCATCGGGCTCGGCACCGGCGCGGGCTTCGAGTACCAGCTGCTCGACCTGCAGGGCGGCAGCGCGGTCGACCTGGGCGCGACGGCGATGGGCATGGTGGGCGCGGCCAATGGCGACCCTCGGATCACCGGCGCCTACACCACCTTCTCGGCGACGACCCCGCAGCTCTATCTCGATCTCGACCGCAAGAAGCTGCAGACGCTCGGTGTCGAGGTCGGCGATCTCTTCCTCGCCATGCAGACCACCCTCGGCGGCTACTACGTGAACGACATGAACCTCTTCGGCCGCACATGGCAGGTGAACCTGCAGGCCGAGGAGCACTATAGGAACGCCGTGGACGACATCGCCCGCATCCATGTCCGCAACGCCGATGGCGAGATGGTGCCGGTGCGCGCCGTGGCCGATGTCCGGGTGATGCTCGGGCCGCAGCTTCTGGTGCGCTACAACAATTACCGCTCGGTCACGGTGAATGGCGGGCCGGCGCCGGGCGTCTCCTCGGGCGAATCGATCACGGCGATGGAGGAGGTCTCAGCCCAGAGCCTCCCGCCCGGCTACAGCTATGAGTGGACCGGGACCGCCCAGCAGGAGAAGGAGGCGGCGGGCAAGACCGTGATCGTGCTCGGCCTCGCGGTGCTCTTTGCGTATCTGTTCCTCGTCGCGCTCTATGAGAGCTGGTCGATCCCGGTCGCCGTGCTGCTCTCGGTCGCCTTCGCGATCTGTGGTGCGCTCGGCGGCATCATCCTGGCCGGGCTCGACTTCAACATCTATGCCCAGATCGGCATGGTCGTCCTGATCGCCCTGGCCGCGAAGAACGCCATTCTGATCGTGGAGTTCGCGATGGAGCGGCGGGCCCACGGCATGGGGATCGTGGAGGCCGCGGTCGACGGCGCCCGCGCGCGCTTTCGCGCTGTGATGATGACCAGCTTCGCCTTCATCGCCGGGCTCTATCCCCTGGTGGTGGCGGAGGGCGCCTCGATGCTGGCGCGACAGGGCGTGGGTGTGCCAGTCTTCGCGGGCATGATCGCCTCGGCGCTGGTCGGCGTCTTCGTGATCCCCGCGCTCTATGTCATCGCCCAATGGTCGCGCGAGCGGGTCCACCGGCTGCTCGGTGCATCGGAGCCGCACCCCGGGCCGGGCGCCTAACCCTGGCACCCGGTTACCTATCGCCGCGTCTCAGCCCGCGCCCGCCTGTTGCGCTGCGATTTCCTGACGGATCACGATCCACGCCCGCCAGTAGTTGAAGACCCCGCCCAACAGGAACAGCAGGCTGCCGACTAGAAACTGCCAGGCCAGGAAGGTGTCGATCACTTGCAGATCATGGGCCGTGTCGATGGTCCAGAGATAGGGAATTGAGCCAACCGTGAAGAGCACCGAGCCCGTCACGAAAGACAGCGCCGTCAGGTTCATCAGCTGCAGGGTGAGGAGGCTGTGCGCCCGGACGATCTGCAGCACGTTGATCGTCGCGCCCAGAACGAACAGCAGGCTCCCCAGCACGAAGCACCAGGCGCCCGAGGTGAGGAGCCCCACGGCGGACAGGAAGAACACGCTGCCGCCCGTGAAGAAAAGTGTGCCCGCGAGATACGCTATGGCAGACAACCGATCGAGGCGGTCCCAGACTGTCGCGGGTCCGGTGCGCGTGCGAGCGTGGTGGATCACCTCGAGCATGTCGTGGCCTGTCACGACGAGATAGAGCAGCGAGCCGAGGATGAAGGTCCAGACACCCAGATCGGCATAGGCCTCCAATGCGGGAAAGAACAGGATGCTGCCGATCACGAAAATCACGCCACCGAGCTTGTAGACGACGGCATTGATCGTCTCCCAGCGGAAGTGATCCCGCAGGCTGGCATCGGCGTCTGTCAGATCGTGCAGACGCGGTCGGTTCACGAAAACATGGGGCATGTGCCGATCATCCCGGTCCCGATTGAAGAGACCGGAGTGATAGCCGAAACCGCGCCGCGCAACGAGCCAGACATGAGGCGCGCCCCCGCCGCGCGCCGTGATCGCCATCGCTTGGGGCCCGCCGCTGCGAGTTAAGTCTCCCTTCAAACACTGGCTCCATTCTTCGGCGATCCTGAAAACGTCCGAGGAAAGTCATGGCACTCACCAGATACGCAATCGCCGCCGCCTTCGGGCTCATGATGTCGGGCGCGGCCTCCGCCGAAGACGGTGTGACGCCGTCCGAGGTCACCTTCGGGCAGGTCGCTGCCTTCGAAGGGCCGGCCGCGGCGCTCGGGACCGGCATGCGCGAGGGTCTCGAGGCCGCATTTGCCGAGGCAAACGCGTCGGGCGGCATCCACGGCCGGAAGATCACGCTCGAGACCGCGGATGACGGTTACGAGCCCGCCAAGTCGGCCGAGGCCACCAAGGACATGATCGCCAGCGGCGAGGTGTTCGGCCTGATCGGAGCCGTCGGCACGCCCACCTCCAAGGCGACGCAGCCGCTCGCGACCGAGGCCGGACTGCCGTTCATCGGCCCCTTCACCGGCGCGGGCTTCCTGCGCGATCCCAAGCACGGCAATGTCGTCAACATCCGCGCAAGCTATGCCGCGGAGACGGAGGCCTGGATCTCCTATCTCGTCGATCATCTGAAGCTCGACAAGATCGCCACCCTCTACCAGGACGATGCCTTTGGCCGGGTCGGTCTCGACGGCGTGACCGAGGCGCTCGACAAGCGCGGCATGAGCCTCGTCGCCGAGGGTACGTACACGCGCAACACCGTCGCGGTGAAGTCGGCCGTCCTCGCGATCCGCAAGGCGAAGCCCGATGCCGTGGTCATGGTGGGCGCCTACAAGCCGGTTGCCGAGTTCATCAAGCTCACGCGCAAGCTCAAGCTCGATCCGCTCTTCGTCAACATCTCCTTCGTCGGATCGAAGGCGCTCGCGGCCGAGCTCGGCGATGACGGCCAAGGTGTGATCGTCAGCCAGGTCGTGCCCTTCCCCTGGGACGATCAGATCGGGATTGTCGCCGACTATCAGGCGGCGCTGGCCGAGCATGTCCCGGATGCGGAGATCGGCTTCGTCTCGCTCGAGGGCTACATCACGGGTCGCGTCGCGCTCGCCGCGCTGGAGGCGGCGGGGCCCGAGCTCACGCGATCCGGGTTCCTCGAGGCCGTATGGTCGATGCAGGGGATCGATCTCGGCGGGCTCGTGGCCGAGCTCGGGCCGACCGACAACCAGGCGCTCGACACGGTGTTCCTCACCGAGATCGACGCGTCGGGCGACTTCGTTCCCGTCGAGGTCCCGGGATCCTGATCGGCTGCGGCTGCGTGGTGAGCATGCAGCCGCCCCACCTCGTCCACCTCCGGCACAGTTGAAAGTTCTGCAATGGCGCTTGACCAGATCTCAGACATGCCCGCCCCGAGCACGGGCGCGTCCCGACCTACCAGCGTCCGCCGCAAGATCTTGGCGTCGTTCGGCATGGTGATCGCGCTCACCCTGATCTGCGCCTCGGTGGGGCTGGCGGCGTTTCAGGTGACATCTGGCACCTTTGCGACGCTGCAGGAGGAGCGCCTGCCGGAGGTTCTGCGCTCGAACAAGCTGATCGGGTCGGTCTCCTCAATCGTCGGCAAGCTCGAACGGGCCAAGGCAGCGGGCGACATGACCACGCTCGAGGCGGCGGATGGCGATCTCCACGCCTTGTTCGGGGAGCTCGAAGATGACCTGGCCGCCCACCCGGCGGAGACCCGCACGCGCCTGTCCGAAAGTGTGACTGCCCTTCGCCAGGCGGCTCGACGCCTGGCCGATGCGCAACGGGAGGTGATCGTCGCCGCCGAGCAGCGAGAGCGATCGCTCAAGGAACTGGGGGCGATCGCACAGGACGCGCAGATGCAGATCACGCCGATCGTCGACGACGCGAGTTTCGAGCTTGCGATCGGCGCCGAGGATGTGAGCGAGCAAACCGCGACGGTGATCACCACGCTCGTCGAGGTCGATTTCGCCCAGATCGATGCGGTGCTGCGCTTGCGTGCCGGAGCGAACCTCCTGGCGGGTGGCGCGATCGCGGCGGCCGCCAGCGCCGATCCGTCCGCGCGGTCGATCCTGTCGGAGCTCTCGTCGACCGCCGAGGGCCGAATCGATGCCGCGATGGCTGCCCTCGAAGCGACGGCCTCGGCCGATGCCGAAGCGCTCTCCGGCGCGGTCGCCGAGCTGCGATCCCGCGCCGGCGCAGCACTCGGCGCGACCGGAGGCCAGACCCTGACAGCCGCCGTTCTCGAGGCCCGCCGCAGCCTCGAACTGGGGCTCGACGCGATCCTCGACGAAAAGATCTTCGACCTGACCATCCGAACCGACGATGCCGTGACCGAGACGCGGGCGACACTCGAATCGCTTATCGAGAATCAGGTTGCCGGAATCCGGTCGAAACTGGTTCTCGACGCCACGATCAACCGTCTGGTGACGGCGATCTTCGCAGCCGCAACGGCGCCCGACCCCACTGCGGTGGCGATTTCAGCCGAGCGCATGAGCTCGGAGCGGGCACTGATGCAGGACAACTCGGTCGCCGCCGCGCTCGACGGCGCACTCAAGACCGCAATCGACCCGCTCCTTGCAGCAAGCGATCCACAAGACGGCCTCACCGCGCTCCGCCTCCGCGAACTCGAGGCCATCGCGACCGCGTCGCGCGCGGTCGAAGAGGCACGGCTCGACGCCGCGGACCTCTCCGAGCTGGCGAGCTCTGAGATCGCCAGCGCGATTGCCAAAATCGCCGACGCCGGCGAGGATGTTGGGACCACGATCTCGATCGCACAAGTGGTGCTCCTCGCGGTTTCCGTGGTGAGCCTGATCATCGGGTTCGTGTCCTTTCGCGGCGTCGAGCGCAGCGTCGTCGCGCCGCTCCAACGGCTCGCAGCCAGGACACGGTCGCTTGCCGAGGGCGATGTCTCACCGATCGACGTCCCGGAAGCCCAAGCGGACGAGATCGGCCGCATGTCAGAGGCTCTCGCCATCTTTCGCAGAAACGTCCTTCACATGAGGGCGTTGGAGGAGCGCCTCAGCGGCATCCTGGCGCGCGCGCGCATGAGCGCGGATTCCGTGGCCGAGGTCAGCGGTACGGCCACCGAGAACGCGCGGAAGATCAGCGACGGGTCCAGTCAGCAAGCGGGCGCCGCACAGCAGGCCTCGGCTGCCGTCGAGGAAATGACGTCCAATCTGCGCCTGATGGCTGAGAACGCGACAACGACCGAGGCGATTGCCGACAAGGTGTCCGACGAGGCACGGCGCTCGGGAGAGACCGTTGGTGAGGCGGTCCAGGCGATGCAGCAAATCGTGGAAAAGATCTCGGTGGTTCGCGAAATCGCTCGCCAGACCGATCTCCTGGCCCTGAACGCCGCCGTTGAAGCAGCCCGGGCCGGGGATCTCGGGCGGGGCTTTGCAGTCGTGGCGTCCGAGGTTCGAAAACTCGCCGAGCGCAGCCAGACCGCGGCCGGAGAGATAGACGAACTCTCGGGCAAGACGGTCGGTCTTTCGCAAACCGCGCGCGAGCTCCTGGATGCGCTCGTTCCCAAAGTCGAGCAGACCTCTGACCTGGTGAAGGAGATCTCCTCGGCGACCCGAGAACAATCGGCTGGTGCCGAGCAGATCAACGAAGCGCTTCGATCGCTCAACACCGTGACGGAGCGCAATGCCCAATTTGCGAACTCAGCGCAGGAGACCTCGCAAGACCTGGCGCGCCAAGCCGAAGATCTGATGCGCGTTGTCAGCTCCACTGCGGATCAGGCGGCACCACCGTCGGAGCATGGCGAAACCGAAGAGCCGACGCCAAACGCCGACTGTCTCTTGCCGTCGCCAGACCAAGTCGCCGCCTGAGGACAGCACATCGTGCGCGTGTGATCTCTCGGCAGTCAGGCACACACGCATCCAACGGCGGCCAGATCCGCTCTCTGGGACGGGCCGTGCGCCCCGCACGGCCCGGAGACGTGGCGACGGTGCTCAGTTCGTCGGTTCGTCGACCTCGGTCCAGCCACTGCTCGGATCGAAGAGCTCGATGGCGCTGGCCGCGTCGATCGTGTCGTCGCCGAAGTCCTGCTCGTAGACGGTTCCGGTCTCGCCCACCAGGAAGCTCATGATGCCGGTCTCGCCATAGTCGGACGGATACGCGATCAGCGCGTGACCGGCGACCATGTTGTCATTGATCAGGTAGGAATAGGCGCCGCCCGGTGCGCCCTCCGCCTGAGCGTCGAGGATGTGAAAGTAGTAGCCGAGATAGGGATCGGGTTCGATCACCTCGCCGTCGATCTCATAGCCCTCGGCCGCGGCCCGGGCGATCGCATCGCCGATCAGCGGCTCGGGCACGCCCTCGGCTGCGGGCCAGTAGAGCCCGTCCCGGTCCTCGGCGCTCGACAGGATGTGATGCGCGAATTCCATGACACCGTCGCCGTCCCAGTCGGTCTGGCGAAAGCGCTGCTGGACGAGGACATAGGCCTCCAGCAGCTCGATCACGTCGAGTTCGTTGCGCCCGACGCGCCGGTCGGCCAGCTCCTCGCGCCCGCCCGCGACATCGAACTGCCACCCCCCGGCGACCTCGACGAGCGAGATCGGGAACGGATACTGGTCGCGGCCGATATAGATGCGGGCCGAGCCGTCCTCCTGCACCGCCACGCGATGCATATCCTCCCAGGCCGCGATGAAGTCGTCGCGATCCGCGCGGTTCCGCTCGGGATCCTCGGTGATGACGATATCCCCACTTTCGGGGCCGAAGACCTTCAGGATCGCGTCACGGCCCGGCGTGCGGAGCGCGGTGATCAGCGCCTCGGCCCCGGCCTCCGGGCTCTCGAAGACCTGCGGTTCGGCCACTGCGCCGGCCGGAAGGGCGAGAAGGAGCGCTGTGGTCGCGCCGAGAAGATGCGTCTTCATGGTGTTGCTCCGTTGATCAAAGCGTTGTTCTGCGGCTCGGGCAGGCATCAGCGCCGCCCCTTCCGGCCACGGCGGCTCTTCCCGCCGCGCCTCTTCGCCTTGCCCGCCCGGCGTCCCCCGCCCGCCTTGCGATTGAAGGCCTTTTTGCCGCCGCCAGCCTTGCGCTTCGGCTTGCGGAGCGCCGAGGCTTGCTTCGGTCGCTTGAGGCCGGCGGCCTTGCGCTTGGTGCCGGCCGGGCGCTTCTTGGCGCCCTTGCTGAGCCCCGCCTTCTGACGGCTCAGATTGCCGCGATTGGCGGCCTTCCGCGTCTTCGCCAGACCGCCCTTGCGCGAGACGGCCGAGGGCTTGGCGCCGGATTTGCGCTTCGCGAGCTTCCCGCCGCCCTCGCGCTTCTTGAGGCCGTCGAGCGTCCGCTGCGCGGAGCCGGGGCCCCGCTGCTTGAGCTTCGCCGCGCCGCCACCCCGCGCGTCGAGCGTCTTGCGCATGGCGTCGCGGTCGCGATCCCGCGCGCCAGGCCGGTTGCGGACACCGTCGCGCCCCTTCCGGTCGCCCAGCTTGGCGCGCGCCTCGTTGCGGCGCCGATCATCCGGGCGCCAGCGTCCGTCGTTGTCGATATTGGCGAAGCGGTCGCCGCCACGGATATTGGTGCGATTGCGATCGACATTGATGTTGACGTCGTTGCCGATGCCGCCGACGCCGATCCCCGGACGCGGCCGAACATAGCCGCCGCCCCAGCCGATCGGCCGCCGATATCCGCCATAGTAGCCGCCGCGGGGCGGGCCCCAATAGCCGTACCAGTCATCGTCGTCGTCGAAGACCTCGTTGACCAGCATGCCCGCGCCGAACGACAGCAGGCCGGTCGTGACCAATGCGCCCGTCGAGAACCCCTCGCTCGAGCTGTCGACGATGACCGGCTGTTCGGTCGGAGCCTGGGTGTAGACCGCCTGGCTGTCATAGGTCGGGACATAGACCACCTCGGGGTCGGCCGGCGCGATCGAGATTTCGTCGCCCTCGACCGTGACGGTCTGTGCCTCGTTGGTCTCGAGATTGCCCACCGCATCGGCCTGGGCGCGCAGGCGCTGCACGCTGTCGAGCACGTCCTCGCTCTGCGCCAGCATGGCGTTGCCGAGCTGCTCGGTCTGGTCGATCTCCTCGGCCATCCCCTCGACGACCGTCGGGAACCCTGCAGCGAGCACGGCCACGCTCTCGTCCCAGCCCTCGGCTTCGGCAGCGTCGGCGCGGGCATCTTCGGCCATCTCGGCGTTGTCCGCCACCCAGCGCTCGGCCTTGATGATCTCCAGCGGGAAGGTCGAGGCCACGAGGACCTGAGCGAGCAGCGCGTCGGGGTAGAGCGCCACCGGGGCGACGAGGGCGTCGATCTCCTCGTCCGTCAGCAGGGGCGGTTCCGCGACCGCATCGGTGGCCGTCTCGGCCGGCGCCGCGGCCGTGGTCTGCGCGATGGCGCTCGTGCCGGCGCCGATGAGCAGGGCCAGCGCGATCGCGCCCAGTCTCAGCGTCCAAGAGAGCGTCGGTGGTGCGGCCATCAGGTCCTCCGTTGGTTTGTTGCTCTTTCCTGATTAGGTAAGCCTACGGCAGCTCTGCAGCAGATAGATGACTGTTTGTTCGGATTTCTTGGCGCAGTTTCACAGGTCCGCTTTGGCCTCGGGCTCGGTCGGACCCGTTGCCGGGACCTCGCCGCCGCTGGGCTACATCTCGGCCTGCGCGCGACAGTGGCGCGCGACATCCGCATGCGTGGCGACCCAGATGTCCGGATGCATGCGAATGTGGCGGATCAGCTCGTCGAGCACCCGGATGCGAGAGCGGTGCCCGATGAGATGCGGGTGCATCGTCAGCTGGAAGAGCCCGCCCTCGGCATAGGCCCCGTCGAACTCGCCGCGAAAGATCTCCAGCACCGCCGAGGGCGGCGTGTGGGGGCGCCGGCCGGCGAAGAGGTCCATCACCCAGTAGGGGGCGTCGTCGCGGATCCACTCGACGGGCAGCTCCACCACCCCAGTGGGCACGCCGTCCTCGAGGATTTCATAGGGGTCGTCATCGGCCATCAGGGAGGAGTCGTAGAGGAGGCCCATCTCCCGGGTGATCGCCATGGTGTGCGGCGAGAAATCCCAGGACGGGGTGCGGATCCCGACCGGGCGCTGGCCGGTGATCTCCTCCAGCTTGTCGGCCGCGCGCATCTGCAGGTCGCGTTCGCTCTCGGCCGGCAGGGTGGAGTTCAGCTCATGGATCCAGGAATGGATGCCGATCTCGTGGCCCTCGCCGACGACGCGGCGCTGTTCGTCGGGGTGGAGCATCGCGATGACGGCCGGCACGAAGAAGGTGGCCGGGATGTTGTAGCGCGCGAGCAGCGCGAGGATCCGCGGCATCGCGGCACGGGCGCCGTACTCGCCTTCGGAGAGCTTGCCCGGAGAGCTGTTGCCCCAGCGCAAGGTCTGCGTCTCGTGATCGGAGTCGAAGGAGAGGGCGACGGCGCAGCGGGCGCCGCCGGGCCAGACTGCGGGCTTCAGCGACCTCCCGGCCCGGATCTTCTCGACGATGGGGCGCCAGCGCTCCTCGGGCCAGGTCCAGGTGTCGGGCTGGTCGGGCGCGGCGCCCAAGGATTTGCTCATTGAACGGCCCCTGTGAACTTCCCCTCTCGCTCACGTAAGCCTAGCCTGCCGGGCAGGCGGTGATAAGCGCGGCGTGCGAGGCACAGGGCATCGAGGACGGCGCGGCCGCGGCATGGCAGAGCTGGAGGGGAGGACAGGGCGATGGGCGACTGGCTGCTGGAGAACGCGATGCTCGTCGATGGCGAGGCGGATCGGCCGCGAGGCCCCGTCAGCCTGCGCATCGCCGATGGCCTCATTCGCGAGGTCTCGGAGAGCGCCCTTGCGCCCGGCGCCGCGACGGTGATCGATCTCGGCGGGCGGTGCCTGATGCCGGGGCTGATCGACGCCCATGTCCATGTGATCGCGACGACCCCCGATCTCGGGGCGAATGCGGCGCTGCCGAACTCTCTGGTGGCGCTGCGCAGCCAGACCCTGATGCGCAACATGCTGATGCGGGGCTTCACCTCGGTGCGCGATCTCGGCGGCGCCGATATCGGGCTCGTCATGGCGCTCGAGGAAGGGCTGATCGAGGGGCCGCGCCTGATGATCTGCGGCAAGGCCCTGTCGCAGACCGGCGGGCACACCGATTATCGCGGCCGCTTCGACCGGCGGGCGGTGGAGCATTACCCCGACCGCCTCGGCAGCCTCGGGCGGATCTGCGACGGCGTGCCGGAGATGCGCCGGGCCGTGCGCGAGGAGATCAAGGCGGGTGCCGAGTTCGTCAAGCTGATGGCAAATGGTGGTGTCTCCTCGCCCACCGATCCGATCGCCTTTTTCGGCTTCGCCCGGGAGGAGATCCTGGCGGCGGTCGAGGAGGCGCAGAGCGCGCAGACCTATGTGGCGGGCCACCTCTACACCGACGCCGCGATCCGTCGCGCTGTCGAGTGCGGGGTCTGGTCGGTCGAGCACGGCAATCTCGTGAGCCGGGAGACAGCGTCGCTGATGGCAGAGCGGGGATGCATCGTCGTGCCGACCCTCGTGACCTACACGGCGCTCGCCGAGGATGGGCCGGCGCTCGGGCTGCCGCCCGCATCCGTCGCCAAGATCGAGGATGTGCGCGGGGCAGGGCTCGCCTCGCTCGAGATCTACCGGGAGGCCGGTGTGCCGATGGCTTTCGGCACCGATCTGCTGGGCGGAATGCAGGTGCGCCAGTCCGAGGAGTTCACCATTCGCGGGCAGGTGCTCTCGCCGCAGACGGTGATCGCCTCGGCGACCTCGGTGGCCGCGCGGCTCTTCAACTGGGAGCACGAGATCGGCGTGATCGCCGAGGGGGCGTTCGCCGATCTGATCGTCGTGGAGGGCGATCCGCTTGCCGATCTGTCCCTGCTGACCGGGCAGGGCGAGCACCTCTCGCTGATCATGAAGGGCGGCCGGATCGTCAAGAACCGTCTGCCCGCCTGAGGGCTGCGCGCCCGCCGTCGTTGCTCTCGGCAAGGGGCTTGGGCAAACTCGATCGGTCACATCGCCAAGATGGTCAACAGGGAAAGGATCAATAACAATGCGACTGAGAACGCTTCTTGCGACCGGCGTCACCGCCGGCATCCTCGCCGGAGCCCCGGCGGCCTTCGCTGCGGGGGAGTTCTTCGCCTCGATCTGGTATCCGCAATCGCACCCGCTCGACAGCTATGGCTATGAAGTCTGGGCCGAGAAGGTCGTTGAGCAGTCGAATGGCGAGCTGACGCCCAAGGTCTTCTACGGCACCGCGCTGCTGCCGCCGAAGGCCCATCTCTCCGGCCTGCAGGACGGGATTGCCCAGCTCACCCACCATGCCGGCACCTACACGCCCTCGGAGCTGCCCGAGGACAGCGTGATCTCGCGCCTCGCGATGGGCCTCGACGACACCCATGCCGCCGCCTTCGCGATGAGCGAGTTCGGCCTGACCGACCCGGCCATGCAGGCCCGCTATGCACAGCTCGGGATCGTCTTCGCCGGTGGCTTCGCGACGCCGCAGTACATCCTGATGTGCAAGGAGCCGATCAAGACGCTCGCCGATCTCGAGGGGATGAAGATCCGCACGCCGGGCGCGACCCAGGCCGACTGGGCCCGCTCCGTCGGCGCGGTGCCGGTCACGGTGCCGTCGACTGAGATGTTCTCCGGCCTCGAGAAGGGCCAGCTCGACTGCGCCTCCAACGCCGGCAACGATCTGAAATCGCGCTCGCTCTGGGACGTCGCCAAGCACACCAACATGGTCTCGCTCGGCCTCTACTTCCATGGCTGGCAGTATGCCTTCAACAGCGACTTCTGGGGCAGCCTCAGCGAAGAGCATCGGCGCATCCTGTTCAACACGATCGCGGAGTCGATCCCGGAGACGATGACCGGCTATGTTGCGCTGACCGATGAGGTGCTCGCCGAGGCGCCCCAGCACGGCGTGACGATCCACACGCCGGATCCGGAGGTGCAGCAGTCGGTCTTCGACTTCGCCGCCACCGAGGGGCGCAAATCGGCGATCGAGCAGGGCCGCGAGCGCTTCGGCATCGAGGACCCCGAGGGTCTCGTCGACCGCTTCCTCGCCACCTATGAGAAATGGACCGGCCTTCTGGCGGATGTCGACCGCACGGACAACGCGGCGATGACGGCGCTGCTGAAGTCCGAGCTCTACGATCCGATCGACGTCGCGAGCTACGGCGTCAACTGACCGCCGCGCGCCACATCTGCGGAGCCGCCCGAGACGCGGGGCGGCTCTACTCCATCAGGCTCGGCAGGAACAGCGAGAGCCCCGGCACCAGGATGATGATCGTCAGCGTGACGATGTCGGTCACGATGAACCACGCCACGCCGCGAAAGATCGTCGGCAGCGAGACCAGATTGCCGAGCGCGCCCTTCATCACATAGACGTTGAGCCCCACCGGCGGGGTCACGAGGCCGATCTCGAGAAGCTTGATCAGGATCACCCCGAACCAGATCAGATCGATCCCCACTGCATCGGTGATCGGCAACAGGATCGGCAGCGTGAGCAGCAGGATGCCGATCGAGTCGAGGAACATCCCCAGGATCAGATAGAGCACGATCACCATGAGGATGACGGAGTACTGATCGCCGCCGATCGTCAGCAGCCAGTCGGTGAGCGCGTTGGGCACACCGCTGAGCGCCATCAGCTTGCTGAGCAGAACGGTCCCGATCACCACCATGAAGATCCCGGCCGTGCCGATGATCGTGCTCTGCACCGCCTCGATCAGCACCCTGACGGTCATGGTCCTGCGCCAGAGCGCCAGCAGCAGCGACATCGCCGCACCCACGGCGCCCGCCTCGGTGGGCGTGAAGATGCCGACGAAGATGCCGACCAGCACCGAGACGATCAGCACCGGCATCGGCCAGACCTCGCGCAACGCGGCGAGCTTCTCCTCCCGGGTGAAAGTCTCCTCCACCGGCGGCGCGAGCGCGGGGGTCAGCCGCACGCGCAGGATGATCATCGCCGCGAACATCGCCGCGGACAGGATCCCCGGCAGGAACCCGGCGATGAACAGCTTGGCGATCGAGACCTCGGCGAAATAGCCGTAGAGCAGCATCAGGATCGAGGGCGGGATCAGCGAGCCGAGCGTGCCGGCCGAGGCGATGACGCCGCTCGCCAGTCCTGGATCGTATTTGTAGCGCAGCATCTCGGGCGTCGCGATCCGGGCCATCGCCGAGGAGGTGGCGACCGAGGAGCCCGATGCCGCGGCCAGGGCGGCGCAGGCCCCGACGCTCGCCACGGCCAGCCCCCCCGGCAGACGCGACAAGAGGATCCGCATCGCCTTGAACAGCCCACCGGTCAGATTGGCCGAATAGGCGATGTAGCCCATCAGCAGGAACATCGGCACAGCCGTCAGGTTCCAGTCGCCGACGAAGTTGAAGGGCACCGCGGTCACGATCCCCCAGGCCGCCCGCATGTTCAGGATCGCGGCGATCCCGAAGAACGAGACAAGCCCCAGCGCCACGCCGATCTGCACCCGCAGCGCCACGAGCCCGAGGCCGACAAGCATGGAGACCGCGCCGATGGTGACGTTGTCCATGATGCGGCGTCAGCTCGGATCGGGGACCAGGTCGGGGACGGCCGGGGTCGGGTCGAAGCCGGGATCGGTGGCCGCCCGCCAGGCATGGAGCGCCGAGGCGAGCATCACGGCGGCGAACCCGATCGGCAGCGAGAACTTGGCCGGCCAGATGGTGATCAGGATCGAGGTCATCAGGATCTCGCCGATCTCATAGGCTTCGATCGCGTCCAACCCGGTCTGATATGCCAGAATGCCGAAAAACACCGTCGCCACCAGATAACTCAGCGTGTCGGTTATGCGGCGGAGCCATTTCGGAAAGTTGCGCACCACCAGATCGACCGAAATGTGCTCGTGTTTTACCTCAACAAGTGCGAGGGGCAGAAACACGATCACCACCATGTGGTAGACCGAGATGATCTCGAGATTGCCTTCGATCGGCTCGCCGGCGAGGTTCTTCATGGCGACATCGGCAACCGTCTGCACCATCATCAGCAGCAGCGCGATGCCGGCGATGCCTCCCAGGACATAGGACAGCCAGCGGATAAGCGTCTCGAGCGCAGTAACCATCAGGCTATCCTGCGTCCACGGGCTTGTCGGTCAAGCGGTAAACGTCGTGGGCCGCGACTTCCGAGACCTTGCCGTTGGCGACGTCTTCCGCTGCGGATCGCCGATCTCTCTGCGTCGGATCCCCCCACCCGCCGCCGCCGGCGGTGCCGACGGAGACACGGTCACCCGGCGCGAGACGGGTCACGGCCTTTGACGGGATCTCCTCGCGCCGGCCATCGGCCCGGAGGATGTGGGACGCGGCGCACCCGCCGTCGCCGCCGCCCTCGGTGCCAGGGGGCGCGAGAAAATGGCGCTCGCCCCGATGCGAGAACGACACCCCGTCGCGCGCCTCGGGCAGCACCTCGAACTCCTTGACGAGGCCGAGGCCGCCGCGATGAAGCCCCGCGCCCCCGGTGTCGGCGCGCAGGGCGCATCGCGTGACCCGGATCGGCGCCTCGAGCTCCATCGCTTCGGCCGGCACGTTCATGCAATTGGTCGCGTCGGTTTCGATCGCGTCGACGCCGTCGCGCTCCCGGCTCGCACCGGAGCCTCCGGCCAACAGGTCGCCCGTGACGAAGGTGCCGTGGCGGGTCGAGTGCCCGCCGAAGGCCATCACCACCAGCGCGCCGGCATTGGCGGCCGGCATCCGGTCGGGCGCAGCCTGGGCGAGTGCGCCGAGCATGCAGCCGGTCACCCGCTTGATCGTGGCGGTGCGGGCGTTGACCGGCGCCGGCGGCTGCGGGTTGACGAGACTGCCCTCGGGCAGGGTGAGGCTGATCGGGCGAAAGCAGCCCGCATTGTTGGGGATCGAGGGATCCGTGACGGCGCGCACCGCATAGCACGCCGCGGCCAGGCTGCCCGAGGGCACGCAGTTGACCGGTCCGCGCGCTTGCGGGGAGGTGCCCGTGAGGTCGAAATGGATCGCCCCGCCACGGATCGTCGCGGCGACACAGACCGACAGCCTGCGCTCGAGCTCCACCCCGTCATTGTCGAGCCCGTCCGAGAACCGATAGGTGCCCTCCGGCAGGGCCGCGAGGGCGGCCCGCGTCATCAGCTCGGAGCGGTCGAGCAGCGCCGCGAAGGCCCGGAGCAGCACCGCGCCGCCATGGCGACCGGCGATCTCGCCGAGCCTCACCCCGGCGATCTTGCAGGCGGCGATCTGGGCATGGAGGTCGCCGAGGAAGATATCCGGGATCCGCACATTGAGGCGCAGGAGCTTTGTGAGCGCCTCGTCGAAGACCCCGTCGCGCGCCCAGCGAAGGGGCGGCACCCGCAGCCCCTCCTGAAAGATCTCGGTCGCGTCGGTCGGCACCGAGCCTGCAGTCTTGCCGCCCACATCCTGGTGGTGGGTCATCGTCGCCGCGAGCGCCAAGGGGCGTCCGGCATGGAAGACCGGGACCACGACCGCGAAGTCCGGCAGATGCGTGCCGCCGAGATAGGGGTCGTTCATCAGGTAGATGTCGCCCTCGCGCATGGTCTCGAGCGGGAACTCGGCCAGGATCGCAGCCACCGCGGGGATCAGCGTGCCGAGATGGATCGGGATCGCGCAGGCCTGCGCGAGTGTGCCCCCCTCCAGCGTGAAGAGGCTTGCTGACGCGTCCAGCCCCTCCTTGACGATCGGCGAGCAGGAGCTGCGCAGCAGGGTCGTCTCCATCTCCTCGGCGATGGTGTCCAGCCGGTGGCGGATCACTTCGAGAGTGATCGGCTCGAGATCGGGCGGAACGGTCATGCGCTGCCTCCTGCCGGGTCGAGGAGCAGGGTCCCGGTCTCGTCCGGGCTGACCCGCCAGCCGGGTGGGACCAGGATCGTGGTGTCGGGCTGCTCGATGATCAGCGGACCCGTGAAGCGCCGCGTCGGGTCGAGCCCCGATCGACGGATCACGGGGGTCTCGCGGGCCTCGGCCTCGCCGGCAAAACGCACGTGCCGATGGCGCGCCGACGCCGCATCGGTGGCCACCTGGCGAGGGGCCGGCGGCGCGTCCTGTCCGGCCCTCAGCACCACGCGCAGCGCGACGAGCTTCCCCGGGGCTCCGGTGGCATGCCCGTTGACCCTCCGATGCTCGGCCTCGAAGGCGGCATAGGCGGTCCCGAGCGGGTCCGCGCCCTCGGGGTCGAACGCCACGGTGAGGTAGTGGCTCTGGCCGACATAGCCGAGATCCGCGCTGACATGGCGCTGGAGCGACAGGGCCGCCACCCGCTCCCGGTCCATGAGCGCCCCAGCCTTGGTATCGAGCTCGGCGATGACCCTGCGGATCTCGTCGAGCGAGGCCTCCGCGAGGCGACGATGATAGGCCCCCTGGACCTCGTGCTCGATCACGGCGGAGAGGAGCCCCGCGGCCGAGAGCACCCCCGGGCTGCGCGGGATGAGGACCCGGTCGATCCCAAGCTCGCCGGCAAGCGCCACTGCATGCAGGCCGCCGGCACCCCCGAGCGCGACCAGGGCGAAATCACGTGGGTCGTAGCCCCGATTGAGGGAGACGAGGCGCATCCCGTCGGCCATGTGGCTGTTGGCGATCCGATGGATCCCGGCGGCCGTCGCCTCGATGCTGAGGCCAAGCGGATCGGCCAGCCGCCCGATCGCCGCCCGCGCGCGGTCCGGATCGAGCGGCAGCGTTCCGTTCGCGAAGAAGGCGGGGTCGAGATAGCCGAGCAGGAGTGAGGCATCGGTCACGGTGGGCTCGCGGCCGCCGTTCGGATAGGAGGCGGGACCCGGCTCGGCCCCAGCCGAGTGCGGCCCGACGCGCAGACCGCCGGCCGTGTCGAGCCAGGCGATGCTCCCGCCGCCGGCGCCGAGCGTGACGATATCGAGCATCGGCACGCGCACCGGATAGCCCGCGATCTCCACCTCGCCGCGGACGGGCGTGTCCCCGCCGCGTACCAGGGCGATGTCGCTCGAGGTGCCGCCGATATCGATCGTGATGAGATCGCGGAGCCCGGCCCGCTCGGCCTCGGCGCGCGCACCGATCACCCCGGCCGCCGGGCCCGAGAGGAAGAGCCGCACCGGCCGCTCGCGAGCGACGGTCGCTGCGGCAAGACCGCCGCGCGACTGCATCACCTGAAGCCCGGCCGGCATCCCGAGCGCCGCGGCGCTCTGCTCGATCCGGGCCAGATAGGCGTCCACCAGCGGCTTGATATAGGCGTCAAACGCCGTGACGACGGTGCGCTCATACTCGCGAAACGCCGGGTCGACCTCTGAGGAGAGCGAGACCGCCACCCCGGGGAGCGCCTCTCGGAGTGCGTCGGCGACGGTGCGCTCATGCGCGGGATTGGCGAAGGCGAAGAGAAGACACACCGCCACCGCCTCCACCTCCGCCGCGCGCAGGCCGGCGATGGCCTGGTCGAGGCTTGCCGGGTCGAGCGGCGTCACGACGCTGCCATCGGCGCCGATCCGCTCCCGGATCTCGAAGCGTCGGGCGCCGGGCGCGAGCCAACCGGGCGTCTCCGGCGCGAGCTTGAGCTCGTAGAGCTGGCGGCGCATTTGCCGTCCGATCTCCAGGGTGTCGCCAAAGCCTTCGGTGGTGACGATCCCGAGCCGCGCGCCCCTGCGCTCGATCACGGCATTGGTGGCGACGGTGGTGCCGTGGGCGAAGCGGTCGATATCGGCGGGCATAATCCCGTGGTCGCGCTCGAGGATCGCCAGCGCCCGGGCCACGCCGCGGCTCTGATCGTCGCGCGTGGTCGGCACCTTGAGGGTGATCTCGCCGCGGTCGGTGACGCAGACCACATCCGTGAAGGTCCCGCCGATATCGATCCCGAGCCGCGCGCCCACCCGCGCCCTACTCCGTGCGGCCGTAGATGGCCCGGGCGGCCTCGGCGGAGACGTATCCGTTGCGGATGTCGCGCGCGATCCGGTCCCCCTCGCGCTCCGACGGCGGGCCATAGCCGCCACCGCCGGGGGTGTAGATCGTGACCACATCGCCCTTTGCGAGATCGATCCGCGTCTTGGTGCCGAGGGTGATCACCTTGCCGTCCCGCTCGAGCTCGATCCGCGTGCGCGCCGCCGGTCCGCCGCCGAACAGCCCCCAGGGCGGCGACTTCGCCCGGTCGGAATAGCAGGCGAAGTTGGTCCCGTCCTTCAGCACCTCGAAGCGGCGCCAGAGGCCGAGCCCGCCGCGCCGCCGTCCCGGGCCGCCCGAATCCGGGACGAGCCCGTAGCCCGTGATGCGGAAATGCCGGAAATCCATATCGCAGGCTTCGACCGGCGTGTTGGTGCAGTTGGACAGCGCGGAGTCCACCCCGTCGCAGCCGTCGACCCGCGGCGAGGCGCCGAACCCGCCGCCATAGATCTCGAGATAGACGCGGTACCGCTCGTCCTCGAGATGGGAGATGGCGATCGAATGTGTGGTGTCCTGGCCCGCCGCCGACACCTTGTCGGGCGCCACCTGGGACAGCGCCTTGAGCACCGCGTCGAAGGCGCGATAGGCCGAGAGCATGCGGGCCCGCACCGGCGCGGGATAGCGCGGGTTGAGCAGCGTGCCCTGGGGAGCAGACACCTTGACCGGCCGCTTCACCCCTTCGTTGAAGGGGATGTCGGGGCTCGTCAGCGCGGATTTGACCGCGGCGAGGCTCGCCGAGATGGTCGAGGCGAAGGGGCAGTTGAGGTTGCGCCGAACCTGCGGGCAGGTGCCGTCATAGTCGATCGAGATGGTGTCGCCCGCGACGGTGACCTTGGCGCGCACCGTCAGCGGCTCGTCGGTCAGCCCGTCATCGTCGACGGCATCCTCGCCGACATACTCGCCGTCGGGGATCGCGGCGAGGGCAGCCCGGAAGCGACGCTCGGAATAGTCGATCAACCCCGCCATGCTGCGCGTGATCGCCTCGGCCCCGTAGCGGCGGCAGAGCTGGACGACCCGCTCCGCCCCGATCGCATTGGCGGCGAACTGGGCGTAGAAGTCGCCGATGGTTTGATCCGGCGCGCGAATGTTGGCGGCGATCAGGCGCTCCAGATTGCCGCCATTCCAGTCCCGCTCGATGTTGTAGACCGATGGGGGGAAGATGATCCCCTCGGCATGCACGTCGACCGCATCGGGGGTCAGCCCCGGATTGCCGCCACCGAGATCGAGATGGTGGGTGACCGAGCCTGCGAAGCCGACCAGCCGGTCCTCGAAGAAGATCGGCGAATAGATGAACACGTCCTGCAGATGCTGCCCGCCCCTGAAGGGATCGTTGTTGATGTAGAAGTCGCCGGGCTTCAGCGTCTCGGGCGGCACGACCGCGGCGCAGGCGCGGAAGATGTCGGACATCGGGCCGAGCTGCATCGGGATCAGCTCGGCCTGCGCCACCACATTGCCCTCGGCATCGAAGAGCGCCGCGGAGCCGTCCTGCGCCTCGCGGATGATGTTGGAATAGGAGGAGCGGACGAGCTTCACCCCCATCTCGCGAGCCGAGGCGGTGAGCGCCTGGCTGATCACGGCGTAATCGACCGGGTCGAGCCCGATCGGCGTTGCGGTGTCAGGCATCGGCGCCTCCCCAGACCATGATCGTGTTGTCGGCCGTGTCGCGGGTCGCGGTCCAGCCCTGCGGCAGGAAAACCGTTGAGGTCGGGTCTTCGAGCAGCGCAGGCCCGGCGATCTCGGTGCCGAGGCTGAGTGCTGCGCGCGCCACGATCCGGCCCTTGCGCCAGGCGCCGGCGTCGAAGAGGTCGATCTCCGCTTCGGCGGTGGCCGCGGTCGACGTCTCCTCGAGCACCGGCAGCTCCGCGATCGGATAGCGGAGGCCGAGGCGGAAGGAGACGAACTCGACCGGTTTGCCCACCTCGCCGCCGAAGAAATAGACCTTGTGATGGGCGTCCGCGAACTGCAGGGCGACATCCTCGGCCGTCAGCCCCGGCAAGGCGTCGGGCTCGAACCGCACCGGCACCTCGAAGGCCTGGCCGACGAAGCGCATATCGGCATAGATCTCGAAGACCGGGTCGCCCGCGAGCCCCATCGCCGCAGCGCGCGCAAGCGCCTCGGCGTGCAGCTCCGCATAAGCCCCGCGCAGGACATTGGCCGCGGCATCGTCCACCAGGGCGCGGCGTGTGATGCTCGAATACTGCGTGAAGTCCGACGCGATCAGCCCATAGGCCGACACGACCCCCGCACTCGGCGGCACGACGATGCGCTTGACGCCGAGCTCCTCGGCGACCTTCGCCGCATGCAGCGGACCGGCGCCGCCATAGGGCGCGAGCGCGTAGTCGCGCGGGTCGAGGCCACGCTCGGTCGAGATCAGCTGGATCGCTCGCACGACATTCGCATTGGCGAGCTGGACCGCGCTGTCAGCCGCCTCGGGCACCGACATGCCGAAGCGCGCCGCGATCGGCTCGAAGGCAGCGTGGGAGAGCGCAGGGTCGATCTCCATCCGTCCGCCGAGAAAGGCCTCCGCTCGCACCGTGCCGCGGATCACATGGGCATCGGTCAGGGTCGGCTCGGTGCCGCCGCGCTTGTAGCAGGCAGGTCCCGGCACGGCGCCCGCCGATTGCGGCCCGACGCGCAACATGCCGCCATCGTCGACCCAGACGATCGAGCCGCCGCCCGCGCCAATGGTGTGGATGTCGATCAGCGGCAGCCGGATCGGCAGGCCGTCGATGCTGAACTCCTGGGTGAGCTGGGGGCGCCCCTCGGTGACCACGCTCACATCGGTCGAGGTGCCGCCCATATCGAGCGTGAGGAGATTGCCGTGGCCCGTGCGCCCGGCCTGGCGCGCAGCCCCGATCACCCCGGCGGCGGGGCCCGAGAGCAGCGCGGTGATGGCATTTGCCCGCATCGCATCGGCCGGCAGGCGGCCGCCATTCGACTGCATCAGGCTGAACCGGCCGGCAAAGCCCGCCTCCGCGAGCCGCTCGGTGAAGCGGGTGATGTAGCGGTCCATCACCGGCTGCACATAGGCCGACAGCGTGGTCGTTGAGGCGCGCTCGAACTCGCGGAACTCCCGCGTCACATCATGCGAGAGCGACAGCGTCAGCCCCGGCAGCGCGGCGCGGATCAGCGCGCCCAGCGCCGCCTCGTGGGCCGGGTTCACATAGGCGTTGAGCAGGCAGACGGCGACGGCCTCGTACTCCCCCGCCGCGAGGGCCGGGATCAGGGCTGCCTTGACGGCCTCGGGATCGAGCGCGATGTCGATGCTCCCATCGGCCAGCACCCGCTCGCGCACCTCGAGGCAGTCCGCGCGCTCCATCACCGGGCGCGGCTTCTGGTATTCGAGGTCGTAGATCCGGCTCCGCCCCTGGCGCTGCAGGAACATCAGGTCGCGAAACCCCTCGGTGGTGACGAAGGCCGTGCGAAACCCCTTGCGCTCGAGCACCGCATTGGTCGCGACCGTCGAGCCATGGGCCAGATCCACGATCTCGGGCAGCGCCAGCCCGCTCGCGGCCAGCGCGTCGAGCGCGCCCTCTTCGGGATTGGCGGGCGTGCTCGGCACCTTGGTGACCCGGATCCCCGCAGGCCCGATCGCCACCAGATCGGTGAAGGTGCCGCCCACCTCGACGCCGACCCTCAGCTCTGTCTGCATTCGGCTCCCCCCGTGGCGCGATCCCGAGCATAGGCGCGCAAAGATTCCTTTGGCAACGCCTCGGTTGGTCCCTAGGCTAGCGCGCAGCTTGATCTCGGAGCGCCCGCGTGGTCCGTCACGCCTCCATCGCCGTGGGGTATCTCACCGTTCTGATCGTCGTCTGGGGTGGGAACTACACCTGGGTGAAGATCGCGATGCGCGACATCGGGCCCCTTTGGTTCAACCTGCTGCGCTATGGTCTCGCGGTCCTCGTCTTCGCGCTCGTCGTCTGGGGGCTGGGGCGGCGGGCCATGCTGCTGCCGCATCGGGGCGAGAGGCTCGGGCTTGCGGTGATCGGTCTGCTGCAGGCGGGCTTTCTGACCACTCTGACGGCGCTCGCGATGCGCAGCATCGAGGCGAGCCGCGTCGTGCTGATCGCCTACACGGTGCCGATCTGGGCGCTGCTGTTCGGCATGGTGATCCTCGGCGAGCGGCCGCGGGCAGTTGCCTATCTGGGCGCGGGCCTCGGGATCGCGGGGCTGATCGTCCTGACCGACCCGACGGGCATGAGCTGGACCGCCGACACGCTGCCGGGCACGCTGATCGCGCTCCTCGGCGTCATCGGCTGGGGGCTCGGCGCGGTCCTCTACAAGCGCTGGACCTGGACGAGCCCGTTCTGGTCCCAGGTGTTCTGGCAGATGCTGGCGACCGCCGTGGCGATGCTCGCGCTCGCGCCACTGCTGGAGCCGCTCGGGGCCGTCTCCTGGAGCCCGGAGATGCTGGCCATTGCGCTCTACAACGCGGCGGTCCCGCTGCTGCTCGGCTTCTTCTGCTGGATGCAGGCACTGTCGCGCATCTCGGCGCATGCGGCCGGGCAGATCCTGATCCTCGCGCCGATCTACGGCATCGTGCAAAGCCATCTCGTGCTGGGCGAGCCGCTATCGGGGGCGCTGCTGCTGGCCTCTGCGCTGGTGATTGCGGGGGCGGTGCTGACGCTGCGCGGACAGGCGGCGGAGCCGCGGGGTGCGCCCCAACCGGAGGAAGAGAGATGACCGAGACCCCGAATGCCATGATCGTCGCCGCGCAACCCGAGGCCGCCGAGGCCGGTGCCCGCATCCTCATGCGCGGCGGCACGGCCGTGGACGCCGCGATCGCGGCCGCGCTGGTGCAAGGCGTGGTCGATCCGCAGATGTGCGGCATCGCGGGCTTCGGGTCCTGCCAGATCTATGTGCCGACGCGGGGCGTGCATGTCTCGGTCGATTTCCACGGCAAGACCCCGCTCGCCGCCACGCCCGGGATGTGGCTCGACCGGCTGGAGGGCGAGACGCGCGACGGCTTCGGCTTTCTCCTGCGCGGGAACGTCAACGATCTCGGCTACCAGTCGATCACCACGCCCGGCGCGCTGATGGCCTATCACGAGATCGCCCGCGACTTCGGCAGCTGGGAGTGGTCCGATCTCTGCGCGCCTGCGGTCGCACAGGCCGAGCGCGGCTTCGTCGTCCGTCCGCATGTCGATCACTGGTGGAACTTCGGCGCACAGCTCGGCCGGGTCGCTGTCACCGAGCGCCTCGCCTTCTCGGCGACCGGGCGCGAGATCTATTTCCGCCCGGACGGCCAGGTGAAGCGGCTCGGCGATCATGTCGCAAACCCCGATCTTGCACGGACCCTGGCGCTCATCGCCGGCGAGGGGGCCGAGGTCTTCTATCGCGGCGAGATCGCCGAGCGGATCGACGCCGATATGCGGGCGAATGGCGGCCTGCTCCGCCGGGCCGATCTCGAGAGCTACCGTCCGACCCGCAGCGAGCCGCTCCGCAGCAGCTATCGCGGCCAGTCTGTGGCCAGCAATCCGCCTCCGGGCGGCGGCATGATGCTGATCGAGATGCTCAACATCCTCGAGAGCTTCGATCTCGCGGCGCTCGGCCATAACAGCACCGAGTACATCCGCGTCGTCAGCGAGGCGATGAAGGCCGCCACCGCCGACAAGGACGCGCATATCGGCGACCCGGCCTTTGTCGAGATCCCCGATCACCTGATCGGCAAGGCGCATGCGGCGGAGATCGCGGCACGCATCCGCGCGGGCGAGCGGATGCGGGTGACCCGGCTCGGCCCGCCCGACACGCCGCACACCACCCATGTCGCAGCGGTGGACCGCCATGGCACCTGCGTGACCATGACCCACTCGCTCGGCATGCCGTCCGGGGTGATCACCGACGGGCTCGGCTTCATGTATAATGGCTGCATGGGGGTGTTCGACCCGCGGCCCGGGCGTGCCGGCTCGATCGCGCCGGGCAAGGCCCGCTTCAGCTCGATCTGCCCCACGATCGTCTTCGACGGCGACAGCCCGCGGGTGGTGATCGGGGCACCGGGCGGCACGCAGATCGCCATGGGGGTGCTCCAGGCGCTGCTGAATGTGCTCGATTTCGACATGGCGATGGGCGACGCGGTCTCGGCGCCGCGCTTCTCCTCGACCTCGGATGCGATCGACATCACCAACCGGATCCCGGACTATGTGGTCGACCCGCTGCGCGCGACGGGGTTCGAGGTGATCCGCTCGCCGCTGACCTTCGGGATCGCGGCGGTTCACGGCATCCGGATTGCCGAGGGGCGGCTCGATGGTGGGGCCGATCCGGGCCATGACGGTATCGCGCTCGGGGTCCGGATTACCTGAGCCCGCAGGTGCCATCCCGGCTGACCCCGCGCGCTTGCGATGCGTTACATTGTAAAGCATAGTCGCCGCGATCGGACGGAGCGGTGGGCGAATGGGCGCGCGCGGAAGAAAGAGTCAGGCTGCGGTGTTGTCGGTCTTGCGGAGCCATGGCGGCGCGCTCTCGGCCTATGAGGTGCTCGGGGAGCTCCGGCGCAGCAACCCGACGATCTCTGCGCCCACGATCTACCGCGCGCTCAGCGCGCTGACCGAGAGCGGGCAGGTGCATCGCCTCGAGTCGCGCCAGGCATTCATCGCGTGCCGGCAGGCCGGTCAAAACCAGCCATTCGTGCTCTCGATCTGCGACGCGTGCGGTGCGGTCGAGGAGTGCATCGCCCCGGATCTTCTGGCCGAGCTCTCCCGGGTCGTGGGACGTTCCGGCTTTTCGGTGATGCGCCCGGTGATCGAGATCCGCGGTCAGTGCGCATCCTGCTGCGATGGCGGGGCACCGGCGTGACGCTTCGGGATGGTCGGCGCATGGGGCTCCTGACGCTCGGAGCCGGGTCGCGGCTGGTTGTCGCGGCGCTGGTCGTGGCCGCGCTGTGGGCCGCGTTCTTCTGGGCGACGGCGACGCCGGGGGCGCTATGACAGCCGCCGTGTCGTTCGAGGGCCTCACCCTCGGCTATGACCGGATGCCGGCCGTGCGCGATCTCAGGGCCGAGATCGCCGAGGGCAGCCTGACCGCGATCGTCGGGCCGAACGGCGCCGGCAAGTCGACCTTGCTCAAGGGGATGACCGGCACGCTCGCCCCGCTCCAGGGCCGGGTCGCCTTCGGGCGGCCCAACCGCGACGGCCTCGCCTATCTTCCGCAGCATTCGGATATCGACCGGTCCTTTCCGCTCTCGGTCATCGACCTTGTCGCCATGGGGCTCTGGCGTGAGATCGGACCCTTCGGACGCCTTTTCCGCAGCCAGACGGCGCGGGTGGCCGAGGCGATCGCGGCGGTCGGGCTGACCGGGCTGGAGGCGCGGCCGATCGGGACGCTGTCCGGCGGGCAGATGCAGCGCACGCTCTTCGCCCGGCTCCTCCTCCAGGATGCGCGCCTCGTGCTCCTCGACGAGCCCTTCGCCGCCGTCGACAGCGCGACCCTCGGCGATCTCCTCAGGATCATCGGCCGGTGGCATGGCGAAGGCCGCACGGTGCTCGCCGTGCTGCACGACCACGACACGGTCCGCGCACATTTCCCCGAGACCATGATGCTTGCGCGCGATCTGGTGGCGCACGGGCCGACGGCGAAGGTGCTGACGGCGGAGAACGAGTTTCGCGCGCGCCAGATGTGCGAGGCCTGTGCCGAGGTACCCCACACCTGCATCCGGGGGGCGGCGTGATCTGGGAGCTCTTCCTCGAGCCCTTCGCGGCTTACGGCTTCATGCGCCGCGCGCTTGTCGGCTGTGTGGCGATCTCGGTGGGGGCGACGCCGGTCGGGGTGTTCCTGATGCTGCGCCGGATGAGCCTGACGGGCGATGCCATGGCCCATGCGATCCTGCCCGGCGCTGCGGTCGGCTATCTGATCGCCGGGCTCTCGCTGACGGCGATGACCGTGGGCGGGCTGATCGCCGGGATGGCGGTCGCGCTCTTCTCGGGCTTCGTCTCGCGCGCGACGCCGCTCGGCGAGGACGCCTCGCTCGCCGCCTTCTACCTCATCTCCCTCGCGGCGGGGGTCCTGATCGTCTCGATGCGCGGCAGCAATGTCGATCTGATGCATGTGCTCTTCGGCACGGTGCTGGCGCTCGACGACGCGGCGCTGATCCTGCTCTGCGCGATCGCGAGCGTGACGGTCCTGACGCTCGCCATGCTGTTCCGTCCGCTGGTGCTCGAATGCGCCGATCCGCAGTTCCTGCGCTCGGTGAGCGGGCTGAGCGCGCTCACGCATTTCGCCTTCCTCGCGCTCGCGGTGCTCAACCTTGTCGGTGGCTTCCATGCGCTCGGCACGCTGATGATCGTCGGGATCATGATCCTGCCCGCCGCGGCCGCGCGCTTCTGGGCGAGGACGATCGGCGGCATGATCGCGGTCGCGGTCGTGGTCGCCATCGGTGCGAGCGTCGCGGGGCTGCTCCTCTCCTACCACCACAGCCTGCCCTCCGGGCCGGCGATCATCCTCGCGGCCGGGGTCGCCTATGCCCTGTCGCTCCTCGCCGGACCGGTCGGCGGGCTCGGCCGACGGACCTTGAGAGATACCGGCGCCAAAGCCTGAAAGGACCACACCCGATGTACAGCCGCAGAACCCTCCTCAGCTCCTGCGCCACGGCGCTCGCGCTCTCCGTCATCCCCCAATCCGGGGCGCACGGCGCAGAGCCGATCCCGGTCGTGGCCACCTTCTCGGTCCTGGGCGACATGGTCGCGCGGATCGGGGGCGAGCATATCGCCCTGACCACGCTGGTCGGCCCCGACGGCGATGCGCATGTCTATCAGCCGACCCCGGCAGCTGCCCGGGTGGTGAGCGAGGCCGATGTCCTCTTCGTCAACGGGCTCGAATTCGAGGGTTGGATCGATCGGCTGGTCGACGCCTCGGGCTTCGACGGCACCCGCGCTGTGACCACGGATGGTTTGGAGCCGATCCCGTTCGAGGAGGGCGACGAGCACGATGATCATGATGATCACGACGATCACGGGCACGACGAGCATGGTCATGACGACCATGACGATCACGGGCATGACGAGCATGCCGAGGGCAAGCATGACGACCATGCCGATCACGATCACCATGACGAGCATGCCGAGGGCGAGCATGGTCACGACGACGACCACGACGAGCACGCGCATGACGACCACGACGATGATGAGGAGCATGCCGAGCACGGGCATCACGGCCATCACCACGGCGCCTTTGATCCTCATGCCTGGCACAGCCTCGCAAATGGCGAGATCTACGCGCAGAACATCGCGGCGGCCCTGGCGGCGGCCGACCCCGACAATGCCGCAACCTATCAGAGCAATGCCGAGGCCTTTATCGCGGAGATGCGGGCGCTCGACGCTGAGATCCTCGACATGGTGGCGGCGCTGCCCGAGGACGCGCGCACCGTGGTGACCTCGCACGACGCATTCGGCTATTTCGCGGACCGGTACGGGCTCGTCTTCGAGGCGCCGCAGGGGCTCAGCACCGAAAGCGAACCCTCGGCGGCCGATGTGGCCGAGATGATCGACCAGATCCGCGAGGACCAGATCTCGGCCGTCTTCGTCGAGAACGTCACGGACAACCGGCTGCTGGAGCAGATCGCCAACGAGACCGGCGTGGCCATCGGCGGCACGCTCTACTCCGACGCGCTGTCGGGCCCGGACGGCCCGGCCTCCACCTATCTCGACATGATGCGCCACAACGCGACCACCCTCGCCGCCGCGCTGTCGTCCTGACAGCGCGCCGGGGCCCCGAGCGGCGCTGCGGCAATGCATGTTGCAGCCCGCCGGGGTCCGCTCTAGCGTTTGGGGTCATGAACACGCGGTGGACCGGCCAGGCGGTCGATCTCCAGATGGCGGACGCAGAGGGAGACGGGCTATGTGCCATCCGATCATTATGGAATACGTGAAGGGCAGGGCGCTCAGCCGCCGCGAGCTGTTCCGCGGATCGGCCGCAGCCGGGGCCGCCATGGTGGCGTCGGCAGCGCTCGGGGCGCGCCCCGTGATGGCCCAGCCGGCGAGCCGGGTCGTCGACCTCACCCACACGCTCACCCATGACTTCCCGACCTATTTCGGCGAGCAGCAGTTCTTCGACGAGGATGTGTTCACCTATGCCGAGCACAGCTTCAATCTGAAGACGCTGCGGGTGAACGAGCACACGGGCACCCATATCGACGCGCCGCTGCACTTCACCGATGGCGGTGCGTCGATCGACGAGGTGCCGGTCGAGACGCTCGTCTGTCCGCTCGCCATCGTCGATATCCGCGAGAAAGCAGATGCCGATCCCGATGCGCAGGTGACGCCCGATGATCTGAAGGCCTGGATCGCCACGCATGGGCCGATCCCGCAAGGCGCCTGCGTCGCCCAGAATGCGGGCTGGCAGGCGCGGCTCGGCACGCCGACCTTCCGCAACGCCGATGATGCGGGCAAGATGCACTTCCCGGCATTCCATGTCGAAGCGGCCAAGATGCTGCTCGAAGAGGCCGAGGTGGTCGGGATCGGCGTCGACACGCTGTCGATCGACTACGGTCTGTCGGGCGACTTCATCACGCATTACACATGGCTGCCGGCAAGCCGCTGGGCTGTGGAGAACATGGCCAATCTCGACGAGCTCCCTGCGACCGGGGCGACCCTGATCGTCGGCGCGCCGAAGCACCGGGGCGGAACCGGGGGCCCATGCCGTCTGATCGCGTTGGTCTGATCTCGGGCGGGGATCGCCCCGCTGCCGCGCCCGACCGGAGGAACCCATGACCCGCATCCCCGTCACGATCCTCACGGGCTTTCTGGGGGCCGGCAAGACGACGCTGCTCAACCGGCTGATCGCGGAGCCGGGTTTCGGCGAGACCGCCGTGGTCGTCAACGAGTTCGGCGAGGCCGGGATCGACGGCGCGCTGGTCGCCCAGGCGGATGAGCGGGCCTTTGCCATGTCGGTCGGGTGCCTCTGCTGCACGATCTCCGGGGATGTGCGGCTGACGCTCCTCCGGCTGCTCGAGGAGGCCGAGGCCGGCACCGGTCCGGCCTTCGACCGCATGGTGATCGAGACGACCGGGATCGCCGACCCGCTGCCGCTGCTGCAGACTTTCATGACCGACGACTACATTCTCGACCGGTTCGCGCTCAACGGCGTGGTCACGCTTGTCGACGTGGTGAACGGTGCGGATGCGGTTGGGCGCTTTGCCGAGGCGCACCGGCAGGTCGCGGTCGCCGATCTCGTGCTCGTGACCAAGGGCGATCTCGCGCGCGATCCGTCGTCGCGGCGCGATCTCGACACGCTGACGCGCCAGCTCTGCCACATAAACCCCAACGCGACCGTTCGTCCGGTCGGGGATGCGACGGCCGAGATGGTTTTCTCCCGGGCGGCCTTCGATCCGTCCGGCAAACCGCCCGATGTGCGGGAATGGCTGCGCTTCGACGACCACGCGCATCATGGCCACGCGGATCACCACCACCACCATGGGCATGACGTGAACCGGCACGGCGACACGGCGTCGGCCTATTGCTTCTCGGCGAGCGGGCCGGTGGATCCATGGGCGCTCGAGACCGCCCTCTCCGCGCTCCAAGCCTCCTTTGGGCGCGATCTCTTGCGGATGAAGGGGCTCGTAGAGCTTGAGGGGCACCCGTCCGCGCCCCGTGTCCTTCATGTCGTCGGCCATGTCGCGAGCCCGCCCCGGCTTCTCGACGGCTGGCCGGCCGGGGTTGACGCGACGCGGCTCGTGATGATCGTTGCAGGGCCGGGCCGTGTGGCTGCGCCGGCCCTGCTCCAGAAGTTCCTGCCCGAGCTTGTCCCCTTCGTCGCGGAGGCAGCGCTCAAGGACGCGATTGCGTGACGGGCCGCGCGTGACCTCCCAAGGCGCGGTCTTGGCCTGATTTCGGACCCCCGATCCTCCCCGGAAGCCTCAAGCCGCTGCTCCTGGGTGGCCCGCCAAGCGTGCCGTCAAATAGGGGCGGGCGGTCAGGCCACGGTCTGTCCCGCCAGCTGGCGCAGGGCCGCCGCATAAGTGTCCACGCCCTGCGCCCCGGTGACGAGATGGCGGCCCTGGAACACCATCGCCGGGACACCGCGCACGCCGCGCGAGGCCCATGCCCGCTCGCTGGCGCGGACATCCTCGGCATGGAGCCCCTCCGCGAGAACCGCCGCGGCTTCCGTGGGGTCGAGGCCGACGCCGGTCGCCGCGTCGACCAGAACCGCCGCCTCGCTGACATCCTGGCGCTCGGAGAAATAGGCCGCGAAGAGGGCGAGCTTGAGCGCGTGTTTCGCCCCGCGCGTCTCCGCCCAGGCGAGCAGGCGATGCGCGGCAAAGGTGTTCACCATGCGCATCTCGTCGAAATAGTCGAAGCGGAAGCCGAGCTCGGCACCGAGGGCCGCGAGCTTGGCGCGGGCCCGCGGGCTGTCGGCCGGATCGGTCCCGTACTTCGCGGCGATGTGGTCGCGCAGGTTCTCGCCCTCGGGCGCCATCTCGGGGTTCAGCTCGAAGGGATGCCAGTGCACCGATGCCGCGATGCCGGTCAGCGCCATGGCGCGCTCGAGCTGCTTCCAGCCGATCACGCACCAGGGGCAGACCACGTCGGAGGCGATGTCGATGCGGATCTGTGGCTCGTCGATGGTCATGGTCTCGCTCCTGTCTGGGGGTGCGGCTGCCCTGCGATGACCCCGGTCGCCGCGTTCAGCGCGGCGATGTCGACGGTCTGGCCGTGTTTGCGCAGAACGGTCTCGTGGTCTTCGGTGCTCAGATAGTCGAGCTTCTCGACGACGAGCTCGACGCCCGCCTCCGCCGCATCGGCGCGCAGCTGCGTGACCTGGGGCCAGGTCTCGACCGTGGCGATGACCGTGTGGCCGGCCTTGGCGAGACCGAGGGCCGTGCCGTGGCCGAAGCCGCTGCCGGCGCCGGTGATCAGGACGGTCTTTGTCATCGGGGATACTCCAGCGGTGACGGGTGGGGCGGGTCAGATGATCCGGGGGTCGCGGTGGATGATCGGCGCGCCGTCGAGGATCTCCGTCATCTCGGCGATGGCGGGGGATGCGCACCGTTGATGATGAGGGCGGTTGGCATGGGCGTGATCTCCGGGTTGTGGCGCGGGCGGTCTGGCCGTGGCGCCCCGGAGATGCTGGGCGAGTAGACGAAATTCAATCAGTGTACTTTTGGGAACCTGGAGGACAGGCTCGGAAGGATGGAAGCCAGAGTTCAAACCGATGCGCGCGGGCGAAAATTCGTCGAGCATGCCTGCGCCCGGCCCTGCGCGATCGAGCGCGGCATGCGCATCCTCGGCGGCAAGTGGACCGGCTCGATCCTCTGGCACCTGAAGGACGGACCGGTGCGATTCAACGACCTCGCCCGCATGGTCGGCGGCGCCAGCAAGAAGATGATCACCGAGCGCCTGCGCCAGCTCGAGGCGCGCGGCCTCATCGCGCGACGGGTGATCGATGGCGGGCCGATCTCGGTCGAGTACAGCATCACGCCCTTTGGCGAGACCGCGCTCGACTGTCTCGACGCGCTCCGCCGCTGGTCCGAGGGCCTGCCCCCCGACGATCCCGCCTGATCGGGCGCGCGGCGCGTGGGCCGGCTGCGGTCAGCGATCCATCTCCACGACCGCGACGCCCGGGATGCTCTCCCGCGCCAGCTCGATCAGGTGGTCGTGGTGGGTGAACATGATCGCCTGGCCCTCGCGCCCGAGCGCGCCGCAGAGCTTCAGCGCCTCGCGCGCGCGGGTGTTGTCGAAGGTCTCCATGATGTCGTCGAGCACCATCGGGAGCGGACCGGACTCGCGCACGAAGCTCCGATATCCGGCGAGGCGCAGGGCGAAGTAGAGCTGCCCCATCGTGCCCGACGACATGCGCTCGACATGCACCAGGGTGCCGTCCGCCGTGGTCCCCACGAGCTTCTCGCCCTGGTCGTGGGTCCATGCCTCGACGTTCCGCCATGCCGGCGCCGTCATCGCGACGAAGGCGTCGCGGACATCGTCGAGCATCGTGCTGCGCCGCTCGCGGGCCAGCCGCCGGAGCGCCTCCCGCGCCACCCGCTCGCCGATGCGGCGGATCGCGGCCTGACGGGCCCCCTGCCGGAGCGTTTCGCGCAGCACGGCCTGCTCGGCGATCAGCTGCGCGGGGTCGGCCGCGGCATGGGCCTCCTCTTGGTGGCGCTCAGCCTCGCGCCAGTGGTCGCGCGCGGCATCACGGTCACGCTCCGCATCTTCCGTGGCAGTCGCGAGCGCGGCCGCGCGGGTCGGGTCGGGCAGGCGGGCGAGCTCGTCCTCGAAGAGCTGCTCGGAAACGCCTGCCCGAGCCTCCCGGCGCTGTGCCTCCAGCTCTCGGATCCGTTTGCGGCGATCGTCGCGCCCCTTGAGGAGCGCGGCCCGCTCGGACGGGGGCAGATCGGCCCCGCCCTGACCGTCGAAGAGGGCGGCGATCTCGTCCCGCGCCGCTTTGACGGCACGCGTCGCGGTGTCGCGCGCATGCATCTCGCTCTTCGCGCCTGCCTCGGCCGTTGTCCGTGCCTGTGTCGCCGCCTCCGCCGCCGCGACCCGCAACCGCGCCGTGGTCACGACCGCCATCGCGTCGTCGCTCTCGGAGACGCCCGACCCGAGCAGGCCCGCAAGCCGCCCCGCAACCGCACGAAGCGCCGCGATCGCCCGGGCCATCGCATCGACGCGGCCGTCGAGCTCGGTCCGGCGGCGATGCAGGCCCCCGATATCCCGGAGCGTGGGCAACGCCGCCCGGACCGCCTCCGGCGCGCGATCGGCAAGCGGCAGGCTGCGCACCTGGCGGTCGAGCCTGGCCAGAGCCTCGTCGAGCAGGAGTGTTTTCGCCGCGACATCCGCTTCGCGATCGGCGAGCGCCGCTTTGCGCGCGGTCCATGCGTCCCATGCTCGCCGAACGTCGTCGCGCCGGATGAGTTGCGTCCTCGCCTGCGCCGTCAGTTCCGCGTCGCCGGCGTCGAGGCCCGCCGCCGCTGCTGCCGTGCGCAGATCTGCCAGCGCTGCCTCCCGACGATGCGCGGCGGCGGCCCGCTCCCTCTCGGCCGTCTCGAGCGCGGCCCGGTCGGCCTCGGCTCGCAGCAGCGCGGTCCGTCGCGCCGGGAACGCCGACGGCACCGTATCGCGCGGCAGGCCGAGAGCCTCCGCGAGCCGGGCGGCCGCGCCACGCACCTCCTCGCGCCGCGCCGTGATCCCGGCGAGCTTGCGCCGGGCGGCATCCAGCGCGGCCTCCGCACTCGCCTCGGCGCTCCGGGCCGCGGCGACCCGGTGGCGATCATCCGCGCCGGCCATGAAGTTCGCGCGTGCGCCGTCATCGGCACGCATCGCCTCCTCGAAGCGGCTGGCGCTCTCGGCATCGAGCACGGCCCGATGGGCATGCCAGGCGGCGTCGCGGGCGCCGCGCGTCGCCTCGATCCGCTCCGCGTCGATGGCGGTCGGAGCGGCCTCGCTCACCCGGCGCTCCGCGCAGGCAGCCCGATGGGCCGCGTCGAGCGTCGCAAGCGCCTCCTCCGCATCCGAGATCCGCGAGTCGCAGGTGGTCATCTCCTCCGCGCAGGCGACCAGCGTTTCCGCGGCCGGGAGCCCCTCTGCGACGCAGGCGCGCCAGGCACCCGGCAGCCCGGCCGCGCTCGTTGCGGCCTGCGCTGCGACCTGCCGGAGCGCGGCCTCCTCGACCGACAGATCGGCCACCGTCGAACAGGCGTCGAGCGCGGCCTCGAGCCCCGAGAGATCGCGCGGCCGGGCCGGCTCCTCTCCCAGGGCGTCCCGTGCCTCGTCGCGCCGCTCCTCCGCGGCCGAGCGGGCGGCCCGCGCATCGATGCAGTCCTGCGCCGCGACGCCGATCTCCTCGATCGCTGCGGTGTCGAGCAGGAGGCCCTCGGCGCGGGTCCCCTCAGGCGCAATCCGGCGCGTGGCGGCGTCGAGATCCGCCCGGCAGGCATCGCGCTCCCGCCTCCGGGTTTCGAGATCCGATCCGGCCGTCTCGGCGCGGGAGAGCAGCGGCGCCCCGTCGAAGCTCATGCGGTCGAGCTGTGCGAGCTCCGTCGCGAGTGCGGCGGCCGTGTCGTCCGGCGGCCTGTCCGCGATGACACGCCTGTGCTCGGCGGCCTTGCGCTCGGCCTCCGCGATCCGCTCGGTCCTCTCCGTGATGACGGCCGCAAGCCCGGCGACCCGCTCGGGTGCGTCGGTCGGGAGGTCCGGGCCGTCGGGACATTCCTCGAGCTCGCGCTCGAGCACCGCGATCTCCGCCGATACCCGCTGCCAGCTCGCCGCGGCACTGCCGGCGGCTTGCCGCTGTCGGGCGGTGTGCAGCGCCGCGTCGGCCGCGTCGAACGCCGCCTTGGCGTCGTCTCGCGCCTGCCGGAGCGCCCGGTCCCGATCGGGCGTGAGGCGGAGCGCACGCAGCTCGCGCCCGATCTCGGCCAAGCGATCCTTGCCGGCCTTGAGCTGCGTGCCGTGCCGCCCCTTGCGATAGAACGCATCCGCCCGCGCGGCCATGTCCTCGAGCGCGGCGGCCATCCCCGAGAGGCCCGAGACGCCCGCATGCAGGAGCTGTCCGAGATCGCCGTCGGCCTTTGCGATCGCCGCGCCCCCTTTGCGCAAGGTCTCGTCATTGAGCGAGAAGCGCGTCTCGTAGGCCTCCCGTGTCAGCCCGTGCAGATGCGCCGTGAGCAGACGCTCCTCGACCGGGCGAAGCTCGGCATCCATCAGCGAGTTGGTCTGCTTGCCATTGCGGCGGAGGACCGTTGGCCCGCGACCCGGCAGGTCGAGCTCGGCCCCGACCAGGAGATCGGCCCGCCCGAAGGCGAAGGCATATGGGTGCTCGCCCCTCTTCAACCCGAAGAGCAGCTCGAGAAATCCCTCGAAGGCGGTCGATTTGCCGGCCTCGTTGGGGCCGAAGACGAGGGTCACGTCAGGTGTCCCGTCGGTCGGCCGCGGGAAGTGGAGCGACCGGTCCTGGAACCGGCCGTAGCGGATGAGGTCGAGCCGGTTCAACCTCATGCCCCGCCCCCGGCGCGCAGCTCGAGATGGACCTCGGCGAGGGCCTCCTCCAGCAGCTCGTCGAGATCCGCCCCGGCCAGGTCGTCCTGAAGATCCCCCGGCAGGGCGCTCCAAAGGCCCTTCACGATCCCCTCTGCAGCGGCCCGGACCGCCGGCTCCCGCATCTCCTCGCGCATCAGCCGCACGAAGTCGTCGACCGCCGGGTCGAGCCGGTCGGGAGGCGGCGCGGGGCGCACCCGGTCGATGAAGAGGCCGTCGAGATCCTCGCAGACCTCGCTCGCCATCTCGAAGAGCGCGTGCTCGGGATAGCGCTCGGTCGCCGCGAAGAGCCGAACCGCCACGTCCCGCTCCGCCTCGCGCAGCGCACCGAGGCTGTCGCGCAGACGGGCGTAGACCTCCTCCTGGCTCTCGCAGGCCTCGAGATCCACCTCGGCGCGCGCGAAGGCGAGCCTGCTGACCGCGCGCCGCTCGAACCGGGGGCCATCGGGGGAGAGCTCGACCAGGGTCACGCTGCCGCCCGCCCGCTCGCCAAAATCGCGTGGCTGGGGGATCCCGGGCATCACCGCCAGGCTGCGCGCGGAGACCCGCTCGAAGGGCGCGTGGATGTGGCCGAGGCACCAGAGATCATAGCCATGCGCCATCAGATCCGCCTCGGAGCAGGGCGCATAGGGGTCGTGCCCGATCGCGCCGCCGAGCGAGGTGTGCATCAGGCCGATATTGGGCCGATCCGGAACCGGCGCGGGATAGTCCGGCAGCAGGCTCGTCGCCACATGCGCGGCCTCGTAGGAGAGCCCGTGGAAGGCGACGCCACCGATCTCCACGCTGGTATGGCCGCGGTGCAGGAGATGGATGCTGTCTCCGAGCGGGCCATGGGCGCGGTGATCGAGCAGCGCGTCGTGGTTGCCGCGGATCAGAACCGTGGGGATCCCGGCCGACGCGGCGCGCGAGAGCTGCGCCATCAGGAAGGCGCGGATCCTCAGATCGGCCTGCTCGCTGTCGAACACGTCGCCCGCGAGGACCAGCACGTCGCAGGCCTCCGCGATCGCCAGATCGACGATGCCGCGAAAGGTCGCGCGGCTGGCATCGCTGAGGCGCTCGGCCAGCTCTCGGTTGCGCAGGGCCAGCGACCGGATCGGTGAGCCGAGATGGGTGTCGGCGGAGACAAGCAGGCGCATGGCGCGACGATAGTCCGGTGGCCGCGATGCGGGCAATCGCCGGGGGAGGGGTGCCGGGCCGTCCGTCCGGGACGGGGCCCCGGGACATCGAACACCGCGGCGCTCGTCGATGGTCAGGGTCTGCCTGCGCTCAATTGCGCGTCGGCTGGGTAAGTAATTGCGAAATGGTCAGCGTCCCAAAATGTGGAACTTGGTCTCATTTCTGGCTCCATCAGATAGATCTCACGAAATGCAGCAGCAAAGGGACGCACTCCGATGGGTTATTCCTTCTTCAACCGGAAGACTCCGACCAATGGCAGCGATTATCTGGAAGGCACCTGGGGCAATGATCTGCTCTATGCCTTCGGCGGCGACGACAATGTCCAGGGCAGTTTTGGCAACGACACGCTGGATGGCGGTGCCGGCAACGACACCCTGAGAGGTGGCCCCGGCAATGATGCGCTCTATGGCGGCAACAACGACGACTTACTGCGCGGCGGGGCCGGCCGGGACAAGCTCCATGGCGGCGCCGGCTATGACACCGTGTCCTACAAGGACGCCCCCGGCAGCATCATCTTCGACCTGACGGGTCAGACCGCGCATCGAGGCGATGCCGTTGGCGACACCTATGAGCGCGTCGAGCACTTCATCGGCAGCCAGTACAACGACCAGCTCTGGGGCGACAACAGCGCGAACAGCATCGACGGCTACCAAGGCGCTGACCGCCTCTTCGGCCGTGGCGGCAACGACACCCTCAAAGGCGGGGGCGGCAACGACATCATCGCGGGCGGTGCCGGGGCCGATCGGCTCGACGGTCAGTGGGGCTCGGACACCCTCAGCTACAACGACTCGAACGCCGGCGTTTACATCTCGCTGGCCAGCAATCAGGCGATGTACGGCCACGCCGCAGGCGACCAGATCTCCGGCTTCGAGCATGTCATCGGCTCCCGCCACGGGGACAGCCTGATCGGCAATTCCGGCTACAACATGCTCCAGGGCCAAGGGGGCAACGACCACATCTGGGGCAATGCCGGCAACGACAAGCTCTATGGCCACGCCGGCAACGATCACCTGCGCGGCGGCGCCGGGGCGGATCTCCTCGACGGCGGGTCGCACACCGATACCGCGAACTACTCCGGCTCGTCGGCGGCCGTCACCGTGGATCTCGGCACCGGCCGGGGCTCGGGCGGACACGCCCAGGGCGACTTCCTGCGCAGCATCGAGAACCTCGTCGGCTCGTCCTACAATGACCGTCTGACCGGCAGCCGGGCCAACAACGACATCCATGGCGGACGGGGGAACGACACGCTGCAGGGCGGCGGCGGCTTCGACGAGCTGACCGGCGGCCGGGGCGCCGACACCTTTCTCTTCGAGGACCGCGACTTCGGCACCGTGAAGATCACCGACTTCGATCTCTGGGGGTCCGACGCCGACACGCTGGACATCCGCCCGACAGTCGCGCGCGCGCGTGAGGTCAGCTTCAGCATCCGCGAGGACGGCAACGACACGGCGATCATGCTGGGCGAGGGGACCATCATCATCGAGAATGTGGACCACGAAACCTTTGAGCAGTTTGCCAATATCGAGGTGGAGTCCAGCCAGATGATCCTCGCTTTCGGGTGAGGGCAGGCTGCGAGCGGAGGCCACGATGCCCGTCGAGCGCGTGCGCTCGGCGGGCTGGGCCGAGCGGCCACGCTCCGGCCCGACCGAGTGTCATCAGAACTTCGTTGGCCCGTGATCCGCGCGTTACGTCGGCAGCTCACTTGTCCGGACAACATGAACTTGAATGTCCCGGAGGAACCGATGCTGTCGATGATCCAGTCCCGAACCGCCGTGCTGTCGGTCGCCGCCATGGCCGCGGTGCTTCTCGTCACGCCGGCCGATGCGCGCAGCCTCGTTCTCTACACCGCCTCCAACTCGGAGATCGAAAAGATCGTGATGGACGCGTTCAGCGCCGCGCATCCCGATATCGAGGTCTCGTCGGTCAACATGTCGACCGGTCCGATCACCGAGAAGGCGCTGGCCGAGATGGAGAACCCTCAGGCCGACGTGGTCTGGATGGTGAACCACTTCGCGCTCAACCAGCTGAAGGACGCCGGTGCCTTCCAGCCCTACGAGCCGGCCGACAACGTGATCGCCGAGGCGTTCAAGGACCCGGACGGCTTCTGGCTTGGCCACAACGGCACGATCATGGCGATGGCAGTCAACACCAAGCTCCTTGCCGAGAAGGGCCTGCCGATGCCGACCGACTGGGTCGACCTGATCAAGCCGGTCTACGACGACCAGATCACTGTCGCCGCGCCGACGAAGTCGGGCACCGGGTTCACGATCTTCTCCAACATGGCGGACATGTTCGGCGCGACCTTCATCGAGAACCTCGATGCCAACATCTTCCAGTACAACTCCTCGGGCAGCGCCGCGGCGCGCCAGGTCGGCGGCGGCGAGACGGTGATCGGCCTCAGCTACGACACCGCCGTGATGCAGCAGGTGGACGCCAACCCCGATGTGGAGATGGTTATCGGCCGGCTGTCGCCCAACATCATCGAGGGCGCGGGCCTCGTGGCCGGCGGGCCGAACGAGGCCGAGGGCAAGGCGTTCATGGACTGGCTGTTCTCCGAAGCCGGCATGAAGGTCCTCGAGCCGCATATCGGTCTCGGCGCCGCGCCGGGCTATGGCAAGATCGATCTCGATCAGGTCTGGCTCTGGGAGATGCGCCGCCCGGTCGATGCGGATGCGTTCAAGGCCGAGTGGGCGGCGACGTACGAGCAGTGAGCTCGGATGCCCTGGTCGGGGGCCGGGTGCGGCCCTCGTCGCCGTCGCCGTCGCCGTCGCCGTCACCGGGCGGCGGCGTGCTGCGCTTCGACCGCATCGCCAAGCGCTTCGGCGCCACGCGCGCGCTCGATGACGTGTCGCTGACGGTGCCAGACGGGACCTTCTGCACGCTGCTCGGGCCGTCCGGCTGCGGAAAGACCACGCTTCTGCGGATCGCTGCGGGGTTTGTCAGCCCCGACACCGGCGCCGTATCGCTCGCCGGCCGCGACCTGGCGGATATCTCGCCGAGCCGGCGCAATATGGGCTTTGTGTTCCAGAGCTATGCGCTGTTTCCGACCAAGACGGTGGCCGAGAACATCGCCTTCCCGCTCAGCGTGCGCGGTGCGGCGCGGAAGGTGATCGCGGCGCGGGTGGGCGAGCTCTGCGCGCTTGCCGGTCTCGACGGGCTCGAGGCGCGCTACCCACACGAGCTCTCCGGCGGACAGCAGCAGCGCGTCGCGCTGGCCCGCGCGCTGGCGGCCGACCCGCCGGTGCTGCTGCTCGACGAACCGCTGGCGGCGCTCGACGCGCGCATCCGGCAGCGGCTGCGCGCCGAGATGCGTCGGATCGTCGACGAGATCGGGGTGACGGCGATCTACGTCACCCATGACCAGGAGGAAGCGATCTCCATCGCGGACCAGATCGTCGTGATGGACCGGGGTGTCGTCCGACAGACCGGTCGGCCCGAGGAGATCTATCTCGACCCCGCCCATCCCTTCGTCGCGAGCTTCGTGGGCGCCTCGAGCCGGCTCGCCTGCACGGTGCTCGACGGCGGTCGGGTCCGGGTCGGGGGCGATGTTCTGGACGCGACCGTCAAAGCCGCGCCGGGGCCCGGGCTCGTCTATCTGCGGCCGGAAGATGTGGTGATCGGCGCCGGCGCTGTCGGGGCGGTTGTGGAGCGGGCGGCCTTCCGCGGCCCCTTCTGGCGGCTGACGCTCAGGCTCCGCGACGGTCAGGCGCTCGAGGCTGAGGTGCCGACGCCGCGCTGGCAGGACACCCCGCTCGCGCCGGGGACCGAGGTCGGCTGGAGCGCTCCGGCCGCGCGGCTCCATGTCTTCGCGGCCGACGCTCTCGCCGACGGGGCGGCGCCGTGACCCGGGTGCGGCTCCTCAGGCGGATGCCCGCACTCCTGGCCCTCCTGGTGACCGGGCTCCTGGTGACCGTGTTCATCGCCGTCCCGATCGGCGCGATGCTGATCCGCAGCGCCGTGGTCGCGGGCCCGGTTCCGGTGAGCGAGCTCAAGGCGATGACCGAGGAGGCGCTGTCGTTCCTGCCCGAGGCCGATCGGGACAAGCGCGTGGCCGGATGGTACGCCCGTGCCAAGCCGCGGGACCGGATGGAGGCGATCGCCGCGGCGATGACCGTGCACGGCCTGCAGGTCGACTGGGATCGCAAGGCGGCCTTCGATCGCCAGATCGACGCGGCCGATGCCGCGCTCGCCGCACTCGGCAGCGACATGCGGGCAGGCATCGAGGCGGACCTGCCGATCGTCTATGCCACGCTCTTCAAGCGGGTGCCGCTCGCCTTCATGGTCAAGGACGCTCTCGGCGAGGACGGGTTCGACGCCCTCCGCTCCGGCGAGGCGACGCGCTGGGGATGGGATCACTATCTGCGCGTCGTGCAGGAACGGAGGATGCGCAACGCCGCGGTCAACTCGCTCATCCTCGCCACCGTCACGACCACGATCACGATCAGCCTCGCCTTCGCGATCGCCTACGGGATCAATCGCGGCGGCGTCTGGCGCGCCGAGACGGCGCGGATCGGGGTGCTGGTGCCGCTGGTCTCGCCACCGGTCGTGGTCGCCACGGCGGCGATCCTGCTGCTCGGGCGCAACGGGCTGCTGACCAAGGGCGTTCTCGACGACAGTCTCGGCCTGATCGACGCCGGGGTGTCCAACCTCTACGGCTTCTCGGGCGTTCTGGTCGCCCAGGTGTTGTCGTTCCTGCCGGCCGCGTTCATCGTGCTCGACAATGTCCTCTCCAAATCCGACGGCCGGCTGGAGGAGGCGGCCGCGGCCCATGGGGCGAGCGCCTGGCAGGTCTTCTCGCGGGTCACCGTGCCGATGGCGCAGCCGGGCCTGTTGCGCGCCGCGACGCTGGTGTTTCTCTTCGCGATGACGGATTTCGGCAATCCGCAGGTGATCGGCAAGGATATGCCGGTGCTTGCGGGCGTTCTCTATGACGAGATGGTCGGGTTTCACAACACCTCGCTGTCCTCGGCGATCGCCGTCTGGCTGATCGTGCCGGCGCTGTCGATCGCCCTGCTGCTCGGCCGGATCGGACGGCGCAAGCGCTTCGACAGCGCCGACCAGGCCCCCTCCGCCTTGCCCGTGCCGCGGTCGGTGCGCCGCGGCCTGACCGCGCTCACCTGGGGCGTGATCGGGATCACGGTGGTGATCTACGGCACGATCCTCGCCGGGTCCTTGGTGAAGGTCTGGGGGCAGGACTGGACCGTCACGCCGCACCACTACACCTCGGTCGATGCGGTGCCGGGGTTCGTCTCCTCCGTGGTGGGTGTCACGCCGGTCTGGACCAGCCTGATGGTCGCCGGGATCGCCGCGCCGCTCGGAGGCCTCATCGCGGTGGTGATCGCCTGGCTCGCCGAGCGGTGGCGTGGCGCCGCGGCCGAGGGCGTCGCGCTGGTCACGCTCGTGCCTGCGATCCTGCCCGGCGTCGTCTTCGGGATCGGCTACATCGTCGCCTTCAACGCCCCCTTCGGCATCGGCGCGCTGTCGCTGAACGGGACCCATGCGATCCTGGTTCTCAACATCCTCTTCGGCAACATGTTCGTCGGTGTCCTCGCCGCCCGGGCGATGCTGCGCCGGCTCGACCCCTCCGTCGACGAAGCCGCCGAGAGTCTCGGCGCCGGTCTCGTCACGCGGTTCACCCGGATCACGCTCCCGATGATGCGGCGGGCGGCGATCCTCGGGGGCCTCTATGTGCTGATCGATGGGATGTGCACCTTCTCGGCGGTGGTGTTCCTGCAGGGGCCGGATATCGACCTCGCCTCCGTCGAGATCTTCCAGGCCGCCAATGTCTCGTATTACGGCGTGGCCTGTGCGATGAGCGTGACGATCCTGGGGGTCGTCCTCGCGGTGCTGCTGGCGCAGACGGTTCTCGAGCGGCTGGGTCCCCGCTGGGGCCGGGCGCCGTCGACGGCGCGACCGGCATGACCTCGCTGGCCGAGCGCGACGCCGCCGTCTTCCTGCACCAGGAGGGCTCGTCGCCGGTCAAGCGCGCGTTTGCCGGCGTGAGCGGCGCCTGGGCGGAGGACGACACCGGCCACCGTTTCCTCGATTTCGCCGGCAACACCTGCCACAACATCGGCTATGCGCATCCCCGCCTGATCGCGGCGCTGAAGGCGCAACTCGACACGCTGCCCTTCACCACCCGCGGCTTCACCAATGAGCCGGCCGTCCTGCTTGCCGAACGGCTGGCCGCGCTCTGGCCCCATGGTGCCGCGCGGGTGCTGTTTGGCCTGTCGGGCACGGATGCGATCGAGATGGCCATGAAGATCGCCTATGTGGCGACGGGCCGTCGCCAGAGCCTCGGCTTCGTGGACAGCTGGCACGGCGCGGCCTTCGGTGCGCTCTGGGCGGGCGGTCGGGCGGAGGAGCGCGCCGACTTTCCGAGCCTCGCCGGGTGCACCCATGTCACCCCGTTCTGGCCGGCCGACAACCAGTCTCCGTCTCGGGCCGAGGCCGCGCTGGCGGAGATCCGGGCCCATCTGACGACCGGCGCCTTCGCCTATGTTCTCGCCGAGCCGATCCGTGCGCCGGCCCATCTCCCACCGGCCTGGTTCTGGCCCGCCCTGCGCGAGGCCTGCAATGCCAGCGGCACGCTGCTGATCTTCGACGAGATCCAGTCGGGCCTCGGCAAGACGGGTCGCCTGTTCGCCTCCGACCAGCTCGGGGTCCGCCCCGATATCACGGTGCTGGGCAAGTCCCTCGGCGGTGGCGCGGTGCCGCTCTCGGCGGTGATCGCGCGGGCCGAGCTCAACGTGACCGCCCATCTCGCCATCGGCCACTACACCCACCAGAAGAACCCCGTTCTCGCCCGCGCGGGGCTCGAGACGCTGGCGATCATCGAGGAGGACGGGCTCGCGGCGCGCGCCGAGACGATGGGAGCCGAGCTCCGCCGCGTCCTCCGCGGCCTGTGCGCCGCCGAGGGGCCATTCATCGGCGTGCGGGGTCAGGGCCTGGTGGCCGTCCTCGAAACCCACCCCGGAGCGGATCTGCCTGCGCTCCGCCGCGCGGCCTTCGAGAACGGCCTGCTGACAGGCGGGCAGTCGGGCGACGGGCTCGTCCTGTCCGCGCCGCTGATCATCGGGCACGACGAGATCTCCCATGCGCGCAATGCGCTCAAGCATGCCGCGTCAGACCTCTGCGGCGATTGCTGAACACGCCATAGATCTCGCGCCTGAGCTCGAAAGACAACGCGTGCGTCTCTGTTGATAAGTGCCAGGCCTCGGCCGCGCAGACTGCGCTTCATCTGATGTTCACCAAGTTCCGGCTTCCTGATTGCAACTGATTGGGTGTACAACCCAAAGTTGTGGCGGTGAGGTGGCATCGCCCGAGTGACGTCACAGATCCAGACCGATCATGTGGAGCGAGCCCATGGCATCGACCTCAGTCCTCGACGTGAACATTCGCAGCAGCTGGGGCGCCGGATTGGTCGCCGATCTGACGCTGAGCGCCGGAGAGGCGCTGAACGGATGGACTGCCGCCTTCGACTATGCCGGCGAGATCGTGAACATCTGGAACGCGCGGATCGTCTCGCGGGTGGGCGACCGCTACGTGGTCGAGAACATGCCCTACAACGCCACGATCGGCGCGGGCGCGAGCACCGGCTTCGGCTTCCAGGGCAGCGGCAACGCGACCGTGGTCACGCCGGTTGCGATCAACGGCGAGCCGATCGGCGGCATGGGCGACACGCCCCCGCCGGACCCCGAGCCCGACCCCCAGCCCGACCCGTTGCCGACCGTCTCGGTCAGCGATGTCACGGCGGCCGAGGACAGCGGCGCGATCTCCTTCGGCGTCAGCCTCTCGGGGCCGTCGGACAGCCAGGTCGTGCTCAGCTACGACACGGTGGCGCGGACGGCGGTCAGCCCGGGCGACTTCACCAACCTCTCGGGTCAGATCGTCATCCCGTCGGGCCAGACCTCGGCGACGATCACCGTGCCGCTGACCGACGACACCGTGCCCGAGGCGACCGAGGAGTTCGAGCTGCGCCTGACCGCGGCCGACGGGGCGGAGCTCCCCGATGCCTCGGCCACCGGCACGATCACCGACAGCGATCAGGCCCCGCCGCCTGACGATCCTGACGATCCGGCCGACCCGCCTGCGGATCCGCCCGCCGATCCGCCAAACGATCCGCCCAGCCCGCCCTCGGGTGGCATCGCGACCGGGCAGCTGATCGTCGACGGCCCGCTCTCGACCTCCGGCAACCAGATCATCGATTCCAATGGCGACGCGGTGCAGATCCGCGCGATCAACTGGTTCGGCGCCGAGAACGACGTCCGCGCGCCGCACGGCCTCTGGCAGCGCCCGATGACCGAGATGATGGACCAGATGGTCGAGGAGGGGTTCAACGCGATCCGGCTGCCCTTCTCGGTGCAGAACATCCTCGAGGACCGGCCGGCCACCAGCGTGCAGGGCGATCCGAGCCTGGCCGGGCTCACCACGCTCGAGATCTTCGACCGCATCCTCGACTACGCTGAGGAGATCGGCCTCAAGATCATCCTCGACGCCCACCGGATCACCCAGGGCAACGGCGCCGAGGGGATCTGGTATGCCGGCCCCTATGACGAGGAAGACTGGATCGAGGCCTGGGAGATCCTCGCCGCGCGCTATGGCGACTCGACCGCGGTGATCGGCGCAGACCTGCTGAACGAGCCCCATCTCGGCACCTGGGGCACCGGCCAGCGCAACGACTGGGCGGCGGCGGCCGAGCTTGCCGGCAATGCCGTGCACGACGTGGCGCCGGACTGGCTGATCCTCGTCGAGGGCATCGGGAACTACAACGGGCAGAACTACTGGTGGGGCGGCCAGCTCCAGGGTGTCCGCGACCGACCTGTCGAGCTCGATGTCTCGAACAAGCTGGTCTACTCGCCGCATGATTATCCGGCCTCGATCTTCCAGCAGCCCTGGTTCACCGACGGCTCCAACCTCTATGACGTGTTCCGCGAGAACTGGGGCTTTATTTTCGAGCAGGAGATCGCACCGGTGCTGCTCGGCGAGTTCGGCTCGCGGCTGACCAACCCGCTGGATCTCGTCTGGGCCGATGCGATCACCACCTATCTGAGCGGCGATTTCGACGGTGACGGGACCAACGATCTCGGCGCGGGCGAGGTGGGCCCGAGCTTCGCCTGGTGGTCGTGGAACCCGAATTCGGGCGACACGGGCGGCTATGTCGAGGACGACTGGACGACCGTGCGCCAGAACGCGGCCGATCTCCTGGCGCCGCTGCTCGATGCCGATGGCTCCGCGGCACCCGGCGACGATGCAGGCTCGGATATGCCGATGGACGGGCATGGCGATCATGGGGGTAACGGCGATCACGGCGATCACGGCGATCACGGCGATCACGGCGATCACGGGGACCATGACGTGCCGTCGGACGACCCGGCCGATGGCGGGGCCGGGGACCCGATGGACGACCCGTCCGACCAGGGCGGCATGGATGATGGGATGGACCACGGCGACCACGGCGACCACGGAGATCACGGGAACCATGGCGGCGGCGACGATGGCGGCGGGCAGCCGCCGTCGGACTACACCGACATCACCGCCTTCGGCAGCTTTCACGGGAGCAGCAGCCACACCCAGCACAATGACCTAGAAGGCGGGCGCACGCCGATCACCACCGAGGCGCTGGTGGCGTATAACGGCCTTCGTGACTTCCTCGGCCTCGCCCCGGTGGAGCTCGAGGCGATCGGCCAGTGGGCCTTCGACAACCAGCTGACCAACAACAGCCAGGCCTGGGGCAACGACCTGCTCGGCGTCGGCCTCTTCTACGGTATGCAGGGGGCGAAGGTCGGCTGGATCCGCGACGGCGCCTTCGATCCGCAGATCCTGGCCGACATCCAGCGCGAGGCGCGGCTTGGCGATGTCTCGGTGGTGATGGAGATGGTCGACGCCGCCGACCATGAGGGCTTCGCGCAGTATCTCGAAGCCGAGGGCCTCGTCGACACCTTCGTCAGCGCGCTGCAGATGGAGCCCCATTACGGCGGCTGGATGCATGGCCGCGTGCATGGTGGACTGGTGTTCCCGGACGGCTCAGGCGCCCGCGCGCATGACGTGAACCACCTGACGGTGCTGAGCCACGATCAGACCCAACCGTTCATGAACGACACCTTCGACTGGCCGCAATGGGCCGCGCTCGACGTGCCGCATCAGGACGTGATCGACTATTTCCAGAGCATGGTCGTGCTCGGTGATCCGCTCGGCGACGCGCTGCCCGATGACGGGGCCGGGACGCCGCCGGACAGTGGCGACCCCGCAGCGGATGCGCCCGACGGAGAGGACACGCCGGCGGACGACCCGGGTCAGACGGACGACCAAGGCGACATGGGGGGCCCGGATGACACCGATGACGGCCCGGGCGAGGCGGAGGGCCCGACCGACGAGGCCCCCCAGAACGGTGGAGATGGCGACGGCTCGTCAACGCTCGATGCCCGCCTGCTGGTCGAGAACGACTGGGGTTCGGGTGCCGTGATCCTGCTGGAGATCGCAAATGTCGGCGCGATCGATCATGCGGGCGGGTGGTCGGTGCAGTTCGAGTTCGACCCCGATCTCGTCTCGGGCGCCTGGAACAGTTCGTGGTCGGAGACCGCGGACAGCGCCGGGCTGATCGTCTCCGATGTCGGCTGGAACGGAGCGCTGCGCGAAGACCAGTCGATCACGGTCGGCTTCAAGCTCAACGAAGGCAATCTCGACGAAGAGCAGCTGAACGACGACGCCAACTTCCTGTTCCTGTAACCCGCACCTCGGGCCCCTGCGCCGTCGCGCATGGGCCGAGATCGGGACCACGGTCGAGCTCTGGTGTCGATGTGTGCTGGCCCGCGCGTGCCGGGGTGGGACACTCCGGGGCGGGGTGGACCATGCCACCCCGTGTCTCGGCCATCGGCGTCGGGATCCGACTAGACCTCCGTCGCCGTCCCCCATAGTCAGGTGCCCGACACATCACCCACACCGGGAGGCGGCACGGTGGCCCCACTGGCAAAGCATCTCGGCGACCGGATCGATGCGTTCTGGCCCGCGATCGGGCTGGACCTCCACGGCTATGCCCAGCGAAACCCGCAGCGTGCCGAACGCCTCGGGATCTGGTGCCTGTCGATCGGTCAGACCATCGGATATGCCTGCTTCTACTACATCTTCGCCGCCCTGCTGCTGACCTGGGACACGAGCCTCGACTGGGGCAAGGAGCGGCTGACCTTCGCCCTCATGGTCGCGATCCTCGTCGGTGCCGCCGTGTCACCGTTTGCGGGCCGGATGATCGATGACGGGCGCGGCAGATGGCTGCTGAGCGGGGGCATGTTCCTCGGCGCGCTGGCGCTGGTGTCGCTGGGATCTGCACAGAGCTACCCGGTATTCCTCCTGTGCTGGGTTCTGCTCGGCATCGCCCAGGGGTCGAGCCTCTACGAACCCTGCTTCGCCTTCGTCACCCGCACCACCGGGACGGCGGCCGCGCGGAACATCACCAAGATCACCTTGCTGGCCGGGTTCGCCTCGACCCTCGCCTTTCCCGCCGGGGCCTTTCTGGCCGAGGCGCTCGGATGGCGCGGCGCCACCTGGAGCTTCGCTCTCGTCGCCGGGCTCATCGGCGCGCCGGTCCTCTATGCCGGCGCCACGATGATCGAGTGCTGTCCGCACGACACCCGCACGCCCGAGCGCAAGGCGCGCAACCGCGACGCGGTCCGGTCCGCGCTGCGCCGGCCGGAATTCTGGCTGATCTTCGCGGCCTTTCCGCTGATCGGCCTGACGGAGGGACTGATCCTCACCCATATCATCCCGATCCTGACGGATGCGGGGCTCAGCCTCTCCAAGGCGGTATTCGTGGCGGCGCTCTTCGGCCCGATGCAGGTGGCAGGACGGCTGGCGATGATGTGGCTCTCGGGACGGGTGGGCGCGCTGGCGATGACGACCCTGTCCTTCGTGGGGATCCTGACGGCGGTGTCGGCGCTGATGGTGGTCGAGGACGTGCCGGCGGCGGCTTATGCGTTCTCGCTGGTGTTCGGCGCGAGCTATGGTCTCATCAGCATCCTCAAGCCCGTCATCACGGCCGAGGTCCTGGGCCGCACCGGTTTTGGTGCGATCGCCGGGCTGATGGCGATGCCCTTTCTCATCTCGCTTGCGATCTCGCCGCAGATCGGATCGACGCTCGAGCGGATCGGAGGCTACGAGCTGGCGCTCAACGCGAGCGCTGTGGCTGCCTGCCTCGCCATGCTGACGCTGCTGGCACTCGCCGTGCTGGTGCGGGGCCGGAAGGGCCGGGTCGCGTGAGGCGCCGAGCGCAAGGATCGCCGAGGATTGCGCGTCGCGCCAGGGATTGCCGCGAGCTGTCCACGGGATCGCCGGGACGCGGGTGAAGTCGGCGGCTGTCGCGCCGCCGACTTCTGATCAGAGAGGCGCTCGGGGTCAGCCGACGAGGCCGCCATCCTCACGCGTCACCGCGATGATCGCCGAGCGCGGCACCGAGTCGCCGCCCTCCGGCCAGTGGCTGTTGCCCCGCTCGCCCGGGTGCTGAATGCCGACGAACATGGTGCGGCGATCCGGGCTCCAGGTCAGGCCGGTGATCTCGCACTCGTTCGGGCCGACCATGAAGCGGCGGATCTCGCCGGTCACCGGGTCGCCCGCCAGCATCTGGTTGTTGCCCTGGCCGGCGAAGTCGCCCTCGTTGCCGTA
>CAYORO010000004.1:0-60381 GCA_964406355.1 uncultured Limibaculum sp.
GAGACGGGCCGATACGTCTCGCTCTGACGCCGGTCCGGCGCGCGCCGCCCCTAGTAGGTCGCCCGTCCGCCCGAGAGGTCGAACACGCCGCCCGTCGTGAAGCTGTTCTCGGCCGAGGCGAGCCACGCGATCATCGCCGCGACCTCGGCGACCTCGACGAACCGGCCGCGCGGGATCTTGGAGAGCATGTAGCCGATATGCTCCTCGGTCATCTGGTCGAAGATCGCCGTCCGAGCCGCCGCCGGCGTCACGCAGTTGACCGCGATATCCTGCCCCGCCAGCTCCTTGCCAAGCGACTTCGTCAGCGCAATCACCCCTGCCTTGGCGGCCGAATAGGCTGAGGCATTCGGGTTGCCCTCCTTGCCCGCAATCGAGGCGACATTGACGATCCGCCCATAGCCGCGGGAGATCATGCCCGGGACCAGAGCCTTGGAGCAGAAGAAGACCGAGTCGAGATCGGTCGCGATCACGCGGCGCCACTCCTCGACCGGATACTCCGCCACCGTGGTGTTCAGGCCGGCGATGCCTGCATTGTTCACCAGGATGTCGACGCGCCCCATCTCGGCCTCGGTGCGCGCCGCGGCCGAACGAACGGCGTCCCAATCGGTCAGGTCCACATCGACGAGCCCGGCGCCGATCGCCTCGGCGGTCGCGAGGCCGAGGGCCCGGTCGCGATCCCACAGGGTGACCTCGGCGCCGCTTGCGATCATGCGCTCGGCCACGGCCCGACCGATGCCCTGTGCCCCGCCCGTCACCACGGCCTTCCGTCCGGCCAGATCGATCTGGTTCATGTTTCTGCCCCGCGATGCTTGACCCCGCTGGACCGAGGTCCTCTAAATCGATTTAGAGAACAGCGCCCGGGTGAAGGCAAGCGATCGGTCGGGCCGGGGAGGATCGGTGATGACGGACACCCGCGCAAACCGCGATCTGCGGAGCCAGGAATGGTTCGACAATCCCAACAATCCGGGCATGACCGCGCTCTATGTCGAGCGCTACCAGAACCAGGGCTATACTAGGGAAGAGCTGCAGTCGGGCCGCCCGATCATCGGCATCGCGCAGACCGGAAGCGACCTCGCCCCCTGCAACAAGATCCACATCTTCCTGGCCGACCGGGTCCGCGCCGGGATCCGCGACGCGGGCGGGGTGCCGCTCGAGTTTCCGGTGCATCCCATCCAGGAGACCGGCAAGCGCCCGACCGCAGCGCTCGACCGCAACCTCGCCTATCTCTCCCTGGTCGAAGTGCTGCATGGCTATCCGATCGACGGGGTCGTGCTGACCACCGGCTGCGACAAGACCACGCCTGCGATGCTGATGGGGGCGGCGACCGTGGATCTGCCGGCCATCGTCCTCTCGGGCGGGCCGATGCTCGATGGCTGGTGGAAGGGCGAGCTCGCAGGCTCGGGCATGGTGATCTGGGAGAGCAGGCGGCTGCTGGCCTCGGGCGAGATCGACTATGACGAGTTCATGGCGCGGGTCTGCGCTTCTGCCCCCTCGCTCGGCCATTGCAACACGATGGGCACGGCCTCGACGATGAACGCGCTCGCCGAGGCGCTCGGGATGTCGCTGCCGGGCTGTGCCGCGATCCCGGCCCCATGGCGGGCGCGAATGGAGATCGCCTATGCCACCGGCAAGCGGGCCGTGGAGATGGTTCGGGAGGATCTCCGCCCCTCCAAGATCCTCACCCGCGCCAATTTCGAGAACGCGATCCGGGTCAACACCTGCATCGGCGGCTCGACCAACGCCCCGCCCCATATCCAGGCCATCGCGCGCCATGCGGGCGTGCCGCTCTCGATCGAGGACTGGGAGCGGGAAGGCTACGCGCTGCCGCTCCTGGTCGATATGCAGCCGGCGGGGCGATATCTGGGCGAGAGCTTTGCCCGCGCCGGCGGTGTGCCGGCGGTGATGGCTGAGATGCTGGCGGCCGGGCTGCTGCACGCCGACGCGCCCACGGTCACCGGACAGAGCGTGGCGGAGAACCTCGGCGATCGGCGGAGCGACGACCCGGAGATCGTGCGCCCCGTCGGCGCCCCGCTGCGCGAGGAGGCCGGGTTTCTGGTCCTCGCGGGCAACCTCTTCGACAGCGCGCTGATGAAGACCAGCGTGATCTCGGATGACTTCCGGGCCCGCTATCTCTCTCACGCAGGATCAGAGGGCGTGTTCGAGGCCCGCGCCATTGTCTTCGAGGGTCCCGAGGACTATCACGCGCGCCTCAACGACCCGGACCTCGCGATCAATGCCGACTGCATGCTTTTCATCCGCGGCGTGGGGCCTGTGGGCTATCCGGGCTCGGCCGAGGTCGTGAACATGCAGCCCCCCGATGCGCTCATCCGCGCCGGCATCCAGCATCTGCCGACCGTGGGTGACGGGCGGCAATCCGGCACCTCCGAGAGCCCGTCGATCCTGAACGCAAGCCCCGAGGCGGCGGTCGGCGGGGGCCTGGCGCTCCTTCGCACCGGCGACCGGGTGCGGCTCGACATCCCGAACCGGCGGCTCGACGCGCTGGTGGACGAGGCGGAGTGGGTCGCCCGCCGCGACGCCTGGACGCCCGAGATCCCACCGCATCAGACCCCCTGGCAGGAGATCTACCGCGCCCATGTCGGCCAGCTGGCCGATGGCGGGTGCCTGGAGCTTGCGACCAGCTACCGCCGGGTCGCCGAGACCCTGCCCCGCGACAACCACTAGACCCGGCCGAAGCAGCGGCACGGGCCATCGAGTAGGACAGCCATGAAACTTTTACGTATCGGCGAACGCGGGGCGGAGCGCCCGGCAGCGCTCCACAGCGACGGAACCTATCGCGATCTGAGCGGCAGCGTGCCGGATCTGGCGGGCGAGACGGTCTCGCTCGCGAGCATCGATGGATTGAGGGCGCTGGATCTCGGCCAGCTCCCGTTGCTCGAGGCGGGGCGGATCGGACCCTGCGTGGCCTCGACGCCCAATTTTCACTGCGTCGGGCTCAACTATGCGCGCCATGCGGCCGAGACGGGCGCCCAACCCCCGACCGAGCCCATCCTCTTCAGCAAGGCGGCGTCCGCCCTGTCCGGCCCCTTCGACCCGGTGATCCAGCCGAAGGACTCGCTCAAGCTCGACTACGAGGTGGAGCTCGGCATCGTCATCGGCCGGCGCACCGAGCATGTGTCGGAAGCCGATGCGCTGGGTGCGGTCGCCGGCTATTGCCTGATCAACGACGTCTCCGAGCGGCATTTCCAGAACGAGCGCCTCGGCCAGTGGATCAAGGGCAAATCCGCGCCGAGCTTCGGCCCCACCGGCCCCTGGCTCGTCACCGCCGACGAGATCCCGGACCCGCAGGCACTCGGCTGCTGGCTCAAGGTCAACGGCGAGACCCGGCAGAACTCCAGCACCGACGACATGATCTTCGGCGTGGCGGAGATCGTCTCCTATATGTCGCGCTTCATGGCGCTCCTGCCCGGGGATCTCATCGCCACCGGCACGCCTGAGGGGGTGATCCTGGGGATGGACCCCAAGGTCTGGCTCAAACCGGGCGATGTGATCGAGCTCGGCATCGACGGTCTCGGCGAACAGCGCCAGACCGTCGTCGCCTATCCGGGCTGAGCCATGCCGCGATTTGCCGCCAATCTCTCGATGATGTGGCCGGAGATCCCGTTTCTCGACCGCTTTGCCGCGGCGGCGGGAGCGGGGTTTCGCGCCGTGGAGTATCTCTTTCCCTATGCCCATCCGGCCGATGAGGTCGGGGCCCGGCTCGAGGCGGCGGGTCTCGCCCAAGCGCTCTACAACACGCCCGCGGGTGACTGGGACGGCGGCGAGCGTGGCATGGCCGCGGTCCCCGGTGCGGAGGCCCGGTTCGAGGCGGATCTCGAGCGGGCGCTTGCCTATGCCGCGGTCATAAGACCCCGCAACATCCACATCATGGCCGGCATCGCCCAGGGGCCGGAGGCGCGGGCGACCTACATCGCCAATCTCAGAAAGGCCTGCGCCGCCGCCCCCGATCAGGGCTTCGTGATCGAGCCGATCAATCACCGGGACATGCCGGGCTATCATCTCGGCCGCACCGACGATGCCCGCGGCGTGATCGCCGAAGTGGGCGCGCCGAACCTGCGGCTCCAGCTCGACCTCTATCACGCGCAGATCATGGAGGGCGATCTGACGATGCGGATCCGTGCGCTCGCGCCCGTGATCGCCCATGTGCAGATCGCCGGCGTCCCCGAGCGGCACGAGCCCGACAGCGGCGAGCTGGATTTCCACCAGCTGATGGGGGTGCTGGACGCAACCGGCTACGATGGCTGGGTCGGCACCGAGTATCGCCCCCGCGCCGGAACCGAGGCCGGGCTCGGCTGGTTCGAGCGGTACCGGGAGGGCCGGGCATGAAGGTCCTGATCATCGGCGGCGGCGGCTTCCTGGGGCAAAAGCTCGCCAACGCCCTGGTCGCGCGCGGAAACCTCCGAGGGCAGGCGATCACCGGCCTCACCCTGGCCGATCTCACGCCCGCCCCCGCGATCGACGCGCCTTTCCCGGTGAGCACGCCCGCGCTCGACATCACCGATGCCGAGGCGACCCGCCGGGCCGTCGTCGGTCAGGACGTGATCTACCACCTTGCCGCCATCGTCTCGGGCCAGGCCGAGGCGGAGTTCGATCTCGGCATGGGCGTGAACCTCCAGGGCTCGCTCAATGTCTTCGAGGCGGCGCGGGCGACCGGGACCTGCCCGGTCGTGGTCTTCACCTCCTCCATCGCGGTCTATGGCGGCGACTGCCCCGATCCGATCACCGACTGGACCGCGCTCAACCCGCAGACCTCCTATGGCGCGCAAAAGGCGGCCGCCGAACTGCTGCTGACCGACCACTCGCGAAAGGGCTTTCTCGACGGGCGGGGCTTGCGCCTGCCGACCATCTCGGTGCGCCCAGGAAAGCCGAACAAAGCCGCCTCGTCCTTCATGTCCTCGATTTTCCGCGACCCCTTGCAGGGCCAGGAGGCGGTCTGTCCGGTGAGCCCTGAGTATACGCACTGGTTCCTCTCGCCGCGGCGCTGTGTGGAGAACCTGATCCACGGCGCCGAGATCGGGGCAGAGGCGCTCGGGCCACAGCGGTGCTTTGCGCTGCCGGGGCAGACCCACAGCATCGCCACGATGGTCGAGGCGATGAGGCGCGTTGCCGGCGATGCCGCCGTCAGCCGCATCCGCTGGGCGCGCGATCCCGCCATCGAGGCGATCGTGCTCGGATGGAAGGCCCGGTTCGAGCCCAAGAAGGCGCTGGATCTCGGCTTCGTCGCCGATGCGAGCTTCGAGGACAACATCCGCTTCTTCCTCGAAGACGATCTGCAGGACGGCGGTCCATCAGGACCGACGCCCCGAGACTAGACAGGAGACCGCCATGCCAGAGCCGCTCACCGTCCTCGTCACCGGCGCAAGCCAGGGCATCGGGGCCGCGACCGCAGAGGCCTTTGCCGCGCGCGGCCACCGGGTGGTGCTCGCGGCGCGCTCGGCCGAGAGCCTGGCCACCCTAGCCGGCAAGCTCGGCGGCGAGGCGCTCCCGATCGCCACCGATGTCGCCGACCCGGCCTCGGTCGCGGCGCTCTATGCGGTGATCCAGGCGCGCTTCGGCCGGCTCGATGCGGTGTTCAACAATGCCGGCACCAATATCGGCGCCACCCTCTTCGGCGATGTGGATTGGGAGGGATGGCGCCGGGTTCTCTCGGTGAACCTCGACGGCGCGTTCCTGATCGCGCATGGCGCCTTCCGGATGATGCGGGACCAGACCCCGCAAGGCGGCCGGATCATCAACAACGGCTCGATATCCGCCCAGGTGCCCCGCTATGGGTCCGCGCCCTACACAGCCTCGAAACACGCGATCACCGGGCTCACCAAGTCGATCGCGCTCGACGGTCGCGCCTTCAACATCGCCTGCGGCCAGATCGATATCGGCAATGCGGCCTCGGCGATGACCGCGAAGATGGGCGGTGGCGTGCCGCAGGCAGACGGAACGCTCAAACCCGAGCCGACCATGCACGTGACCCATGTCGCCGAGGCCGTGGTGGCCATGGCCGAGCTGCCGCTCTCGGCCAATGTGCTGTTCCAGACCATCATGGCGACCGCCATGCCCTTTGTGGGTCGGGGCTGAGGCAGACAACGCCGCCCGTGGCGGCGTTGACCGTTCTTCCCAACTCTGGCAGCGTCGTGTTCTTAGACAAAGAAAAAACGGGAGGACATCATGTCGATTAGTGCGGCGAATAAGTTCGCCACAAAGGCAAAGGCCACGATCAAAGTGTTCGATGACGGCGTCGGTGATTTCTATAAGCGGTTTATTCGCGGAAGCGAGACGCCGACCGCCGACGACGTGGAAGCGTTGGCCAAGCTCATCAAAGATCACGCGCTGATCTCAAAAGCCTATCACACGACGGTCCCCGGTGCGGTCCAGGGCTATGGCGGGCCGAGCGACATGAAGTTCAGTAGCGCCAAGACACTGCTTGCGACAATCAAGAAGAAGGTCCGCTAGCGTCGGGCCGCTTGGCAAGGAATGGCGACGGGATATGCGGCTCGATCACGTCAACATCCGCACGGCGCGGCTCGATGATATGCGGCGGTGGTATGTCGCGGTGATCGGGCTCGTCGAGGGCTGGCGGCCGCCCTTCGCGTTCCCAGGCACCTGGCTCTATGCCGGTGACCAGGCCGTGGTGCATCTGATCGGCGTGGAGACGGCGCCGCTCGCAGGCGCGGCGGCGAACGGCGAGCTGGCGCTCGAGCATTTCGCCTTCACCGCCGGGGGACCGGCAGAGCTTGCCGCCTTCCGCGCACGCCTCGCGGCCGCCGGGATCACGCCGCGAGAGCTCGCCGTGCCGGGCACCGACCTCCTCCAGCTCAACATCCACGATCCCGACGGCAACCACATCCATGTGGACTTTCGGGTCCCCCAGACCGATTGAAACTGCGCGCTGCCGCGCCTCAGGCCACCGGCGTCAGGAGCGGATCTCCGGCGAAATGCGCCGCCAGATTGCGCACCACCAGATCGCCCATCGCCGTGCGTGTCTTGACCGTCGCCGAGCCCTGATGCGGCGACAGCACCACATGCTCCATGGCCCAGAGCGCCTCGGGGACCTTCGGCTCCTCGGCAAACACATCGAGCGCTGCACCGCCGAGCCCCCCGCTCGCGAGCAGCTCGACCATCGCGTCCTGATCCACGAGGCTCCCGCGCGCGACATTGACAAGGCACCCCTCGGGGCCGAGCGCCTCCATCACCGCCCGTGACACGATCCCCTTGGTCTCGGGCGAGCCCGGGGCGATCACCACCAGCCAGTCGACATCCCGCGCCATCGCCTCGAGATCGTCGTAGAAGGGATAGGGCTGATCCGCCTGCCGCGACCGGCCGTGATAGACGACCTCCATCTTGAAGGCCTGGGCGCGCCGCGCGATCTCCTTGCCGATCCGGCCGAGCCCGAGGATCCCCAGCCGCTTGGCCGTGAGCTCGCCGGTCAGCCCGTAGTTCCCCTGCCCCGCCCAGCGCCCGGCCCGCACATAGGCATCCGCCTGGGGCAGACGCCGGCAGAGCGCGATCATCAGCCCGAGCGTGATCTCGGCCATCGCGTCGTTGAGCACGTCGGGCGTGTTGGTGACCCGCACATCGCGCGCCTTGCAGGCGGGGATATCGATGGCGTCATAGCCGACCCCGTAGCTCGCGATGATCTCGAGCGCCGAGAGCCGCTCCAGGATCGCGACGGCAAGCCCGTGATGGCCGTCGGTGGCCACGCCGCGGATGCTGGGACCGATCTCGGCCAGGAGGCGGTCCTGCGCCTCCGCCTCCCAATAGCGGTGGACGGCATAGGCCTCGGTCAGCGCGGCCTCCACATGGGGCATCATCGGGGCGATCTGCAGGATCTGGGGTCTCATCGGCGCTCTCTCCCTGTCTGGCGCGATCTAAATCGATTTAAAAACATCATTGACCGATCGCAGGTCCCCGAACAATATCGGAGGAAGGCTGGGCTCAGACACCGGCGCATGAAGGGAGGCCACCGCGCCATGGCGTCGGTTGAGATCCGGAATGTCCGCAAGGCGTTCGGCACCGTCGAGGTTATCCACGGCGTCGACATCACCATAGAGGATGGCGAGTTCGTGGTGCTCGTCGGCCCTTCGGGCTGTGGCAAGTCGACCCTGTTGCGGATGATCGCAGGGCTCGAGTCGATCACCTCGGGCGAGGTGCTGATCGGCGCGCGGGTGGTGAACACCGTGCCGGCCAAAGAGCGCGACATCGCCATGGTGTTCCAGAACTACGCGCTCTATCCGCATATGAAGGTCTACGACAACATGGCCTTCAGCCTCAATCTGCGCCGCGCGCCCAAGGCGGAGACCGACGAACGCGTCCGCCAGGCCGCCGAGATCCTCGGGCTCGCCCCCCTCCTCGACCGCTATCCGCGCCAGCTCTCGGGCGGGCAGCGCCAGCGGGTGGCAATGGGTCGCGCCATCGTCCGCAACCCGCAGGTCTTCTTGTTCGACGAGCCGCTCTCCAATCTCGACGCCAAGCTGCGCGTGGCCATGCGCACCGAGATTAAGGCCCTGCATCAGCGCGTCGGCGGCACCACGATCTATGTCACGCATGACCAGATCGAAGCGATGACGATGGCCGACAAGATCGTCGTCATGCAGGGCGGCAACGTGGAGCAGATCGGTGCGCCGCTCGATCTCTACGACCGGCCGGACAATCTCTTCGTAGGCGGCTTTATCGGCTCCCCCTCGATGAACTTCCTCAAAGGCAATGCCCGTGTGAACGGCGCCGGCCCGGCCTTTGTCAGCACTGCCGGAGAGACGGTGCCGCTCGCCCCCGCCGCGCCCGTGAGCGACGGGCAGGAGATCGTCCTCGGCGTCCGGCCCGAGCATCTCACCCTCGGCAACGGCGTCGACGGCATCGCCGCCGAGGTCGTGGTGACCGAGCCGACCGGCTCGGAGGTTCAGATCGTCGCCCAACACGGGGCAGACGAGATCTCTGCGGTGTTTCGAGAGCGCTTTCAGCCAGCCCCGGGCACCCCGCTCCGATTGGTCCCCGATCCGGCACATATCCATGTGTTCGACGCCGCGACGGGTCAGGCCATGCGGGCCTAAGTCGCCCGCCATCGGCGGGCCCCGGCCCGTCATCCACAACAGGCGCAGGAAGCGCCGACGACGATAAGGGAGAAGACGATGATCTCACGCCGCTCACTGCTCAAGGGCACGGCCGCCGTCGGTGCGGTCACCGCCTCGCCGGGACTTCTCGGCTGGGCCAAGGCCTGGGCCGCCAGCGAGATGCTGCACCAGCCCGAAGAGGGTGCCTCGCTGCAACTCCTGCGCTGGCGGCGCTTCGTGCAGTCCGAGGAGGACAGCTTCCTCGCACTCGTGGACGCCTTCACGCAGGCCACCGGCGTGCCGGTCGAGGTGCTGAACGAGAGCCTCGACGATGTGCAGCCCAAGGCCTCCGTGGCCGCCAATGTCGGCTCGGGGCCCGATCTCTTCTGGGGCCTCTATTCGCTGCCGCATCTCTTCCCCGAGAAGTGCATGGACGTCTCCGATGTCTGCGATCACATCGGCACCAAGTATGGCGGCTGGGCCCCCTCGGCCGAGACCTATGGCAAGTCGGGCGGCAAGTGGATTGCCGTGCCGGTGGCCTACAACGCCAACCTGATCAACTATCGCATCTCGGCAATGAACGAGGCCGGCTTCTCGGAGATGCCGGGTGATCTCGAGGGCTTCCTCGAGCTCAACAAGGCGCTCAAGGGCATCGGCAAGCCGGGCGGCATGGCGCTGGGCTTCGCCTCGGGCGACGGCAATGCCTGGGTGCACTGGGTGCTGTGGGCGCATGGCGGCTACCTCGTCGACGAGAACGACGAGGTGATCATCAACAGCCCCGAGACCGCGGCCGCGCTCGAATACGCCAAGCAGCTCTTCGAGGCCTGGATCCCGGGCACCGCGTCCTGGAACGATGCCTTCAACAACAAGGCGTTCCTGGCCGAGGAGGTCTGGCTCACCAACAATGGCGTCTCGATCTATGCCGCGGCCAAGCGCCAGGCCAACGAAGATGCCAAGATGAAAGAGATCATGGAGGATATGGACCACGCCTTCTGGCCGGTCGGACCGGCGGGCAAGCCGACCGAGTTCCATATCTGCTATCCGCTCCTCGGCATGAACTACACGAGCAATCCGAATGCCGTGAAAGCCTTTATGCAGTTCATGATGGAGGCCGAGAACTACGAGCCCTGGTGTGCCGGGGCGGTGGCCTATCTCAGCCACTCCTACCAGGCCGGCGACGATTTCGCCTTCTGGAACGAGGACCCCAAGCTTTTGGCTGCGAAGCCCGCCGCCTGGCGGACCTCGACGGCCGGCCATCTCGGCTCGGTCGGCGAGAAGGCGGCGGCAGCGCTCGCGGACTTCATCGTCCTCGACATGATCGCCAACGCCGCCTCCGGCCGCGCGACGGTCGAGGAGGCGATCCGCGTCGCCGAGCGCAAGGCCAAGCGCCTCTATCGGACCTGAGGTCACGACCCGCGGGGGCCGGTCCTGGCCCCCGCCTCACCGAGGAGCGCGGCAGATGGCAGAAATCGGGCTCGACCGCCCCCGCGAGTCAGCGGACACCCGTGGCGCCTGGACACGGCTCCAGACCAATCGAAACTATCTCGGCTTCTGGTTCATGCTGCCGGCGGCCGCGTTTCTGTTGCTGTTCCTGGCCTATCCGCTCGGGCTCGGCGTCTATCTCTCCTTCACCGACGTGCGGGTCGGGCGCGACGGCGTCTGGGTCGGCCTCGAGAACTACGAATGGCTGATGGGCGAACAGCCGATCACCGACTTCTTTGCGATCATCGCCAATGAGATCTTCGGGACGCGGTTCGAGATCTATGGCGACCCGACCTTCTGGCTCTCGGTCTTCAACACGCTTCTCTACACGATCGTGGCGAGCGCGATCAAATTCGCGATCGGGCTCTATCTGGCGCTGCTGCTGAACCGCCATATGCCGTTCAAGGCGATCATCCGGGCCGTGGTGCTGATCCCCTTCATCGTGCCCACCGTGCTCTCGGCGATCGCGTTCTGGTGGATCTTCGACACGCAGTTCTCGATCCTCACCTGGATGCTGCAGGGGATCGGCGCCATCGCTGCGGACCATCAGATCAACTGGCTGGGCGACAGCACCATGGCGCGGGCCAGCGTGATCTTCGCCAATATCTGGCGCGGGGTGCCGTTCATCGCCATCACGCTCCTGGCGGGTCTGCAGACGGTGTCGGTCTCGCTCTACGAGGCAGCGGTGATCGATGGTGCCACGCGCTGGCAGATGTTCCGCTACATCACCTATCCGCTGCTGACCCCGATCATCGCCGTGGTGATGACCTTCTCGGTGCTGTTCACCTTCACCGACTTCCAGCTCATCTGGGTGCTCACCCGCGGCGGGCCGTTCAACACCACGCATCTGATGGCGACGCTGAGCTATCAGCGCGCGATCCTTGGCGGGAACCTGGCCGAGGGTGCCGCGATCGCCACCGCGATGATCCCGTTCCTGCTCGCCGCGATCCTGTTCTCCTGGTTCGGGCTTCAGCGGCGCAAATGGCAGCACGGAGAGGGCAATGACTGAGTCCAAGGATGCCGCCGTCGCCGTCGGCGAGGATCAGGCCGACCACCGCGAGGGGATCGACCATCTGGAGACCCGCTTCTCCCGCGTGGTGACGCTGTGGATCCCGCTCGTCATCATCATGGTGGTGCTGCTGTTCCCGTTCTACTGGATGACGCTGACGGCCATCAAACCGAACGAGGAGTTGATCGATCTCGAGAGCACCAATCCGCTGTGGACCTGGAACCCGACGCTGACCCACATCTACACGCTGCTGTTCGAGACGGAGTATCCGACCTGGCTCTGGAACACGATGATGGTGGCGATCGGCTCGACGACGCTCTCGATCATCGCGAGCGTCGGCGCGGCCTATGCGATCGTGCGCATCAAGTATCGCGGGGCGAACTGGGTCGGCGGTGCGATCTTCCTGGCCTATCTGGTCCCGCCCTCGATCCTGTTCATTCCGCTGGCGACAATCGTCTACCAATACGGGCTGTTCGACACGCCGTTTGCCCTTATTCTCACCTATCCGACGATCCTGATCCCGTTCTCCACCTGGCTGTTGATGGGTTATTTTAAGACCATCCCCTTCGAGCTCGAAGAATGCGCACTGATCGACGGGGCGACACGGTGGCAGATCCTGACCAAGATCATTCTGCCGCTGTCGATCCCAGGGCTGATCTCGGCCTTTATCTTCTGTTTTACACTATGCTGGAACGAGTACATCTATGCGCTCACCTTCATCTCGGACCAGTCGAACAAGACGGTGCCGGTGGCGATCGTAACCTCCTTCACCGACGGAGACGTCTATCGCTGGGGCTCGATCATGGGGGGGGCGCTGATCGGCTCGATGCCGCTGGTGATCCTCTACGCCTTCTTCGTCGAGCACTACGTGGCCGCCATGACCGGCGCCGTCAAAGAATGACGCCTGCGTCTGCGACGTGGGGCGAGCCGTGACCTGGCGCATCCACCATGTGAACCTGCCGGCCAGTGACGTGCGGGCCTCGGCCCGGTTCTACACCGAGATCCTCGGCCTCGCGGAGGGGACCTGGACCTTCCCGAAAGAGGTCGGCTACATCCCCGGCGACCCGAGCCGGCTGGCGCTCCTGCCGTGCCCGACCAGCGCCGACGGCGCCAACAGCGGGCTGCATCTCATCCGGCCAGATCCCGAATTCGCCCGGAAGAACGGCTTTGATCACAACCCCTCCATCGGCGGTCATGTGGCCATTCAGGTCGACGATCTCGACGCGGTGATGGAGCGCCTCAAGGCCGCGGAGATACCGTTCTCCTATGCGCCGACCTTCGCGATCCCGAAGATGCGCCATGTCTATGTCTACGATCCCGCAATGAACCTGCTGGAGATCAACGAGATCGTGAGGGAGCCATGAAGATCGCCTTTGTCGGACTGGGCGCCATGGGTGGGCGCATGGCGCGGGTGCTCATCTCGGCCGGGCATGAGGTGGTGGGCTGCGACCTCGCCGAGCCGGCGCTCGAGGCGCTCGAGGCGGCGGGCGGGGCGCGCGCGCCCACCGTTGCCGCCGCCTGCGCCGGGGCGGAGGCGCTGGTGCTCATGGTGGTGACCGGCGCCCAGGCCGAGGCGGTGCTGCTCGAGGCCGGCGCGCTCGACGCCCTGCCCGAGGGGGCGCTCGTGCTCTCCTCGGTGACGATGCCGGAGGCGACCGCGAAACACCTTGGAGCAAAGGTCGCGGCGGCGGGGCGGCTCTTCCTCGACGCACCCGTCTCGGGCGGCACCGGCGGCGCCGAGGCCGGCCGGCTCACCTTCATGGCCGCGGGGTCCGAGGCCGCCTTTGCCGCCGCCGAGCCGCTGATGCAGGCGATGGGCGCGCATATCTTCCGTGTCGGTGATGCGCCGGGGGCGGGCTCGGCGATGAAGATGGTCCACCAGCTCGCGGCCGGGTGCAATCTGGCGGTGCTGGCGGAGGTGATGAGCTTCGGAACCCATCTCGGCCTGCCGCCCGAGCGGATCCTCGAAGTGCTGAATGTCTCGGCAGGCGGCTCGTGGATGATTGCCGATCGTGGCCCGCGCACGATGACGGAGGGGACCGAGGCCAAATCCGCTGTCGACATCTTCGTCAAGGATCTCGGCATCGTGCTCGATGCGGCACGGGAGGCGCGGTTCCCGGTCCCGGTGTCGGCCGCCGCCCTCCAGGTCTTTCTCGGTGCCTCGGCGGCGGGCTTCGGCGGCCATGACGACAGCCAGGGCGTGCGGTTCTATGAGAGCCTCGGCGGCAAGCCCGTGCGCGGCGGCGACTAGAGCGCTGTCCGACCTGATGGGGTCAGGTCGCGCGCTCTAGCGCTGGCATTGATCGCGTTTTCCAGACACCAGACTGAGTCAGTCTGGTCGGAAAACGCTCTAAGCCACGCGCCCGCCGCAGCTCTCCCGGATCATCAGCTTCGGGTCGAGAATGACCCGCTCAAGCGGCGCCTCCGGATCGGCGATCCGGGTCAAGAGGATCTCCGCAGCGCGCCGGCCGATCTGCGAGGGATTGTCGAGCACGGTCGTCAAGGCCGGGAAGAACGCCGCCGCCTCCTCGGTGCCGCCGATACCGACGACACCGACATCGCGTCCCGGACGGATGCCGAGGGACCGGAGGGCGTTCATGACGCCGAAGGCCACCAGATCGTTGAAGCAGACATAGCCGGTCGGCCGCTCCGCCCAGTCCAGGGTCTCCCGAACGGCGGCAGCCCCCTCGATCAGCCGGGGCCGGCACACGCGCCAGAGCTGATCCTCCCAGGGAATGCCCACGCGCGCAATCTCGGCCTGAAAGCCCGCGACCCGGTCGCGCGAGACGCTTGTGCCGGGCTGTCCGCCGATGAGGGCGATCCGCCGATGCCCCAGCGAGACCAGCCGATGCGTCGCCGCGATCATCGCGTGGCGGTCGGCATTCACCACCCAATCCGCCTCGTCGTCGCCCTCGATCCGCCGCGAGACATAGACCACCGGGGTGCGCTGGCGCCGGATCGGCTCGAGGATCTCGGCGGTGACCGAGGGTGGGGGCGAGACGATGATCCCCTCGGCGCCGTAAGCGGCCAGGCTCCGGACGAACCTCTCCAGGCTCGCCGCGCTCTCCCCATGATTGTTGAGAAAGACGGCGACGCCTGCGGCAGCGAACGTCTCCTCGATCGCGATCAGCATCTCCGCAAAGAACTGATGCGCGATGTTGTGAAAGCTCACGCCGACGATGCGGGTGCGCCCCGTGCGCAGCGAGGCCGCGGCCATGTTCTGCACATAGCCGCTCTCCTGCATCGCCTCCCGGACCACGCGCCGGGTCTCGGCCGCGATCATCGGGCTGTCCTTGAGCGCCAGCGAGACGGTCGCCGGGGAGAGGCCCAAACGCTCGGCGATCTGGCGCTGCGTCGGCCGGCGTGTCATCGCCGGTGCCCCCTCTTCCTATGTGCCGCGCTCGACGGGGATCCCGATCCGGGCCGAGACGGCCTTCATCGCCGCCGAGAAATCGCCATCGCCCCAGCCCGCCGCCTCGGCATCCTCGAGGGTGGCGATCACCGCCGCCAGGGCCGGATAGCGCGCGGGATCGGGTGCCATGTCCCGCGCCAGGCGCGCATCTTTGAGCATGAACTTCAACATGAAGAGCGCCGAGAACTCCCCGTCCCGCATCCGCGGCACCCGGTTCTCGAAATAGCGCGAATAGGCGAAGCCGGTGCCCTGGGTGACGATGTCGTAGAAGGCCTCGATATCCGCGCCGGTCTCGAGACAGAGCCCCAGCGCCTCGGCCACCGCCACCGCATGCCCGGCGACGAGCGTCTGATGCACGAGCTTCATATGATTGCCCGCGCCGGAAGGCCCGCAATGGCGGATCAGCTGCCCGCAGGCCCCGAGCACCGGCTCGGCGCGGGCGAACGCCTCAGCGTCACCGCCGACCACGAAGCTGATGGTCCCTTCATTCGCCTGCTGGATCGAGCCGAGCATCGAGGCGTCGAGATGAGAGGCGCCGCGGTCCTTCAGCCCGTCATAGACATCGCGCGTCGCGTCGGGGCCAACGGTCGAGCAGTCGACGGTGATCGAGCCCGGGCGGATCCCGTCGGCGACGCCGCCCGGGCCGAGATAGACCTCGCGCAGCACGCCATTGTTCGGCAGGCAGGACAAGAGCACCGTGCTCTGCTGCGCAATCTCCGCCACCGACGCCGCTTGGCGCGCCCCGGCCTCGGCGCAGACCTGGGCGGCGCGGTCCGGATCGACGTCGAAGCCCGACACCGCGCCCGGATAGGCAGCCGCCAGCCGGGCCGTCATCGGCGCCCCCATGGCCCCCAGCCCAATGAACCCGATCTTCATGCCTGCCCTCCTGACGGCTAGTGGATGTGGGACCCGCCATTCGGATCGATCTCGGTGCCTGTGCAGTAGGCCGAGAGATCCGAGGCCAGGAACAGAAAGCACCCGGCCACGTCTTCGGCCCGTCCGGCCCGGCCCATCGGGATCCCGGCGATGATCTGGCGGTGGATCTCGGGTGTCATCAGGCCGGCGGTGATGTCGGTGTCGATGAAGCCCGGACAGACGGCGTTCACGCGGATCCCGTCGGCGGCGAGCTCGCGCGCGCAGGCCTTTGTGTAGCCGAGGATCGCCCCCTTGGCCGCGCAATAATGCGAGCCGCCGAAGATGCCGCCGCCCCGCTGGGCCGAGACCGACGACATGTTGACGATGCTGCCGGAGCCCTGGCGGCGCATTTGCGGGACCACCGCCTGGGTCATCAGGAGCGTGCCGCGCATGTTGACGTCCATCACCCGGTCATAGGTTGGCTCGTCCACCTCCATCAGCCGCTGGGGCGAGGTGATCCCGGCGATGTTGGCCAGGATGTCGATCCGGCCAAAGCGGGCGAGGGTCGCGGCGGCCGCGGCCTCGCAGGCGTCGCGCTCGGTGACATCGCAGCCGAGCCCGAGGTGATCGATCCCGAGGCTCGCCGCGCACGCCTCCGCGCCGGACAGATCGGCATCGACCACCGCCACGCAGGCGCCCTGCGCCGCGAAAAGCTGTGCTGTCGCCCGGCCAAGTCCCCGGCGCGAGGCGCCCCCTGTCACCAAAGCAATGCGTCCGTCGAGCAGCATGGGCTCATCTCCGATCGGTCGAAGTGGTTTACAGGGCCGTTCAGCGTGATTTAAATCGATTTAAAATCGACGGGCAAGGAGGACTGAGATGTCGCAGCACCCCGTTCTGGGCTTCATCGGGGTCGGCCTCATGGGCTGGGGCATGGCCAAGAACGCTGTCGAGAAGGGCTTCCCCCTTCGCGTGGTGGCGCACCGCAAGCGTGAGGCGGTGGAGGATCTCGTCTCTCGCGGGGCCGTCGAATGCGCCTCGGTCGCCGAACTGGCCGGCGACTGCGATATCATCGCGATGTGCGTCACCGGCTCGCCCCAGGTCGAGGCCAACATCGCCGAGATCGTGACGACCGCCCGCCCGGGCCTGACGATCGTCGACAGCACGACCGCCGATCCCGCCTCGACGGTCCGGCTCGCGGCCGAGTTGGCCAGGCGCGAGATCACACTGGTCGACGCGCCGCTGTCGCGCACCCCGGCCCATGCCTGGAGCGGGGAGCTGACGACCTATGTCGGCGGACCGGAGGCCGTGATCGACCGTCTGCGGCCGCTGCTCTCGACCTGGGCCAATGTGATCATCCCGACCGGCGGGCCCGTCGGCTCCGCGCATGCGGTCAAGCTGATCAACAACCTGATCGGCATCGGTTATGCTGCGATCTGGTCGGAGGCCTATTCCATGGTCGAGCAGGTCGGCCTGCCGCCCTCGGTGTTGCACGAGATCGTCTCGAACTCCGGGCTCAATTGCGGGAACTTCCAGAACTACTCGAAATACATCCTCGAAGGCGACCCCAACGCCCACAAGTTCGCGCTCGCAAACTGTCTAAAGGACCTCACCTACTACACGCGTTTGGCCCAGGAGCACGAAGCGCCAACGCTGGTCTCGGGCGGGGTGCTGCAGGCGCTGACGCTCGGCAAGGCGCAGGGCCATGGCGAGCGCATGATGCCGGAGATGGTGGAGATCTTCCGCAGTCTGCGTCCCTCGCCCTGAGCCGGGACACAGCGGCAGTCGGCCGAAAATCTGATCGGATGCGGCCGGCGCTGGAACGGGCCGCCCACGCTCGAAGGTGTCCGCAGCTCGCTGTCTCGGCCCCGCTCAGTTCCGCCCCGTGGCCGGACTTGCCGACCATGCCGACTGCCAGCCCCACACCTCGGCAAAGGCATGCCGGTTCTCGAACCGTGTCCACGGCCAATCGCTGCCCCAGAGGAGGTGCTCCGGGCCCAACGCATTGAGCAGGTCCTGGTAGATCGGCCAGCAACGGTGGGCGGCCTCGGATGAGGCAAGGCCGGGGAAGACCCGATAGGGCGCGGATGCCTTGACGAAGACCCGACCCGGCGGCGCCGCTAGAATTGCTCGATGTCCCGGACAGTCCCGGTAACTCCCAGCGCACGGCAGGCCAAAGTGATCGACCACGACGGTGACCTCTCGCGCCAGGAGCTGCTCGACCAATCCTGACAGCCGCGAGCCTTCGCAATGCAGTTCGACATGCCAGTCGCGCCGCGACACGGCCTCAAGGATCTCGCGCCACGGCCCGAGATCGAGCGCGTGGTCCGGCACGCCGACCAGGTTGAGGCGCATCCCGATGATGCCGATCTGCTTCGCGGTCTCGAGGTCCGCGCGCCAGACCTCGTTGCTCGGGTCGAACACCACGACGCCCCTGAACGTCATGTCCTGGACCCGTGCCGCATGGCGCAGGGCATCGAAGAGGAAACTGTTGTCGCTTCCCAGAAAGCTCGGCTGCACGAGGATCCCGCCATCCAGCCCGCACTTGCGCAGCAGCCCGACATAGTCTTCGAGAGGCGCGTCAGCCTGTGGCGTGTATCGCCGGTGCGGCGCCAAGGGGAGGTCGCGGCGGAACACATGCGCATGACCGTCGAACCGGCCCTCGCATCCTCCCATCAGCCGGTTTGCGCCCGTTGGAATCATTGCCCATGGTTTCTTGACATCTCAAGTTATATAGAGAACCTGAGAATCAGAGTTTGTCCAGATGGAACTTCTCGATGTCGGCCGAACATGCAGGTCTCGCAGGCGACGAAAGGCTGCCGCTGTATCAGCGTCTCGCCGACGAGCTGCGCCGTGAGATCAAGGCCGGCCGCTGGAAACCCGGCGACCGTGCGCCGTCGGAGACCTGGCTGTCGGAGACCTACGAGATCGCGCCAGGAACGGTGCGCCAGGCGCTTGCAATGCTCGTGGACGAGGGGTTGCTCGAGCGGTTTCGGGGCAAGGGAACCTTCGTGCGGCGGCCGCGCTTCGATCACTCGCTCTTCCGCTTCTTCCGGTTCCGCGACGGCTCGGGGGAGCATCGCGTGCCCGAAGGCCGCATCCTGCGGCGCGAGACGAGCCCGGTGCCGAGCCATATCGCCCATGCGCTGGGCCTCGGCGAGGGCGAGGAAGCCATCTCGATGACCCGGTTGCGCCTGATCGGTGCGATGCCGGTGCTGGCCGAGGAGATCTGGCTGCCATTGGAGCCCTTCGCCTCCTTTCTGACGATGCCAACCGACAAAGTCGGTCCCCTCCTCTACCCGGTGTACGAGGCCGAATGCGGCCAGCTCGTGGTCTCCGCCGAGGAAGCGCTGACAGCCGAGGCGGCGTCGGCCGAGCATGCGCGCCTCCTCCGCGTCGAGACCGGCACGCCCGTGATCGTCATCGAACGCGTGGCCCGCGGAATAGGCGGTGTGCCGCTCGAATGGCGCCGCTCGCGAGGGCGCGCCGACCAGTTCCACTACACCACAGAGATCCGCTGACAGGCGGGCGCCCCCACAAGGAAGGAACCACCCATGAAGCATCTGACAGTCGCCGCGGTCGGCCTTCGCCCTGTCCGCCACCCTCTCCTCCGCCACCCTCGCTCTGGCCGCGCCGCGCGAGGTGCGCATCGCGAGCCACGTCTCGGGGTTCTCACCGCTCCACGCGCAGTCGACGCTCTTCGCCGCAGAAATCGAGAAGCGCCTTCCCGGCCAGTTCGAGTTCAAGCTCTTCCCGTCGGGCCAGCTCGGCAAAGAGAAGGACCTGATGACCAACATCCAGGCCGGCGCGCTGGAGATGATCAACGTCGCATCGGGCGTGATGAAGCTCGACAAGAAGCTGGGCGTCTTCGATCTGCCGTGGCTCTTTTCCGATCGTGACCATGTGCGCGCCGCAATGGCTGCCGGCCTCGAGGATGCGATCCGCACCCGGATCGAAGAGGTCGGCAACATGAAGGTGATCGGGGTCTACGAGAACGGCTTCCGCCACGTGATCAACTCCGAGCGCGCGGTGGCCGAGCCGTTCGATCTCGAGGGCCTCAAGATCCGCATCTCCGGCGGCAAGTTCCGCCAGCAGGTGTTCCAGAACATGGGTGCGACACCGCAAAAGGTGTCCTGGGGCGAGACCTTCACCGCGCTGCAGACCGGTGTCGTCGACGGGGCCGAGGCCGCGACCTACGGCTTCTACGAACAGAAGCATTTCGAGGTGGCCGGCTTCCTGTCGCTGACCAGCCACGTCTACACCCCGTCCTTCCTCGTCGCCTCCAACGCCTTCTTCGACAGCCTGACCGCCGAGCAGCAGCAGGTCTTCGTCGAGGTTGGCCGCGAGATCACCGATGCCGCCTACGAGGCGTCGGCCGCGCTCGAGGCAAAATACTTCGAGGAGATGAAGGGCCGCCTCGAGATCAACGAGGTCGACTTGGCCGCCTTCAAGGACGCCACGGCCGAAAGCTACGACGACTATGTCGAGAGCCAGGGCGACGAGTATCTCGTGATCATCCGCAGCGTGCAGTGATGCGCGCAATCCGGATCCTCGACCGGGTGGTCGAGGCGGTGGCGGTGGCGGTCTTCGCCACCTCCTGTCTGTTCATCCTGCTCAACGTGCTCAACAGGTATCTCGTGCTCGGTGTGATGCGGGATCTGGCGAAGGATTGGGAGGCACTTCGCCCGGCCTATTTCTGGGTCCGCGACCTCCTGGGCTCGATCGTGGTCACGGCCGACGAGGTGCCCGGCTATCTTCTTGTATGGATCGCCTTCCTCGGGGCCTATCTCGCGATGCGGCGCGAGGGGCACATCGCCTTCGACCTGCTCGCGCAATCGCTGCCCCGTGGCGCGCGCCGCGCACCGGCCCTGCTGAACGGCGCCCTCGTTATCGGCTTTCTCCTGATGCTGCTCTGGCAGTCCGTCCGCATGATCCGCGTCTCCGGAGCGACCGAGATCGAGACGGCGGAAATCGCCCAAGGCTGGTTCATGCTGATCATGCCGCTGGCGGCGGTCCTGATGCTCACGGCGGTCGGCCTGCGCCTGCAGGAGAGCCTGAGCTCCGGCGCCCCTCCAGCACGAGAGGGCTGACAGATGGCCTGGCTCGTCATTGCGATCCTCCTCGGCCTGATCGCCATCGGCATGCCGATCGGCTTCGCCCTCATGATCGCCGCGGCCATCTCGATGGCGGTCTCGGGCATCGACCTCATCATGGCGCCGATCCAGATGTTCTCCGGCGTCAACAAGGTGGTGCTGCTGGCGATCCCGCTCTTCATCTTCATGGGAGAGCTGATGGGCGCGACCTCGATCTCCGACCGGATCATTGCGCTCGCGCGTGCGCTCGTCGGCTGGATGCGGGGCGGGCTGGCGCATGTCAACGTGGTCACGTCGATGTTCATGGCCGAGATGTCGGGCTCGGCGGTGGCGGATGCGGCCGTCATGAGCAAGATCTTCGTGCCCTCGATGGCGAAGCAAGGCTATCCCAAGACCTTCGCGGCCGCGGTGACCGCCACCAGCGCCACGCTCGGCATCATCATTCCGCCCTCGATCCCCATGGTGCTCTACGGCGTGACCACGAACACGTCGATCAAGGATCTCTTCATCGCAGGCATCGTGCCGGGGCTGCTGCTCGGCGGCGCCTTCATGATCACGAGCTACATCTTTGCGCGCCGCGAGGGGCATCCCGTGGATGCAACCTTCGAGCTGCCCCGGCTCGGCCAGGCCTTCAGGGCCGCGCTCGTGCCGCTCCTCATCCCGGTCCTGGTGGTCGGCGGGCTGATCGGCGGCTTTGTCACCCCCACCGAGGCGGCCGCCCTCGGCGTCGTCGCGGCCCTGGTCTTCGGATGGGTGATGCGGCGCGATCTGAACCTGGCCACGGTCTACGACCTCGCGGTCACGACGGTGCGCCAGACCTCGGTGGTGATGATGATCATCGCAGGCTCCGCCGTCCTCGGCCAGTTCCTCGCCAACGAACAGATCCCGCAGAAGATCGCCGAAGGCTTGGGCGGTCTGACCGACAGCTATGTGCTGCGTCTGCTGCTGATCAACATCTTCCTGCTCTTCCTCGGCATGTTCCTGCACGCCTCGGCCGCGATCATCGTGGTCGTCCCGATGCTGCTGCCGCTCAGCCAGCAGATGGGGATCGACCCGGTCCATTTCGGGGTGATCGTCTGTCTCAATCTGGGGATCGGGCAGCAGACACCTCCCGTGGCATCGGTGCTGCTGACAGTCTGCTCGGCGACCGGGCTGAAGATCGAAGACGTGATGGGCTACTGCAAGTGGTTCATTCTGGCCATGTTCGTCACGCTGATCATCGTGAGCTTTTCACCCTGGACAGCGACGTGGTTTCTCTGACTGTCAACGCCAGAGCATCCCATCGAGCGTCGGCAAAGGGGGACCGCGATGACTGTGGCAAGATCCGTAGATGAGGTCGTTCAGAGCGGCCTCTGCATTGGATGTGGCTTATGCGCTGCGATCGGCCCCTTTGAAATGGTCTACACGCAAGAGGGGCGCTTGCGACCGCGGCGCACGGGTGACGGCCCCGACGCCGACATCTTGCGCGCCTGTCCCGGAACGGTGGCAGCACCGAACGCCGAGAAGGGTCCGCAGGAGGACCCGATATGGGGCAGCTATCATCGGATCGAGACCGCCTGGGCCGGAGACGAGGATGTCCGCTTTCGCGCCGCGACAGGCGGTGTGCTCACCGCCCTCGGCATGCACCTGCTGCGCACCGGCCGGGCGCGCTTCATCCTGCATTGCGCCGCGGATCCGCAGCGTCCCATGCGCAGCCGATGGTGCCTGTCGGAAAGGCCGGAAGACGTCCTCGCGCGCACCGGGTCCCGCTACGGGCCGTCGGACACGCTGGCCGGTCTGGAAGCGGCGCTCTTGCGCCAAGAGCCATTCGCGATCATCGCCAAGCCATGCGACGCCGGCGCCATCCGGGAGCGCGCGAAGGACGACCCGCGCATTGGTGAGTTCCTGATAGCCCTCCTAGTGATGGTGTGCGGCGGTGCGTCCGATTTGGGCAAGTCCCAGGCACTCCTCGATGAGCAAGGGTGGGCGGAAGACGATGTCACGCTGTTCCGGTATCGCGGACATGGCAATCCAGGCCCCACTCGGGTCGAGACCCGGCGCGGCGAGGTTCTCGAACGGAGCTATCGCGAGATGTGGGGCGACGAGACAGGGTGGCGCATCCAGTCTCGCTGCAAGGTCTGCCCGGACGCGCTTGGCGAGGCCGCCGACATAGCGGCGGCCGATATCTGGCCGGGCGGGAGCCCCGAGGGCGAGGATGACGGGTTCAATGGCGTGATCACCCGAACGCAGGCAGGGGACGCGCTCTTCAAGGAGGCTGTGGAGGCGGGCGCCCTGGTCTCGGGGGGACCGATGACATCAGCGGCATTGAGCGATACGCAGCCGCATCAGGTCTCCAAGAAGCAGAACCTCGCCGCCCGGCTCAGAGGCCTGGCGGCCGCGGGCATGCCGGTCTATGCGCATTCCGGTCTTCGTGTGGACGCGCTCGACGCACAGGATCACGCCGAAGAAGAAGGGGCTCGCACCCGCGCCATCGCCGGACGGTTTCGCGAGACACTTCCCGAGTGATCAGCCGACTTTGATCCGCTGCGCAAAAAGATGGTCGTAATGCGGCTTCATGCGCCGGTGGACGCGTTGGACGCGGACCGGCGCATTGGCCACCTCGACATAGCTGCGCCGCTGCGCCGTCAGGCCCGACGACTTGGCGAGGTTGTGGTGGAACGATCCGCCATCCCACCAGCTGTGTGCCGAGGGGTCTCCGCCCGGCTCCCAAGACAGGGCGTCAGGCAAGAACGGGATCCCAACGGCATCGCAAAAGGCCGACACCACTGCGTCCGGGGCCTCCAGCAGGTCATCGCTGTCGATCACCGGAGGCGGTGTGCCGGTGAGCGCCCACAAGAGATCGAAAAGCGCCCGCTGCTCGGGAAAGCCCACCTCGGTCTCATCAAAGTCGGGCCATTTGTCGTAGATCGATGAGATCGTCTTGGCCGGATCACGGATCAGAAAGGCGTGGGTCATCTGGACCAGAAAATCGGGCGTCCAAATGTGGTTGATGTAATGCGGAAAGTCCTTGAGGAAGACTGGCCGGACCCGTGCGCGCGCCCGAATGTCATCCCAAACACTCTCGAGCGTGAGGCCCGGCGTCGTCTTGTCGCCCGGCTTGAACCGCGGCCAAAGCGGATCCTCGCCTTGGTACCACGCCTCGCCGAAGGGCTCATGCAGACAGTCCATGTCGCCACGCTGGCGCATCATCCATTCGAAGGCCGTCGAGGTGGATCTCGGCACGGCCCAGAGCGCCACGATCTTATGCATCGAGCCGCTCCAGAAGCGTCCCCAGGCGCGCTTCGGGCCCAATCCCAAGGTCACGGAAAATCGCCCAGTAGAGCGCCGTGTCATGGCCGACCACCGGCTTGCCCAACAGGGCTTCGAGGCGAGGGGTTAGGTGCAAGGGCCGCTCCGGCAGCCCTCCCGGACCGGAGCGGAAGTTGCACATTCCGTTTATCAGATAGGCGTCGGCAGTCGGCGCCCGCTCCGCTGTGTAGAGAAAGCTCTTCTCGGCAAGATCACCGTCGAAGATCCATCGCCGCTGGTTGACCTCCTCTTGGCTGGCAAACCATCCTTGGTCATGGAAGTTGCCGGCCCAGAGGACATCAAACCCGGCCTCCGTCAGAAAGTCGACGGTCCCCTGCCACCAGTCGGGCCAGTGATAGGCCGCGTTCAGCGCGACCTTCTCGACATTGAGCGCTCGCAGGGCTTCGACCATGGCATAACCTGCCATGTTGAACGTCACGCCGTATTGGTCCGACAGCCGCGCACAGTGCTGACGGATCCCCTCGACCCCCAGACCGCTGGCATGGACCCAGTTTGAGCCGACTTGGCCGGCCACGCTGACCCCGTTTCGCGCCATGCAATGCACGAAGTCTTCCAGCATGCCGAAATTGCGTTTCCGCTGGTCCAGGCCATGCGCGTAGTCGGGGTCATGCAACATCCAGCCATGCACACCGACGGACCGCGGCGCGATGCGCAGGAAATCGGACGGGGCTGCGTCGAAGTCGAACGGCGGACAGGTGAAGCCGACTTGTTGCGGAAACAGCCTCTGCTCCGGCGTCCAATGCTGCGGCATTCTCACTGTGTCGTCCGTTTCGTGCCAAGGTAGACGTCGGTGGCTCTGCACGACACTAGGCGCTTCGGTTTAATGGCTCAAGGCAAGGCAAGGGGTCCTTCCCGTGGGTTCGCCTGGGCATTTTCTTTTACAAGACCCTGATCAAAATAAGCTCCGAGCACGTATACATCACGCGCAAATTCAAATCTGTGCATAAGCAAAAACCGAGCCAATAAATCGTGTGATACACAGAAGCGCCAGGCAGTGCGCTGTGCCTGGACTGCCGGCATTTGGTGGTCCGGGTGGGCTGCCGGAGGATGACGGGTCTTCGGTCGACCGGGGCGCCGCCCGACGGGCCGCCCCCCGATCTGCCAACCTCAAGCAAATGCCCATTCGCCCGGACTGACCTCCGTCAGCGTCTCGATGAAGGCCAGCTGTTCGGCGTTCTCCTGGCTCACGGCAAACTGGAACAACAGGTCCCCGCGCGAGAAAGCAGGGTCCGAGACAGAATTGGTCCAGAATTGGATGCCACCCTCGTCGCCTTCCCGATCAAGCACATTCAGATAGAGGCATTCGACGAGGGCACGGTTGCTGAGGCCGCTGGGATCGCCGCAAACCGCGGCGAACTCATCGGACGAGAGGAATGCCTCGGCGATCTCTTCGTCCGTGCTCGGTTCGGTCTGGTTGGGCCGAGACCCCTCCCGCACGTCGATCCAGAAATTGAGACCCGCGAGGTCGATCTCGCCGTTGCGGTTCAGTCCCGCCTCGTAGAGGAGCGCGATGGCCTGCGCCTCCTCGGCCGACAGCCCCCCCGGACGAGCGCCGCCGTCAACCACAGTCAGTCGCCCGGCTGTTGCGGCATTGTCGGCGAAATCATCGGCGACGGTTGTGATTTCGAGCATGTAGCCGCCTGTCGTGCCGGTCGAGTCGACGGCGATGAAATAATCGCTATCGACCCGGGGCGTGAAGACGAGGCCGGTGCCAAAGCCCTCGATGCGGTTGGGCTCGCCGGGGAACTCGCTGTCCATCACGCTCTCGGCGCTGATAGCGAGGGTCGCCCCCGGGAATCCGGGGATATCCGGGATGCCGGGGATATCGGGCAGGTCCGGCAGGTCCGGGATATCGGGAAAGTCCGGCAGTCCCGGGATGTCAGGGATCCCCGGAATGTCGGGAATGCTGGATCCGGTTGGCGTGGCGGTTGCCGAATATGTCACCCCGGCTTGCAGACTGACCCGGAACCAGTCCGAGTCCCCGACAACCTCGTGCATGCCACTGGCGGCTTGGCCGACGGAGACCCGTCCGCTGGTCGCCGCCGTGTCGGCGAAATCGTCGGCCTGCTCAACCAGAGAGACGCTGTAGCTCCCCGTCTCGCCGAACCCGGAGACCTTGATCGCGTATTGGCTGTTGGTGCGCGGCGTGAAAACCAGCGGATCGCCGAAGCCACCCTCGAAGCGCCCGACATCTGTGCCCGGGAAGGCGGTATCCGTTCTGCTCTCCGCCGACAGTGCAAGGCCGATCAGATCGAAGTCCACGCCGCTCGCTTCAACGCGATAGGTGACCCCGCCCACGAGATCGGCCAGCAGCCAGTCCTCGTCGCCTGCCACCTCCAGGATCCCGTTGCGGCTCGCGCCGACGGGCAGGCGTCCGACGGTCGAGAAGTTGTCGGCGTAGTCATCGGGCTGTGCTGCCACGCTGAGCGCATAGCTGCCCGCCTCCAAAAGCCCTTGCACGCCGATGAAGTAATCGCCCGAGTCCTCGGGTGTGAAGACGAGCTGACCCTCGCCACCATTGACTGCGAGATCCGCGACATCGAAATCGAGGCCGAACGGGTTGTTCAATTCGCCGCGGGTGAACAGGATAAAGTTGGCGTCATCGAAGTCGTCGCTCGAGGCTTCGATACGATAGGTCGTGCCACCGACCAGGGTGATGCGGAACCAGTCCTCGTCGCCGGCCAGCTCGATGCGCCCGTTGACGGTGTTGCCGGGTTGAACACGACCGGACGTGGCGGAGTTGTCGGCGAAGTCATCCGGCTGCTGCGAGAGCGTCAGGGTGTAGTTGCCGACGCCGCCATCGGACTGTGCCGCGACGAAATATGTGCTGTCCCTGAGCGGCGTGAACGAGAAGAGCTCGAACCGGAACGCGCCGTCCGGGAAATCTGCGTCCTCAAGGCTCTGTGCGAAGACGCTGGGATCGGCGCCGGCCGGCCCCGAGATCTCGAGACGGTAACTTACGCCAGCCTGAAGGTTGGTGCGGAACCAGTCCTCGTCCCCTGGCGCCTCGAAACGTCCGTTGACGGACTGCCCCGGCGCGATCCGCCCCGTGGTGTCAGAGTTGTCGGCAAAATCGTCTTGCTGCTCGGCGATCTCGATCTCGTAGCCGCCCGTCGTCCCGATGCCGCCATAGCTGACATATTGCGTGCCCGAGAGCCTCGGTGTGAAGACGAGGCTGTCATCCGAGCCGAACTCGAACCGAACGAGGCCATCGAGGCCCTGAAACGGGATATCGCTGTCTTCGCGGCTCTGCACTTGGAGGAAGCCGAAACTGGGTCCGCCACCTGCGCCGGTTGCCGTGATGCGATATGTAACGCCGCCCTGCAGCTCAGTCGCAAACCAGTCCTCGTCGCCAAGGATCTCCAGCGTTCCACTCATATCTGCCACCATTCAGCATCTTCGGTCCAAAAGTCTTGATGGGACGCTATCCTCTTCGCACGCTCGCATCCACGTGATTTTGGTCCTGCTCGTCCACTGACCGATTGGTCGCAATGGCAAGGTCGGCGGGCAAGACGTCGGATCCCGTCGTGACGAAGCGCGATCGCGACCGGTCGCGGCTCGGCCGGTGACTGCATGCGTTGTCAATCAGGCTTGACGAAACCTGCGACCTGTGGCGCAGTCACGGCGGCTTTGGTTCCTACCCGCCCTCGGGCGGTCGGACTAAGAGGGAACACGGTGCGGCGTACCCATCAGGGGCCAAAACCGTGGCTGCCCCCGCAACTGTAAGCGGCGAGCCATGCTCCACGAGAGCCACTGATCTTCGGATCGGGAAGGCGGGGCATCGGCAGCGACCCGCGAGCCAGGAGACCTGCCAAGGCCATCACCCTTCCGGGGCGCGGGGCGCGCCGTCGGAGCGGCGTTCCCGCAGCGGTGAGATCGACGCGATCGTCGCCGCGCGGGCCCTGGTGCTCACTCGGATGACGGTTTGGTGAAACCGCGGCGGTCGGTTTGCGCGACCGTCAGGGGGAGTGTGGGGATGCAGCGGATGCATCTGACCGTCGCGGTTGCGGCGGTGATCGGGGCCGGCGCCGCGGGCGCGCAGGAGCCCATCGTTCTCGACGAGCTACTGGTCACGGGCGGGCGGACGCCCATCGGCATCGCAGAGACCGGCCGGGCCTTCACCGTGATCACGGGCGAGGAGCTCGAGCGGCGCGGCACCCGCTATGTCGCCGACGCGCTGCGCCAGGTGCCGGGCGTCGCGGTCGGCCGCACCGGCAGCGTCGGCGGGCTGACACAGGTGCGGCTCCGGGGCGCCGAGGCGAACCAGATCCTCGTGCTGATTGACGGTGTCGAGGTTGCCCCCGCGGGCAACGGCGAGGTGGATTTCGGCAGCCTCGTCGTCGCCGATATCGAGCGGATCGAGGTGATCCGAGGCCCGCAATCGGCGCTCTACGGCTCGAACGCCGCGGCGGGCGTGATCTCGATCGTCACCAGGCGCGGGCCGCGCGGGCGCACGACCCTCCGGGCCACCGCAGAGGGCGGGTCGGACGGCACCGCCTTCGCCTCGGCCTTCGCGGGCGGCGGCGGACAGACCTGGGATGCGGGCTTCTCCGCGGCGATGCGCTATACGGACGGGTTCAATGTGGCGACCGGCTCCGGCGACCGCGACGGGGAGCGCGATGGCGATCGGAACATCACGCTGAACGGCAAGGCGCGGTGGGACATCACGCCCGATATCGAGGTCGGCGGTGTCTTCCGGGTGGTCGATCGCGAGTCGGATTCCGACGACCAGCTCTTTCCGTTCCCCGCCGACGAGACCTCGGGCCTCGTGGTCGACTCGAACGATGTGAACGACGCGACCGACATTTCGCTCGGCGTCTTCGGGCGCTACGAGATGCTGGACGACGCGCTGGTCCACGAGCTGGGGTTCGAGTTCACCGACAACCGCTCCGACAGCCTCTCGGACGGGGAATCGACGTTTCTGAGCGAGAGCCAGCGCTTCAAGGGGCGCTATCAGGCGAGCTTCGGGTTCGAGACCGGAGAGGTCGGCCATCTCGTCACCGGGCTGGCCGAGATCGAGGAGGAGACCAACGAGACCTCCACGGGCTTCGACGAGAGCCGCACGCTCTTCGGCATCGCCGGCGAGTATCGCGGCTCGTTCCGTGGCCTCGATCTGCAGACCAGCCTGCGGAACGACTTCAACGACGAGTTCGAGGACGCGTTCACCTACTCGGTCGCCGCGTCCTATCGGGTCGCGCAAACCGGCACCCGGCTCCACGGCTCGGTGGGGCGCGGGGTCACCAACCCGACCTTCTTCGAGCAGTTCGGCTTCTCGCCGGATTTCTTCATCGGCAATCCCGACCTGACGCCCGAGCGCACCTTCCAATGGGACATCGGCATCGAGCAGACGTTGTTGGACGGGCGCCTGATCTTTGACGCGACGTATTTCCGCGGCAAGGTGACCGACGAGATCGTCAGCGGCTTCAACGAGGAGGCGGGGCTGACGACCTCGGTGAATGCCGACGGCGAAAGCCCGCGCCAGGGTGTCGAGCTTGCCCTGACCGCCTTTCCGCTCGAGGGCCTCTCGGTGACGGCGAGCTACACCTACACGCTGGCACAAGAGGGCTCGACCGACCGGCGCGAGGTGCGCCGCGCGAAACACCTCGCCGGGCTCGATGTGAACTATGCGTTCCTCGAGGATCGCGCCAATCTCAACTTCAATGCCGCCTACAACGGAGACCAGGGCGACTTCGATTTCTCCACCGGCTTCTTCCCGGTCCAGCCGATCGTGACGCTCGACAGCTTCCTTCTCCTGAGCGTGCAGGGCAGTTATGCGGTCACCGAGAACGTCGAGCTCTATGCCCGCGTCGAGAATGCATCCAGCGCGGACTATCAGGAGGTGCTCAACTTCGAGACGCAGAGCGTCGCCGGGTTCGCTGGCGTCCGCCTGCGGTTTTAGGGAGGTTGCATGACCACCAGCACTTGGACGATCGACCCCGAGCCGTCGGACCGGCACCGCGCGGCCGATGGCCGGGTCAGCCGCGAGGTGTGGGCCCTGCCGGCCGAGGAGCCCTTCCTCGAGGCGTTCCTGCGGGACGTCTTCGAGACCCACTGGCAGGGCATCCGCTTCGGGCCGCTGATCGAGGGCGCGGCCTATGAGTGGAAATGCCCGACCGAGCCCAAGCAGATCGGCCTGATGGACGGCTATCTGACGGTGATGTTCGGCAATGGCGGGCATTTCCACCTTTGCATCGGGGAGAACCGCGGCACCGCGGACCACCCCACGCCCCCCGAGCTCATGGCCCGGCGCAAGCCCTCGAAGGCGCAGATCTTCCGCGGCTTCGGGCGTGACGGGTTCCCGGTCACCTGGGGCTTCGAGATGTGGAACGGGTCGGGCGAGCCGATGATCTCGATCTTCTTCCCGAACCCCTTCATCGAGGATGATGACAGCCTGTCCGAGACCCCCGACTTCACGCGCCTCGCCTGCTGGCGGGCGATCGCGAAGCGCTGGCTCGGACGCGACCCGGAGACGCTGGATGAGATGGGCAAGGGGTTTCGCGCTGGCGGGCACTAGCCTTTTGGCGGGCGCGATCGCGCTCGTGCTGTCGGTGCCCGCGGGGGCCGAACGCGGCGCGGTCGTCGCGCCCGACCCGCCCCGCCGCGTGGTCTCGATGAACCTCTGCACCGACCAGCTGGCCATGCTGATCGCGGCGCCGGGCCAGCTCGTCTCGGTGAGCTATCTCGCGCAGCAGCCGAGGTCGTCGGCCATGCCGGAGGAAGCGCGGGCCCACCGCGCCAATCGCGGCCTCGCCGAGGAGATCTTCCTGCTCGAGCCCGATCTGGTGATCGCCGGCAGCTTCACCACGCGGGCGACGGTCTCGCTGCTCCGCCGCCTTGGCATCCCGGTCGCCGAGTTCGCGCCCGCCGACAGCCTCGACGACATCCGCGACCGTCTCGCGCAGATGGGCCGGGTGCTCGGCCGCGAGGTCGTGGCCGGCCGGCTGGTCGGCCGGTTCGACGCCGATCTGGCCAGCGCCCGCGTTGCCGCCACCCGCCTTGCCGCCGCCGAGCGCCCCCGAGCGGCGACCTACTCCGCCAACAGCTACACCTCCGGCAGCCGGACCCTCGCCGGCTCGGTGCTCGACGCCGCCGGGCTCGCCAACATCGCCATCGAACTCGGGCTCGAGGGCGGGTCCCGCCTCGCCCTCGAGCGGCTGGTGATGGAGGCCCCCGATCTTGTCGTCACCGGGCGCGAGTTCGAGACCCCCGCGCTCGCGCAGGAGGTGCTCACCCACCCTGCCCTGGCCGCACTCCGCGCGCGCGCGGGATCGGCGCCCGTGGCCGACCGCGACTGGGTCTGCGGCACGCCCTTCGTCATCGCCGCGGTGCAGCGGCTCGCGACCGCGCGCGACGCCCTCCTCGCAGCCGACTGAATGCGCGACTGAATGCCCTTTCCCGCCCTCATCGCCGCCCTCTCGGGCCTCGTCGCGGCGCTCTTCACCGCCTCGCTCCTCGTCGGCCCCGCAGCCCTCGGCCTCGTCGAGGGGGTGCGCGGGCTCTTCGCCGGCGGCACCGAGGCGGCGGCTCTCGTGATGCGCGAGATCCGTCTGCCGCGGGCGCTCCTCGGCCTGATGATCGGCGCGAGCCTCGGCCTCTCCGGTGCGGCGCTCCAGGGGTATCTGCGCAACCCGCTGGCCGAGCCCGGGCTTATCGGGGTCTCGGCCTCGGCCGCCCTCGGCGCGGTGCTCGCGATCTATACCGGGATCTCGGCGACGTTCCCGCTCGCGCTGCCGCTGATGGGGCTCGCCGGAGCGGTGCTCGCCGTGCTCGCCGTGCTCGGCCTTGCCGGGCGCGAGGCGGGGGCGCTGACGCTGATCCTCGCCGGGATCGCAATCACCTCGCTCGCCGGCGCGCTCACCTCGCTCACGCTCAACCTCTCGCCCAACCCCTTCGCGGCGCTCGAGATCGTGTTCTGGCTGCTCGGCTCGCTCACCGACCGCTCGATGACCCATGTCTGGATCGCCGCGCCCTTCATGGTGCTGGGCTGGGCGATCCTGCTGCGCCTCGGCCGCGGGCTCGACGCGCTGACCCTTGGTGAGGAGACGGCGGCGTCGGTCGGCGTGCGGCTCGACCGGCTCCGCCTCGCCGTGGTGCTCGGCACAGCCGCCTCGGTCGGCGCAGCGACGGCGGTGGCCGGCGCAATCGGCTTCGTCGGGCTCGTGGTGCCGCATCTGCTGCGCCCGCTCGTCGGCGGACATCCCTCGCGGCTCCTGCTGGCCTCGGCGCTCGGCGGGGCGGCGATGCTGCTGGCGGCGGATCTCGCGGTGCGGCTGGTGGCGCCCGGTCGCGACCTGAAGCTGGGGGTGCTGACGGCGCTGGTCGGCGCGCCGTTCTTCCTGCGGCTCATCTGGCAAACCCGGCGGCGGCTCGCGTGACTGCGCTCCGGGTGCGCGATCTGACGGTGTCGCTGGGGCGCCGGCCGGTGGTCTCGGGCGTCACGCTCGAGATCGGCGCGGGCGAGTGCGTCGGCCTCGTCGGCCCGAACGGCGCCGGCAAATCCACGCTGATGCGGGCGGTGCTCGGCCTGGTCCCGGCGGAGGGCGAGAGCAGCCTCGCGGTCCTGGCGCCGGACGCGCGGGCCCGGGCCGCAGCCTGGCTGCCGCAGTCGCGCGAGATCGCGTGGGAGCTCGCCGTCGAGGCGATCGTCGCGCTTGGCCGGGCACCCCACCGCCGGCCGGGCGCACCGCTCACCGGGGCCGATCGCGCGGCGATCCGGGCCGCGATGGAGCGGATGGAGGTGGAGGGGTTCGCGCGCCGGCCGGCGACGCGGCTGTCGGGCGGCGAGCAGGCCCGAGTGCTCCTCGCCCGGGCGCTCGCGCAGGAGACGCCGGTCCTGATGGCCGACGAGCCGATCGCCGGGCTCGATCCGGCCCACCAGCTCGCGGCGATGGAGACCTTCGCGAGCCTCGCGCGCGAGGGGCGAACGGTGGTCACGGCACTCCACGATCTCAGCCTCGCCGCGCGCTGGTGCACCCGCCTCGTCATGCTCGACCAGGGCCGCGTCGTCGCCGATGGCCCGCCCATGGCCGTGCTGACGCCCGAGCGCCTCCGCACCGTCTACGGCGTCACCGCCCATATCGGCGAGGCGGAGGGGCAGCCCGTGGTGCAGCCGCTCGCGCGGGTGACAGCGTGACCCCCGATCTGGCTCCACCCTGGCTCGTGAGCGATCTCGGCGGCCCCCACCGCGTGCTGAGTTGGGCGCCTGCGCGGCCGGGCTTCGTGACCGCCGCCCGCATCGTCTGGCGAGAGGTGCGCAATGCCGATCTGCCGGAGGGGCTCGACGCCCATGCCTGGTTCGCGGCCGATCTTGAAGCGGCAGGCCATGGCGACGCGGTCGGTCTCCTCACCTCCCGCGCGCTCGCCCGGTTCGTCGCGACGTCGGCGGCGGCAGACGGTGTCAGGGCGCGCTGCATCGCGACGGTCGGCCTCTCCAATGCCGAGCGTGTGGGCACGCGGCGACCGGCTGTCGCCGCCATCGGCACGATCAACCTCGCAGTCGCCGTCTCCCTCCCGCTGTCGGATCCGGCGCTGATCGAGGCGCTCAGCATCGCCGCCGAGGCCCGCACCGCGGCCGTGATCGCCCATGGCCCTGCGCTGCCGGCCGGCCGCGCCACCGGCACGGGGACCGACTGCATCGCGGTCGCGGCCCCTCCGGGCGAGGCGCGCCATGCCGGGCTCCACACCGCGGTCGGCGAGGCGCTCGGCCGCGCGGTGCTCGACGCGGTGGCCAGGGGCACGCAAGACTGGATGCAGGAACAGGGAGGCAGGCATGGATGATCTCGGCACGGTGCTCGCGGCGCATCTCCGCGACTGGCGGGCGGGCTGGAACATCGGGTCGTTCGGCGCGATCGCAGAGTTCCACCAGGACGACGGGGAGCCGGCGCTCGTCGACGGCCCGCTCGAGCGCGCGACGGCCCGAGGCGGCATCCGCATCGAGCGCACCGACGGCGTGCGCCCGGTTGCCTGGGAGGCGCTCAGCAAGGATCCGGCGCGGTGGCAGCAGGGGATCGCGCTCTGCCTGCACGAGGCCGACGCGCGGCGCGCGAAACGCACTGTGCTGACCGAGCTCGGCCCCGATGACAGCGCCATCCGAGCGGAGGACCAGGGCGCGATCCTGTTCGACATGGGGCTAGGCCAGGCGAACATCGACTTCTGCATCCGCGCCCGCGATCCGGAGCTTCTCGCAGTGCTGCGGGGCGCGCTGGGCCAGCCTCTCGCAGCGCCCGGCAATCCGGCGATGGGCGCGATCCTGCGCGCGCATCCCCACCGTGTCGCGCTCTCGGCGCTTGGCCGCTGCGAGGTCTACCAGAAGATCGGCGGACCGGACACCGGCGGGGTCTCGCCGGCCGGCCCGCACACCCATGTGCTGCCGAAGCTGATGGCGGCCGGGCGCACCCATTCGGCCAATCTGCCGATCCCGGAGGGGCTGATGCCCGGGGCGAGCCTCCACCCCGGCAGCCCGGTGATGGGGCCGTTCGGCGAGGACCGGGCCTTTGATCCGCAGCTCTTCGAGCGCTTTCAGGCGCTTCTCGAGACCTGGGGTCCCGCGGAGTATGTCGCGACCAAGCGGCGTGTTCGGGAGGCGATCGCAGCCGGCCAGGAGCCGGGTCCCGAGCCGCTCGCCGAGAGCCGCGTGGCGCGCACGGCCGTTCGGAACGCCATCCGCCAGCATGCCCGCAGTCACGGTGCCTCGGCGCTCCTTGCGCGCTGGTCGGCGGCCCATGACCGCGGCGCGATCGAGGCGGATGCCGACGCGCCGGGTCACTGAGCCGGCCGATCGACGCCGTCTCACCGCATCGAGAAGCGCATCGGGATCGTGAAGCTGAAACGCTCGCCCGCGAGGGCGTCGGGCGGCTCGGGAAAGCGGCGGACGGCACGGGCCGCAGCCACGGCGGCATCGTCGAGCGCCCGATGCCCGGACGAAGTCTCGACACGGGCCGCGACGAGACCGCCTGCGCGGTCGACGATGACCGTCATCCGGGCGACGCCCTCGGCGCCACGCATCCGGGCGGCGTGCGGATAGCGGCGCTCGCGGGCGATGGCGGCGAGGATCTCGGCGCCATAGGCATGCAGCAGCGACACCCGATCGGCCTCGGAGAGCGCGGCGGTCGGAGCCGGGCCCGGCGCGCCCTCCGAGGCCGCTGGGCTCGACGCGCCGCCCGGGTCGCTCGCGGCGGCATCCGAGCGGACGGCAGACCGGGAGGCCGGCTCTGCGCGCGCCGATTGACGTGCCTCGGAGGCCGGGGGCTTCGGCGCCACGCGGCGCGGCGTCTCTGGCCGTGTGATCTCGGGCTCTATCGGGCGGGCCTCCGGGATCGGTGATGCCTCGATGGCCGGTTGCAATGGCTCGGGCTCGGGCTGGGCCGGTCGGGCGGCGGGGCTGTCCGGCTCCGACCGATCCGGCGTGAGCTCAGCCGGCACAGCGCGCGCGACCGCCACAGCCGCCGCACGCGCAATCTCGGGCGATGCGGCGATAGCCTGGGGCGCCGGGGGCATGTCCGGCAGTGACCGTGCATCCATCGCCGGCGGCGTCGGCAGTGCAACCGGCCGCGGCTGAACCTCCGCTGGCCGCAGCGGCTCCGCCGTCGGGCGTGGCTCCACACGCGGGTCCGATGCCATTTCCAAGATCGGCGGGTCTTCGGCAGCCGGCTCGTCGCGCTGCGAGGAGGCAGCGTGCGACACCGCGGGTTCCGTCTCCCACGCGGCCACGAGCGCCGCCAGGTCGGGCGTTGCGCCTTCGAGGGCCACCGCACCGGTCGCGCCGCCACCACTGGCCGCGACGCCCTCGACCGACAACGGGCGGAGAAGCGCCAGATGCAGCACGACCGCGAGCGCGAGGAACATGGCGGCCTCGGTCCACCGCGCAAGACGCGCAACCGGGCCGGCGGTGGCGAAGCTGACCGAGGCGCGGGCGCTCACCGGGCCACCGCGATCACCTCGACGCGGGCGACCCCGACCTCGGACAACCGCGCGAGGAGGCGCGCGATCTCGGGCCCCGGGGTGTCGGCATCGGCCCGGAGCGCAAGGCTTTCGCGAGGCCCAAGCTCCGCTGCGATCGCCGCGAAGACCGCCGCCCCGCGCGCCGTGCGATAGGCGAGCCGACCGTCCCGAGACACATAGAGCGCGGCCGGCTCCGGATCTGCGGCGACGCCGGCGCTGCCGGGCAGCGCGACCTCGAATGGGTCCGGCGGCGCGAGGGTCGCGGTGATCAGGAAGAACACGAGCAGCAGAAAGACGATGTTGATCATCGGCACGATGCTCTCGCCGGGCCGGCGCTCGGGCTCATCGCGAAAGTCGGTCATGGGACGAGCGCCAAGGTCTCGATGCCGCCCGCGCGCAACGCGCCGGCCAGGTCGAGCACCGACTGGAGGCTCGCCTCCTCGCGCGCGCGGAGCACCACGGGCGCGTCCGGGGCTGGCATCAGCGGGCGCAGCGCCTCGGCGAGGCGAGCAGGCTCGATCGGCGTCCCGTTGAGCAGCACCTCGTCGGCGCCGATGGTCACCAGCCGGGGCGGTCCCTCCCATGCGCCGGATCCCGCTCCACCGGCGGCGAGGGGCACGGCGGTCTCGGCCCCAAAGCGCGCGGCCAGCATGAAGAAGACCAGGAGCAGGAACACCACGTCGACCATGGCAGCGAGGCTCGGACGGCGGCGTCGGCGCTCTGCGCCAAACCTCACCTCCAGTTCGGCCGCAGGCGTCATTCGGCGGCCCGTGCGAGCGTCATCTGCGCGGCGGTCATCGCCCGATGCGCACTGTGCGTGAGGATCCGGCTCACCATGTCCTCCATGTCGCGGCGGAGCCGGGCGATCACGCTCTCGAACCAGGTGAGCGCGGCGGAGGCGGGGATCGCCACGGCCATTCCCGCCGCGGTGGTTAGGAGCGCCTCCCAGATGCCGCCCGCGAGGGCCGCCGGATCGGCGCGCGCGCCGGTCTCCTCGAGCGCCTGGAACGCCGCGATCATGCCGAGCACGGTTCCCAAGAGACCGAGGAGCGGCGCGATCGTCGCGATCAGCTCGAGCGCCCGAAGCCCGCTCGAGGCGCGCGCGAGAAGACCCTTGGCGACCCGGGTCGCCTCCTCGCGCGCGAGCACGGGCGCGTAGCCGAGATCGTGGATCGCTGCCATCGTCGCCGTGACCGTGCGCGCGCAGGTCCCGCGACCCCGCTCGGCGATCGCGAGCGCACCCTCGGGGTCATCCGCCAACCAGCGGCGCACCGCCGCCTCGGCCCGCGCCCGGCGCCAGGCGCCGTAGAGCAGCAACCGCCACGCCTTCCAGAGAACGATTGCGACCGTCGCGACCGAGAGAGCGGCGATTGCCCAGATCGCCGGCCCGCCCCGCTCGAGAAACGCGAGCGCGATGCCGGGGTCGAGGCTCGCGGGCCAGACGGCATCTGGAGCGCCCGACGCAGTCGCAGGGGCCGGGATGTCCGGAGGGCCGTACTCCCACATCACGCGCCTCTCAGCCGAGGAACGCGATCGCGAACAGCCGTCGCCGGTCCATGGCTGTCACAGGCATCACCGTCTCCTCACTTCCCTTTGCGACGGCCGGATCACGACCGTGGCCGGAGCGTTGCCAAACCAGTTCGCGAGTACCCCGGTACGACTGTCATGTCGACGACGCCATGGGGGAGGAAATCCCCCTCGCCGAAAAGGCTCCAGAGCGAGAATGCGAGAATGCAAGCTGTGCCCTGCCCATATCGGTGGCGACGCGCGATGCTCTGGCTCCTGGGATTGTTTTCCCGCGGTCCCGGCGGCCCCGTCTGGAGCTGCGCTCAGCCGATATAGCGCGCGACCAACGCGCCGATATCGACCCGCGCGCCGAGGCGACTGGCAAGGAGATACATGCCCGCCACCTTGCGCTGGAGATAGAGCACCTCCATTGGCGGGACCTCCTCGAAGCTCTGGTCGAGGGCCAGAGCCTCACCGGCCGCGGAGAGTCGGGCGACCAGCCGACTGGTGCCGAAGTCGTAGGTCCCCGTCTGGCGAAGCGGCTCCGCCCCGACATCGATCATGTCAAGCACGGCCTCGACGTGATGCGCCGCCGTGCCTTCCGAGAGGAAGCCGACCGCCACAGCTGCCGCGCGCATCGCGTCGCGGTCGCCCGTCCGCGCGGCGAGCACCATCTCACGATAGACCGCGACCCGCTCAGGCGCGTAGTCGCGCGCCGCACCGAAATCGAGCAGCACGACGCGACGCGTGTCGGGATCGTAGCGGTAGTTGGCGAAGTTCGGGGCGGTCTGCACGGCGCCGAAGACGAACAGCTCGCGTAGCATGACGTCGAGCAGCACCGTCGCGATGTGATCGCGCTCGGCCTGTGGCGCCCCGATCATCTCCTCGACCGGCTGGCCCCGGACGAAGGTCATGGCGAGTACGTTGCGTGTGGAGAGCTCCGGCACGGGCCGCGGCAACGTGACGTGAGGGTCGCCCTCGAAGAAGTCGGCAAAGCGGGCCAGCTCCGTCGCCTCGCGGGCGTAGTCGGCCTCGTCATGCAGTTGCCGCTTGGCCTCTTCGAGAAAGGGCGCAAGCTCGATGCCCGGCGGCATGAGACCCGAGAGACGGATGAGCGTGCCGACATTCGCGACATCGCTGTCGATCGAGCGGCGCACGCCCGGGTACTGGACCTTGATGGCGAGATCGCACCCGTCAGGCAGGCGCGCGCGATGGATCTGGCCGATCGAGGCCGCAGCGATCGGGCGCGCGTCGAACTTGGCGAAGCGCTTCAGCCACCCGGGGGCCCATTCGCCGTCGAGCACGTCCCGGAGCTGGCGTGGCGGCATGTGGTCGGCATCGGCGCGCAGGCGGGCGAGGATGTCGGCCAGCTCGCGCGGGATCAGGTCGCCCGCGTCCATCGAGAGAAGCTGGCCCATCTTCATCGCCGCCCCGCGCATGCGGGCCAGTTCGTCGGCGAAGCGGGCGACATTGCTCGGGGTGAGAACGAGATCGCGCAGCGCCGGGCGGTGTCCGCGCGCCAGCTGACCGGCACCAGCATACGCCACCGTCGCAGCCATCCGCGAGGCCATGCCGCCGAAGCGCGCGACGCGTGCAACCCGGCTGCTCGGCACGGCTGCGGGGCGCCCTCGCGACGGCATCTCTTTCGGTCTCCGGTCCATTCTCGTCCTCTCTCGCGGTCTCCTCGGCGACATAGCTCGTGCGGACGAGGCGGGAATGATCGCCTTGGGCGCGACGCAGGGGCGTGCTGCGCTCGTCGCAGCCGAACCGGTGACGGGAGTGTCGTTCACGCCCCGCGACACGAGACTCGTGCGGTCCTACGGTCGGTTGCCGCCCGATGCAGGAAGGCGCTACACGCGGTCCCGAGATCGGCGAACCGCCTCGGGCTCGGGAGGTCAGGGTGCAGCCACCCGAACGAGACGACTTCCCGACGCTCGCAAAGGCGCGGGCGCTGTGGGGCGCCGACGCCACGGATCAGGCACTGGCTGCGTTCGAGGCGGCGGTTGCGGAGCGGCCCCGCAGTGTCAAAGCGCTGCTCGAGGCGGCGCGTGCATTCGGCAGCCGTTTCGAGATCGCACGCGCGGAAACGCTTCTCGAGCGCGCGGATCGCCTCGCGGCCGACGATCCGCTGGTGGCACGCCACGTGGCCGCGAGCTATGCGCGCATCTTTCGCGAGCACGTCGCCATCAAGCGGCTCGAGGCGGTGCCGCGCCGTCCACCGGTCGCGATGGCCGAGCTCGCAGCGCTCTACGAACAGGTCGACCGGCTCGACGATGCCCTCGCCGAGATCGATGCCTGCATCACCGCTGCTCCCGATGCCCCAGAACCCCGGCTCGCGAGGGCGCGGATCCTGCGGCGCCGGGGAGATGGGGCGGCGGCGCTCCCGATCCTCGACCCCCTCACCAGGCCCGGGCTCGCCCCTGCCCTGCGCGCCGAAGCTTGGACCGAGCGCTGTTACATCCTCGATCGGCAGGGCGACACCGAGGCGGCTGCGGATGCGATCGCAAACGCCCATGCGATCCTGCGAGACCTGCCGCAAACCGGACAGCTCCTGGAGCAGGCCCGGCGCAACAACCGCATGATCGCCGCGCTCGCCCGCGACTTTCGCGCCGAGACGCTGGCCCGATGGCGGCGGCAGGGTGGTGCGCGCGACCCGCGCGTCGCCGGAGTGGCGCATCTCGTGGGCTTTCCGCGGTCCGGCACGACCCTGCTCGAGCAATGCCTCGACGCCCATCCGGATCTCGTCGCCTCTCCGGAACGCGTCGCCTTCACGCGCGAGGTTCTGCCGCGGCTCTGCCGGGCGGGGGACGGGCCGCTGAGCATCGCGACGCTCGACCGGGTTCCGCGCGCGTCCCTGCGGCGAGCGGGGCGGCGATATCTGGACTGCATGGAGGCGGCGCTGGGCCAGCCCCTCGGCGGGCGCGTGCATCTGGACAAGAACCCGAACCACACGGGGCTGCTCCCGGGCCTGCTGCGGCTCTTCCCCGAGGGGCGGATCGTCTTTGCCCTGCGCGACCCGCGGGACGTGGTGACAAGCTGCGTGCTGCGGACATTCCGCTTGACGGAGTTCAGCGCGATGCTGCTCGACTGGGGAACCGCGGCCGAGCTCTATGCCGCCGAAATGGGCGCATGGTTGCGCTACCGGCGCGAGATCGACCCGGCCGCCCGGGTCGAGACGCGCTACGAGGACATGGTTGCCGACCCGTTTGGCGAGGTCGGGCGCCTCCTTCCCTGCCTCGGCCTCGCGTGGGACGACAGCATCACCCGGTATCGCGAGCGGCTCGCGGGCAAGGTGGTGAACTCGCCGACCCAGACCGAGGTTCGCCGGCCGATCCACGATCGCGCGGTCGGGCGCTGGCGCGCCTACAGACGCCATCTCGCGCCCCATCTGGATGTCCTGGCGCCGTTCGTCGAGGCCTTCGGCTACGACGCCTCCTAGCACCCGCGAGCGGCATGGCGGGCCCGCGTCTCCACGCGCTCAGGGCGGGCGACGAGGCGAGAAGGGACTGACGAAAAACCGTCAGAGAAGTGGCAAGCCACGGTCAAATAACTGTGACCGAGCGCTGTCAGCGTCCCGCTCACCCCTCGATCCCCCCTCGGCCCCCTCCCGGGCCCAGCGCTCTCCAGGAGACCCGCGCAATGACCGGTGCCGTCGCGTCCGCTCTTCCGTCCTCCGCCCTCACCTCCAATCTGGCCAGCACCGTCGCGGTGTTTGGCGACAGCCTGATCGGCCTGCCGGGCGATCTCGGCATCGCCTCGCCCGGCGGTGAGATCCCGGTTCTCCTGACCGGCGGCTTCGATCCGAGCGAAAGCCTCGCGGCCACGATCCCGCTCGAGGCGAGCACCCTCACGACCTTCACCGCGGTGTGGGATCTCTGGCTGGAGACGCTGCCTGACGGCTTCCTCGCGCTGCTCCAGACCGATCAGGCGAACACCACCGACGGCGATCTCTTCGTCCGCAGCGATGGCGGCCTCGGGATCAGCGGGGTCTATGACGGCTCGGTGCCGGCGGGCCAATGGACGCGGATCGCCATCACCCTCGAGGATCTCGGCAACGGCACCTCGACGCTGTCGAAGTACATCGACGGGGCCCTGGCGGGTCGCCAGACGGTGGACACCGCGCGCTACACGCTGCGTCCGAACACCGACCTGCTTCTGCTCTCGGACGAGAACGGCGAGACCGGGCCGGCCGCCCTCGCCCATTTCGGGATCGCGCCGAGCGCCCTCTCCGACAGCGAGGTCGCCGCGCTGAACGGGGTCGACCCGACGGGACCGTTCGACCCGCCGGTTCCGGACATGAGCAACGAGCCGGAGATCCTGCCGGTGCGCCTGACCGACGAGGTGAACTCTGTCGCGGGCGGCGCCTTCACGAATGAGAGCGTCGCGACCGCGGGCCTGACCTTCGAGAGCAACTTCTCGTTCCGTATCGTCACCCAGAGCGGTGCGGTTGCCGACGGCATCACCTTCCAGATCCAGACCGAGCGGGACGGCTTTTCGCTGCTCGGCGACACCGCCGGCGGCTTCCTCGGCCTCCCCGAGGCCCCCTTTCCCGGCGTGACGGTGGTGTTCGACACCTGGCCGAACGCCTTCGACACCCGCGACAACCAGATCCGCATCCTGGTCGGTGGCGACGCGGATTCCGAGCCTCTCGCCGAGATCGACGCGCCGGTATTGCTCGGCAGCGGCGCCACCCTCTTCGCCTGGGTCGAGTATGACGGCACAAACCTCCAGGTCTTTATCTCCGAGACGGACACCAAACCGCAGACACCGGTTCTGGACGAGCCGGTCGACCTGACGAGCGTGCTGGGCGAGACGGCCAAGTTCGGCTTCAGCGGGGCGACCGGCGGGTCGACCAGCGTGCACGACATTCTGAGCTGGGAGCTCACCACCAACGCCGCCACGGGCCCGGACGGCCAGTTGCTGTCGGAGGATCAGGACGCAATCGACCTGCTCGGCGTCGCGGAGCGCCTCGCGGCGATCGACTTCGATCCGGAGGCACCGCTTCAGCTCGGCTTCGACAACCTCGAGCCGACATCGGAATTCGGCTTCTCCGCGGTCACGCTCGATGACCAGCCGACAGTCGAGAACCCGATCGACGACCGCCTGATCCGCACCTCCGAGACCGCGCAGAGCTTCGACCTCGCCGAGGTCTTCGGCGCCGGTGCCACGGATTTCGCGGTGACCACCTCGAATGGCGAGGTCGTTGCGGCCGAGATCGAGGACGGGACGCTGACCCTCACGCCGGGCGATCTCGGTCATTCGGATATCCTCGTGACCGCGGTCAACGCGAACGGGGCGGTTCTCGAGGACAACTTCCGCGCCATCGTGGCGGGCGAGAACGCCTACGTCTTCGCCATCATCCCGGACACGCAGGACTACACCTCGAACCTCGAGATCTCGGCGACCTTCGGGACCATGACCGACTGGCTGGTCGACCAGAAGGACAGCCTCGCGATCGAGCATGTGATCCATGTCGGCGACATCGTGCAATTCGGCGCCGAGAGCCAGTGGCTGATCGCCGAGGACGCGATGGAGCGCCTCGACGGCGAGCTCAGCTACACGCTGGCGATCGGCAACCACGACCAGCAGCGCCCGGGCTTCGCCTCGGCCTTCAGCTTCGAGACCGATGTCGACACCTATTTCACGCCGGAGCAGGTCGGCGCCACCCCGGCACAGGGCGGTGGCCTCTATGACGGCTTCGACGTGGGCGAGGACACGTTTGGCAACGGCAACACCTATTCGGACTCGATCCGCAACAGCTACACGACGCTCGAGACCCTCGACGGCACGAAATGGCTGATCTTCAGCCTCGAATTCGGCATGCCCGACGATGTGCTGCGCTGGGCCTCGGAGGTGATCGAGGACCATCTCGACCACCGGGTGATCATCGACACCCACTCCTGGCAGGGCGGCGACGGACGCGTCACGCCGACCACCGAGCCGCTCACCACCGATAATGACGGCTGGGGCTATGCGATCCGCGACAACCCCCGCGGCATCAATGGCGGCGAGGATGCCTGGCGCGAGCTCGCCTCGAAGTATCCGAACATGTCGTTCACCTTCAACGGCCACAACTTCATGGGCGGCGCCGAGACGACCGTGAGCTATGCCTCCGGCGGCAATCCGGTCCACCAGATGTTCGTCAACTATCAGAACGGGGCGCTGCCGAACGATCCGAGCTTCAGCGGAACAGGAGGCGACGGCGCGCTGCGTCTGGTGGTGATCGATCCGGACAACGACCGCTTCACCACGCACACCAAGGTCATCGAGCGCGACAGCTACTACAACGCCTTCCCCGACCATGAGGAGGTGTTCGAGGGGGTCGACCTCGGCACGCCGGAGCAGATCGCCATCGCGAAGGCGGGCGACACGGTGATCACCCAGGCGACGGACAGGACCGCGACCGTGGCCCTCGATCCCTCGGAGACGCTGCTGCCCGATGCGGCGGAGCCCTTCACCATCGCGGTGATCCCCGACACCCAGGTCTATGCCTACGCCTATGCGACGCGGGACAACCCGCTCTCGACAACGCCCGCGACCGCCGCGGCCTTCCCCGCGCTGTCCGAGTTCGTGACCGAGCCCGGCATCATGCAGGAGCAGGCCGACTGGCTGATCGACAATGCCGAGGCGCTCAACCTCCAGCTCGTCACCCATGTCGGCGATGTCACCCAGGGCACGCTCGAGCGCGACGAGGCCGCCCCGCAGGACCGCGCCGCACTGCCCGAGCACAGCCTCGAAGACCAGTGGACCTATGCCGGCGATGTCTACGCCTCGATCCGCGATGCCGGCATCCCGGTGTCGCTTGCGATCGGGAACCATGACGACAGCGAGGACGGCTACAACGACACCGCCCTCTGGAGCGCGACCTTCGGCGCCGAGTCGGGCTTCTTCGGCGGCGAAGAGGGCTTCCTTGGCTTCTCGGCCAATGACCGCAACAGCGCGCGGCTGATCGAGATCGGCAACGGGCAGCATGTGCTGCACCTCTCGCTCGACTATCTCGAGACCACGGCGAACCTCGCCGAGCGCGCCGCCTTTGCCCAGGCCCAGATCGACGCCAATCCCGGCGTGCCGACCATCATCACGACCCACAAGAACATCGACGAGACCGGCACCTTCCAGAGCTCCGGCCAGGATCTGCTCGACACCATCGTCACGCCGAACCCGCAGGTGGAGCTGGTGGTCTCGGGCCACTACGTCGTCAGCGACTTCTTCCCGGCGCTGCTCGAAGACGCCGACGGCTCGGCCGAACAGGTGGTCGTGACCCAGAACGCGGCCGGCGAGGACGTCTATCACGTCATCCAGAACTACCAGGGCGGCACCCCGCTCGACAGCGGCTATCTCCGTCTCTTCCAGTTCGACACGGTCGCCGACACGGTGACGGTCTCGACCTATTCCCCGGTGAACGACGAGTTCCGCACCGGGGACGAGACCGCCTTTGGCGACAGCGAGCCCTTCCCCTTCGGCACGACCGCGTCCTTCACGCTTCCGATCGATCTCGGCGGCGCGGATGACGTGACCTATGAGTGGTTTGCCGCGGATGGCGAGAAGCTCGGCGAGACCGATGGCGCGCCGCTCGAGGCCGACCTTCCGGTTGGCGTCCACCGTCTGTCCCTCGTGGTTACCGATGGCAACGGCAACGTCTCGACCGACGACAAGGTGGTGATTGTCGAGAGCGCGGAGACGCTGCTGACGGAGACCTTCGACGACGGCGTCGCCGATGGCTGGATCGCACCCGGTGCCGCCCGCGACCCGTTCGATCTCAACACCGATCTCGGCTTCGGCCTGCCCTCGATCTCCGGCATCGCGCAGATCCCGGTGACGCTCGATTTCGCCTCGAGCTTCCGACCCTATGACGACATGACGGGCGAGGTGCTGGTCAGCTTCGACGACGGCGCGACCTTCTCGACGCTACTCACGCTCGACACGCCGACCCTCGGCGGCAACAGCGTGCTCGATCGCGCCAACGAGATGGTCTCGCTCGAAGCCCTGGCCCCCAACAGCGCCAGCAGCGTCCAGTTCGCCTGGCGCCTCTCCGAGGGCGGCAACGACTGGTGGTGGGCCATCGACACGATCAACGTGTCCGGGCCGGGCGAAGAGGTCGTCACCGAGTTCTGGTCGGAGAACTTCGACGGCCTGACCGATCAGCTGCAGACGGCCGTCGACGAACCCCTCATCGCCCCGGACCTTCTCGGCTGGACGCACACGACGCCCGACGGCTGGACCCGCACGGTCGACGCCCCGCAAGGCACCACCGAGTGGCAGGGCTGGTCCTTCGCCACGCCGGAGTTCTGGCTCGCGGCCGACACCCAGGATCGCGCCAGCTTCACCAAGGGAGCCGGCGTCATCGCGATCGCCGACCCCGACGAGTGGGACGATTTCAACACGGGCACGATCACCGGCGACGACTTCAACACCGCGCTCACCACCGCGGCGATCGCGCTCGGCGGTCGCGCCGATGCGGGAGAGCTCGATCTGCGCTTCGGCTTCGACTCGAGCTTCCGCCCCTATGACGCGATGACCGGAGAGGTTCTGGTCTCCTTCGACGGCGGCGAGTTCACCTCGCTCCTCACCCTCGACACGTCGACCGTGCCGGGCGGCACCAGCGCGCTGACCCGCGCCAACGAGACGGTCGCGCTCGACCTCGTCGCCCCGCAGGGCACGCAGGAGGTGCAGTTCCGCTTCGAGATGCGCGACGGCGGCAACGACTGGTGGTGGGCGTTCGACAATCTGTCCCTCAGCTCGGTCGCGACCGAGCAGCCGGTGCTTCTCAGCGAGGACTTCGACGACCTGCCGCTCGACCCGTTCGTGAGCCGGTTCGGGGGCACGGGCGCCGATTTCACCAACACGCCGCCCGATGGCTGGACCCGGGACAACACCAACCTGCCGATCGACGAGAACTTCCCCGAGTACCAGGGCTGGAGCTTCCTCGACAAGGACAGCTGGATCAGTGAGGCCGGCAACCAGGACCGCACCACCTTTACCCTGGGCGAGGGCACCGTCGCGGTCGCCGATCCCGACCAGTATGACGACCGCGTCAATGTCGACCCGAACCTGTTCGACGCCTCCCTGATCACCCCGCCGATCGACATCACCGCGATCGGGGGCGGCCAGCCCGGGGGCGAGGCGGCAGGCGTGGCCCGCTTCGAGCCGCTCACGCCGAATGAGGGCATCCTCGTCACCCCGGCGGCGAGCGGGCGGTTCGACGCCTACACCATCATCTTCGATCTCTATCTGCCGGAGGCGGGTGCGACCTCCTTCACCGCCCTCTACCAGACCGACGTCACCAACTCGGGCGATGCGGACATCTATATCCGCAGCGATGGCGGGATCGGCATCTCGGGCGTGTATGAGGGCCAGTCGGAATTCGGCTTCGACGCCTGGAACCGCATTGCGCTGACCTTCAGCGTCGAGGGCACGGCCCAGGTGCTCCGGAAGTACGTCAACGGCACCCTGGTCGGCACCCAGACCGTGACGGCCGACGTAACCGGTGGCAGCCGTTGGTCGATCGACGCCGATACCGGGTTCCTGCTCTTCTCGGAGCCCAACAGCTTCACCAGCGAGCTCTTCGCCAACGCCGTGACCTTCACGCCGGAGGTGTTGGATGACGACGCCATCGCGGCGCTCGGCGGCGTCGATGTCGATGGCCCCCTCGACGGCTCCGACAACGCTGATGCCTTCGAGCTCAGCTTCGACGGCGCGCTCGACGCGGTCGATTTCGGGACCGCCACCGTCGAGAGCGTCGATCTCGGCCAGGGCGATCTCGGCTCCTATCTCGTCAAGGGCTCGATCTTCGGCAATCCGGACGGCGAAGGCGAGGCCGCACTCTACGCCCAGAGCAATGGCGCGAACGAGATCCTGATCTATGAGGGCGCCGGATCCGAGAGCTGGAGCAACTACGTCTACGATGTGGTGATCGAGCCCGGCGACAACGACACGATCGGCACCGTCTTCTACTATCAGGACGCGGACACCTTCTATCAGCTGACGATGAACCAGCAGGAGGACACGCGCACCCTCACCAAGGTCGAGAACGGCACCGAGACGGTGCTCGCGACCGAGACCGCGTCCTACCGCCACTATGCCATGCAGGATCTCCGGATCGCCGTGCTCGATGGCGAGATCACCATCACGCTGGATGACGAGTTGCTGTTCGGCGGGCCCGTCACCGATGCCGAGCCGCTGACGGGCGGCACGGTGGGTGTCGTCTCGCAGTTCATGGATCGCGCCCTCTTCGACAACATCGCGGTCAATCCCGTCGGGCTCGCGGCGAAGGCGCTCACCTCGGCGCCCGCAGGCCGCTGGGTCGCCGATCGCGACGGCGACGGGCTGGCGACCGTCGAGCTGACCGCCGCCGCGAGCCTCTCGGCCGAGGGCATCGCCACCTATGAGTGGCTGGTCGACGGCAGCGTCGTGGCGACCGGCGAGACCGCCGCCCTCGACCTCCGCCCGGGCGAGACCACGGTCACGCTGCGCGTCACCGACACGACCGGCGCGATCTCGGAGGATCCGATCACGGTGACGGTGGCCGACCGCGGGGCGATCCTCGTGGACGACGACTTCGCCGACGGCGATTTCGCCGGCTGGACCATCGTTGACCAGGGCACGCAGGACGGCCCCTCGGATTGGCAGGTCGTCGGCGGTGCGCTGGTGGAGGCCTCCAACATCAACTCCCCGCAGCAGGGGACCGGCAGCTCGGCCTACTCGGTCGAAGGCGACGGGCCCTTCATCCTGCGCGACGGCACCTATGCGCTTTGGGACGACCCGGCCGCGCTCGACTGGACGGACTACGCCATCGAGGCGACGCTCACGCCGAACGACGATGACGGGATCGGCCTGCTGCTTCGCTATGTCGACCCGCAGAACTACTACAAGCTCGAGGCCGACGCGCAGACCGGCCTCGTGATGCTCACCCGTCACTTGGAGGGGCGCGAGACGATCCTGGCGCGGGCCTATGGCGACTACACGCCGGGTGAGAGCCAGCACTGGCGGATCGAGGCTCGGGACGGCGTGATCACGCCGTATATCGACGGCAAGAAGGTCTTCGGCACCGAGATCGAGGACCGCACGCTGCCGGCGGGCACGGTGGGCCTCTACAGCTGGGCGTCGTCGGACCTCGCCTTCGACGATGTGCTGGTCGCGGAACTTGTGGCCATTCCGGATCTGGAGGTCACCCTGATCGACGCGGACACCGACGCCGCAATCGCCACGCTGGGACCCGACGGTTCCGAGATCCCGCTCAGCCTGATCCTCGGCCGGGACGTCACCATCGCCGCGGTCGTCCGCGACGAGAGCCCGTTCGCGGCAGAGATCGAGAGCGTGCGTCTGGATCTCAACGACGGCGAGCGCACCGTTGTTGAGAGCGTCGAGCCCTACGCGCTGTTCGGCGACGACATCGTGGACGGGGTGTCGGACTTCTTCGGCGAAGCGGATGTGTTCGGCGAGACCAACAGCATCGAATTCGAGCTCTACAGCGCCGACGGCGCCCGGGGCACGCTGCTCGACACCGTCTCGCGGTCCTTCACCGTCGTCGACGACATCGCCCCGACGGCCGAGGACCTGCGCGTCGTTCTGATCGATGCCGATACCGACAGCGAGATCGCCACGCTGGAGGCCGACGGCACCGAGATCCCGCTCAGCCAGATCCTCGGCAAGGACGTCACCATCGCGGCCACCATCCGCGAGGGCAGCCAACTTGCCGGGCTCGTCGAGAGCGTAAGTCTGGATCTCAACGACGGCGAGCGCACCATCATCCAGAACACCGAGCCGTTCGCGCTGTTCGGCGATGACATCATCGACGGGGAGCCGGACTATTTCGGTGACGAGGATGTGTTCAGCGAGACCAACGGCATCGACTTTGCGCTCTACAGCGAAGACGACGCAGAGGGCACGCTGCTCGACACCATCACACGGTCCTTCACCGTCGTCGACGACATCGCCCCGATGGCCGAGGACCTGCGGATCGTTCTGGTCGACGCCGACACCGACAGCGAGATCGCCACACTCAGCGACGGCGCTCAGATCGACCGAGGTCTGATCGATGGACGGGAACTGTCGATCGCGGTCTTCGTCACGGACAACATTCTCTTCGACCTGACCGAGAGCGCCCTATTGACCCTCAACGGGTCCGTCTCGCGGATCGAGAATGTCGGGCCCTACACCCTCTTCGGCGATGAGGCGACCCAGTCGGGCGTGGACTACGAGGGCGAGACGGACATCCTGGGCGATGGCGTCAACACCTTCGACGTCGAGTTCTTCGACGAGGCACGCGGCCGCGGCGAAAGCCTCGGGACGGTCTCGCTCGACATCACCGTGATCGACGACTTGGGGTGAGTGCTCGCCCTTCAAGCCTGCGCCGCCCTGGGCGCAGGCTCCGGCAGTCGCAGAGGCTCGGTCACTGCGGATCACGGTGAGACGGAGGCGGATCGCGCAGGCGTTTGACCTCTGGGTCAAGCGTCGCGGCGATCATGGCCCGGGGCGGCGGCGATGAGGGGGACGCCGCCGCCTGTCGAAAAATGCAGGTGATCGACCTTGCGACGCTGCGCCAGACCCTCGGCCGGGTGCTGTACCCTCGGTGTTGGTGTCGCCTTGGCGCAGCGCTTCACCTCACGATCACGACTGCTCGGCAAGCGCAGCGGATCGCCGCTCCGATTGACAGAGCAAGCCGGGCAAGGGCGTATCGCTGGCGGCTGACTGGTGGCGGAGAGCCGGCGCTCGCGGTGTTCTGCATGAGCACTGTCGCGCTGAACAGGAAAAGGTGGCAATTGACCGTCGAATTCGCTCTCGGAGTCCCGATGCGCAGCGTTTGATTGCAAATCCCAGGCACAGGTCTTTCAGAGCCAAGCTGGTGCTCTAACTGCCGGGGTGCTTGCAGGAAGTCGAGATGGGGGAGGCGATCGTGAGCCATGCCGATCGGCCGTGGACGGCGTTTTACGGACCAAACGTCCGGGTCGAGATCGAGGCGCCAGCCTATCGCAACCTGCCGGATCTCATCAGCTCGGCGGCTGCAACCTACCGAGCGGCACGCGCGTTCACCTGTTGCCTGCCGAATGGCATGAACGGGACGCTCACCTTCACCCAGATCGATGAGATGTCGGACGCGCTCGCCGCCTATCTGCGGGAGACCGCGGGCCTGGCGCCGGGGGATCGGGTGGCTGTCCAGATGCCGAATTGCCTGTCCTATCCAATCGCGGCCTTCGCAGTCTTCAAGGCGGGATGCGTGCTGGTCAACGTCAACCCGCTTTATACGGCCGAGGAGATGGCCAAGCAGTTTCAGGACTCTGAACCCCATGCGCTGATCATCATCGATCTCTTCGCAGACAAGATCCCGGCCGCGACACAGGCCCATCCAATCCCGAATGTGATCGTCACCCGGGTCGCGGAGTTCTTTCCGTCGATGCCACGCTGGATCGTCGGTCTGGTGCAGAAATACTGGGACCGGTCGATCAAACCCGTCGAGATCGCGCATATCCGGATGCCGGACGCGCTGGAGGCCGGGCGCCGCCGCACCGAAGACGACCATGTGGAGGTGAGTGCGTATCATCAAACGATCAGCTCCGATGACGTCGCCGTTCTGCAATACACCGGCGGTACGACCGGCATTGCAAAGGGCGCGATGCTGACCCATGGCAACCTGCTGATGAATATGGAGCAGGCCATGGAGCTCTTGGGCGGTGACCTGAAAAAGGGCGAAGAAATCGTTCTGACCGCGTTGCCACTTTACCATGTCTTTGCGTTCACGGTGAACCTGCTCGCGTTCTACTGGATCGGGGCTCGCAACATCATGATCCCGAGCCCGCGACCGTTGTCCAATCTCAAGCGCGCCTTTGAGAACTACAAGATAACCTGGATGAGCGGGGTGAACACGCTGTTCAAAGGGCTCTGCAACGAGCGCTGGTTCCTCGACACACCCCCGAAACACATGAAGTTTGCCGGCGCGGGCGGAATGGCGCTGCAATCCTCGGTCGCTGCGCGCTGGCGCGAGATCACGGGCGCGGAGGTGCTGCAGGGCTATGGGCTGACCGAGACATCGCCCGTCGTCACCTTCGAGCCCGTGGGCAAAACGCGGGCCGGCACCATCGGCATCCCGGTACCCGCGACGGATCTGGCCTGTTTCGACGACAACGGCAATCGTCTGCAGCCGGGCGAGACCGGCGAGATCGGTGTCCGCGGCCCGCAGGTCATGAAAGGCTATTGGAACAAGCCCGAGGAGACGGCAAAGGCGATGAACGGCGCGTGGTTTCTCACCGGCGACATCGGTGTCATGGACGAGGACGGGTATGTGCGCATCGTCGATCGCAAGAAGGACATGGTCGTCGTCTCAGGCTTCAATGTTTACCCGAACGAGGTCGAAGACGTTCTTTGCGCCCATCCATCGATCCGGGAGGCGGCAGTGATCGGCGTCCCGGACGGGGCGACCGGCGAGGCGGTGAAGGCCTTCATCGTTCGGGCCGACCCTGCGCTCGACATGGCGGCCGTGCGCGCCTACTGCAAGGAGCATCTGACTGCCTACAAGGTTCCCAAGCAGGTGGAGTTCCGCGACGATCTGCCGAAATCCAATGTCGGCAAGATCCTGCGGAAGGACCTGCGCGCCGCGTCGCGGGCCGCGTGACGCGTCATGGTGGGTCCCTTCGAACAGGCGCTTCTGGCGCTGATGATCTTCGCCATCATGCTGGGCATGGGCGCCTCCCTGACCCCGCGGGACTTCCTGCTCGCGTTGAAGAGACCGCAGGGACTGGCCATCGGCGTGGTCAGCCAGTACGGGATCATGCCGGTCGTCGGCACCGTGCTGATCGCGCTGCTGCCGCTCACCGAAGCGATTGCGGTCGGCGTGCTCATCATGGCGTGCATGCCGGGCGGCACGACCTCGAACATCTTCACCTATTTTTCCAAGGGCAACCTGGCCCTATCGGTGCTGATGACGGTGGCCTCCACAATCTTCGGCGTCGTGCTGATCCCGATCATCCTCGTGGTCTATGCAAGCGCGCTGGATCTGCAGATCCCGAGAGAGAACATCATTATCACCCTGGTCCTGCTTCTGGTGCCCGTGGCGATTGGGATGATCCTGCGCATGCTGAGCGCCAATATAGGAGCAGTGGCCGAGTTCCTGGGGTCGACCCTGGCACTGTTCTTTATTGGCTTCATCGCGATCAGCTGGATCCCGCGGAACTGGCAGTTTCTCCTTACGACAACGTCGGCGACCTACGTGGCCGCCATCGGCCTCGGCCTGTTCGGCATTGCAATCGGCTACGCTTTTGCGCGTGCCTTGAGGCTGCATCCGCGCAACGCGCGCACTGTTGGATTGGAAACGGGCATTCAGAACGGCCCTCTCGCAGTTGCGATCATCGCATTCACCTTCGCGGGCGACGAGGCACAGAGCTACATGGCGGTGCCAGCGCTCTATTCACTGTTCATCGTGATCACGGCGACCCTGGTGACGTTCATCTTCCGACGGGCCAACTCTGCGGCGGAGCAGAAACTGCCCGACGGCTTGCTCTGAAGCGATCCACGTTGGGCGCTCCCGGAGTGTCCGGTGAGGCGTGCTGACCGACGGCCGAGGCTGAGTGAGGCAATGTGCGTGCGGCTCGGAGACCCCGAGCCGTCGATCACTCAAGGGCGCCAGATGTGGTCTCGGCACCGAGGTCCTTGTGCGCCCGGGCGAGGTCTCGAAGCTCGGTCTTCCTGATCTTCCCGGTGGCGGTCTTGGGGAGGCTGCACAAGACGATCTTCTTGGGGCGCTGGAACCCGGCCAGTCTTCCGCGAGCATGCTCGAGCAGGTCGTCCGGTGTCGCCGTTGCACCATCGGCCAGCTCGACGAAGGCGCAGGGCACCTCGCCCCAGGTCTCGTCGGGCATGGCCACCACGGCCACCAGGCTCACCGCGGGATGGGAGTAGATCGCCTTCTCGACCTCGATAGACGAGATGTTCTCGCCGCCGGAGATGATGATGTCCTTCGCGCGGTCACGGATCTCGATATAGCCGTCTGGGTGCTGGACAGCGATGTCCCCGGACCAGAACCAGCCGTCGCGAAAGGCCTCGGCGGTCTCGTCCGGCTGCTTGAGGTATCCCTTCATGACGATGTTGCCGCGGAAGCAGACCTCGCCCAGCGTATCGCCGTCCCACGGCACGGGCCGTCCGGTCTCGCGGTCCAGGACGAGGACGTCCTCCTCGAGCTCATAGGCCACCCCCTGCCGCGACTTGAGCCGCGCCCGATCCTCGATCGGCAGATCGTGCCAGGACGGCTTCTCGGCGCAGACCACCGCCGGCCCATAGACCTCGGTCAGCCCGTAGACATGGGTGACGGAGATGCCCATCGCCTCCATTGCGGCGATCACGCTCGCGGGCGGCGGCGCCGCGGCGGTCATCATCCGGATCGCCTGCGGGAACTCGCGCCGCTCCTCGGCCGGTGCGCCCGCGATCATCGACATGACGATCGGCGCGCCACAGAGATGGGTGACCCCGTGATCGGCGAAGGCGTTGTAGATCGCCCGGGCCCGCGGCGCGCGCAGGAAAACATGGGTGCCTGCGAGCAGCGTGATCGTCCAGGGGAAGCACCAGCCGTTGCAGTGGAAAAGCGGCAGCGTCCAGAGGTAGACGGGGTGGTGCGGCATCTCCCAGGTGACGACGTTGTTGACCGCGTTGATCCAGGCGCCTCGGTGCGAGTAGACGACGCCCTTGGGATGGCCCGTGGTGCCCGAGGTGTAGTTGAGCGCGAGGGCGTCCCATTCGTCGCCGGGGAGAGGGTAGGCAAAGCCGGGGTCGCCCTCGGCCAGGAGATCCTCGTAGGTGAGCGCGCCGATCCTGTCGCCAGCAGGGCCTTCCCGGTCCTCGATATCGACGATCAGCAGATCGCGGTCGGCCCGGCCCGCAGCCTCTGCCACCATCGCCGAATACTCTGTGTCGACCAGCACGACCTTCGCCTCGCCATGCTCGAGGATGTAGGCGATCGTACCGGCGTCGAGGCGGACGTTGTTTGCATTCAGCACCGCGCCCAGCATCGGGACGGCCAGCGCACATTCCAGCGCTTCGGGGATGTTGGGTGCGACCAGCGCGACGGTGTCGCCCTTGCCGATCCCGCGCCGCGCAAGCGCCGAGGCCAGCCGCCTGCAGCGCTCTGCCACCTCGCCCCAGTTCCTCCGGATCGAGCCATGGATCTGCGCCGGAAGTTCGGGATGCACACGCTCGACCCGTTTCAGGAACGAGACGGGGGAGAGCGCGGCGTGGTTGGCCTCGCAGCGGGCAAGCTCGGGACCGTCGTAGATCATTCGCCGGTCCAGTCCGGCATCTGCTCCTTGCGGGTGAAGGCTCCGATCCCGGCCTCGGCATCGCGCGCCATCATGTTCTCGGCCATCACGCGACCGGCATAGGCATAGGCATCCTCGAGCGCCATCTCTGCCTGCGCATAGAAGGCGCGCTTGCCGGTCTTGATCGCGGCGGGGGACTTGTCGGCGATGAGGCGTGCCAATCCCATCGAGACGTCCTCGAGCTCAGCGCGCGGCACGACACGGTTGACGAGCCCCATCTCGGCGACCCGCCCGGCCGGCAGGAACTCGCCGAGCAACAGCATCTCCATCGCATGTTTGCGCGAGACATTGCGGCTGAGGGCGACCATCGGCGTCGAGCAGAAGAGCCCGATATTGACGCCCGAGGTGGCGAAGCGCGCATCCTCCGACGCCACTGCCAGATCGCAGGAGGCGACGAGCTGGCACCCGGCGGCCGTCGCGATCCCCTTGACCTCGGCGATCACCGGCTGGGGCAAGCGCACAACGCGCAGCATCATCGCGGAGCAGGTCGCGAAGAGATCCTGAAAGTACTTGAACCCCCCATCGGCATCGCCGCGGCGTGCGGTCATTTCCTTGAGGTTATGCCCGGCGCAGAAATGGTCGCCCGCGCTTCGCAAGATCACCGCCTTTACCGAGCGGTCCTCGGCAATCTGATCCAGCATCGCAGACAGCGCAGCCAGCATCGCCTCCGACAGCGCGTTGATCGATTTCGGCGCGTTCAGGGTGAGGATTGCGACGCCGGCATCATCGGCGCGCGTCACAAGGTCGGCGGCAGACTTTTCGCCCTCATATGCCATGGATCGGACCTCCCAGCTTGGGGCATCTGCGTCGGCGCGCCCCGGGTTTCTTGTGCGTGGCCCGTCAGATGGCCAGATCGAGGCGCGGCTTCCAGAATGGGCGAAAGAGCTCGATCTTCGGGCACCGGTCCATCACGACCTTGAGCCCCGCGTCCTCGGCCAACCGGGCCGCACGGTCGTCATAGACCCCCATCTGCCCCCAAAGCACCTTGGCGCCGATGGCGATGGCCTGCTCCGCGATGGCGTAGAACTCTTCCTTGGGGCGGAACACCTCGACCATGTCGACCGGTCGATCGATCTCTGCCAGTGAGTGATAGACAGGGATGCCGCGGATCTCCGTCAGTTTCGGGTTGGGGTTGACCGGGATCATGTCGTAGCCCGTCTCGTGCAACACCCTGAGGACACCGTAGCTGAACTTTGTCTTGTCGCCACTTGCGCCGACCATGGCAATGGACTTCACCGATCGCAGGATCTCGGCGATGTACTCCGGCGGGTACTCGTAGAGGCGGTCGATATCGGCCTCTGGCATCTAGTCCTCCTTGGGCGTGGCGATATCCGCCTTCAGCTCATGCGGTTGGAGCGGATCGAGGAACGGATTTCGGTACAGCTTGTCGTGGCTCTCGACACCGATCTCGAGGGTACAATCCGAGACCGGGCGCGCGACGCAGAGCACAACATAGCCGTTCGTGATCTGTCGGTTGTTGAGCGCCACCTGCCGGCGCTGATCCACCTCGCCGGCGGTCAGCTTGGCCGCGCAGGTGATGCAGCCGCCATACCGGCAACCATAGGGGAGATCGACCCCCTGTTCTCGCAGCGTCTCGAGCAGGGGACGACCGGCGTCGACCACATAGGTCGTCCCGCCCCGGTTGGCGATTGAGATGCGGCGGGTCTCGCTCACAGCCAGATATCGCTTGTGCAGTCACCGCCCGGATAGCGGGTCTCGTGGCACCGGCTGGGTCCGTTCGGCTCCTGGCCGAAGTCAACGATGAAGTCGCGGTTGATGCTCATGCCGCCGTTCTCCACGTCGCAGTCGATCATCACCATCGCGCCGCCGCGGGTGCGGATCTCAGGATAGAACTGGTTGTCCCAAGTCGAGAAGAGCGATGTGGTGACATACATCCGCCGCCCATCGAGCGAGAGCTGGAACATCTGAGGTCCGCCGGCGATTGTAACGCCATTGACTTGGGGGGCGCGGCCGAGCAGCCCGCCGATCCATACCTGCCCTGTGAGCTTCGGATTGTGCGGGTCCGTGATGTCGTACTGGCGCATGTCGCCGTGAAGCCAGTTGTTGAGGTAGAGATACCTGTCATCCATCGAGACGAGAATGGCCGACATCACGCCGGGCACCGGGATCGGCCATTCGGGATGCGGTTCGTTGCCGATATCGATGACCTTCTCCCACTCCCACTTGCCGCCGCCGTTCTTCCAGAAATGGATGACGTTGGCGCTGAGCGCCGCGCCGCAGAAGCCGTGCGTGCTGTCGGGATCGTGGTGGAACTTCACCTCGAGCGGAATCAGCCCGTCCTCGCCCAGGTACATGGTCTCGACGGGCACGCGCTTCTCGAAGTCCCAGATATGCAGGCGGCGGCCATACTTCAGATGGCCAACTTCTTCGAGATCGAAGCCGGGCATGAAGGTGTTGGGCGCTGCCCACTCAGAACTCACCATGACATTGTGGCGCGGCTGGTACCAGAAGTCATAGCTGAACGGGATGTCTCCCATCGAACGGTCCCAGCGACCAATGATCTCGAAGTCCTTGTCGAGATGCAGATAACCGCCCGGAGCCTCGCCCATGGCATCGCCGAGGAACGAGATGATGATCTCGGAGCCGAGGCAGTGCACCGTGTGGGGGCCTGACAGATTTGCCCGGCGCTTGATCTCGGCGCCGTCGATCACCTTGTGGAGGCGTGGCGCGCGCGGGTCGGTCGCGGTGTCGACGACATGGATGTTGTTCGACCGAACGCCGGGCACCAGCAAGAATTTGCGCGACATCGCGGTGTCGCCGTGACAGGAGGAACAGGCGTTCCAGCCCATGTGGTGCAGTTCGTCGCCAATTCCCGGCATCTCGAGCCGATGGATGACTTGACTGTAGGTCGGGCTGTCTGGGTCCGCATCCACAGTCGCGAGGTAGTCCGGCTTCTGGATGCCCGTGCCGGTGTAGATTGCGATCGTGTAGAGCAGGGTCTCCCGAGGCGCTCCGACTGCCTCCGTCGGGCTTGCATACCCTGGACCACACCGCGCTCTGTCCGTCATCGGACGACGTCCTCCACTCGCGGCGCATCTCCGGGCCGTTCTTCCGCCCCCAGTCTAACCCCGTGCGCCCGGGCGCCGGCCAGCTTTTTCTGGGTCTCAAAGGAAGGCCGCTGGACGATCATCGCGATCGGCCCGCCATCCGGCACGGGCGCGTCACCCACAGTCCGCTCGCAGCCCGGGCGGCGGGGATCACCGACAGGGCGATGCTTTGCTTGGGTCAAAGCGAGCAGACCACGAAAGCGATTGTGCCAATCACCCCGCCAGCGCTTCGGATAGTACGGCAGCGCTTGCTCTCCGACCGACTTCACTCAGACATGCGATGCACCCAGTGACTGCACCCAGTGACGTGGCCCCCGGTCCCCTGCCCAAGTGGTCTCATGACCTTTCAGCCGGCGCTTCTCCCACCATAGCCGGAAGTGATCCCATCGCCAAAGCACCGCATAAATCGGCGCACAAGACCAATGCGGCGATAGCCTTATGCGCTGTCGGATGTCGCGCAAACGATTAGAAAGACTGAGTTTTCTGGCTGGGGAACCTGGATTCGAACCAGGACCGACGGAGTCAGAGTCCGCGCCGATATCGACGCATAGCTTCTCATTCAGACGCATTACATATTGAAAAAATTCAAGAAACTGGGGTATGCTGAGCATGACTGAACATGCCGGAATGCCTCAACACCGCCATTTTGAGAGCCTAGAAAGAGCCTAGACTGATGCCCAGCGTCGCTCTCTCCGACCCGACGATCCGCGCGCTCCAACCACTGGCGCGGGGTCAGATCACCTACTGGGACAAGTCTCTGCCGGGCTTCGGGGTGCGTGTCTCGCCGGGTGGAGCGAAGACCTTTGTGCTGGTGCATGGACCGGAACGGCGGCGCACCACTGTCGGCCGTTACCCGACGATTTCGCTGAAGGAGGCGCGCGGCGAAGCGAGGCGGATGTTGGCAGAGCGCACGCTCGGCATCGCGGAAGACAAAGTCAGGACGGTCACCTTCGCTGAAGCGCGCGCACACTTTCTCACGGCCAAGGCGCAAAGTACACGACCCCGAACTGTCGAGGACTATCGAGCTAGGCTCGATCGGCATTTTCGATACGGCCAGAAGCTCCTTGCCGATATCACTCGCCGCGATATTCAGACCCGCCTTGGAAAGCTCTCTCACACGCCCTCCGAGCAGAACCATGCCTATGTCGCGCTCCGGACGTTGCTCAATTGGGCGGTCCAGGAACAGCTGCTCGAGGCGAGCCCCATGGCGGGCATGCAAATGCCCAGTCTACGCCCCTCGCGAGAGCGAGTACTGTCGGAAGCCGAGCTCAAGACGGTCTATGAAGCCGCGCTGGCGTTCCCTTACCCGTTCGGCCCGCTCGTGTCGCTCCTGCTCCTGACGGGGCAGCGGCGCGGAGAAGTCGTGCGTTTGGAATGGGATTGGATCGACCGGGACGATCGGATCATCACGTTTCCGGCCCGCGTTACGAAGAACGGTCACACGCACAGCATTCCGTATGGCGATCACACTGCCAAGGTTCTGGCTGGTGTGCCCAATCTCGGCCCGCTTCTATTTCCTTCGCGCAACAAGAACGGGTCCGTGTTCAACGGCTGGGCCAAATCGAAGCGTCAGCTCGATGAACCGCTGGGTGATGTGGCGCCGTACACCCTTCATGATTTGCGCCGGACGTTCGCGTCGACACTGGCGAGCCTTGGCATCCAAATCCATGTCACTGAGAAGCTGCTTAACCACAAGTCAGGCGTTCTGAGTGGCATAGCGGCAATTTACAACCGTTACACCTACCTCGACGAAATGCGCGCGGCTGTCACACGATATGACTATTATCTGCTAAATATAAAATTACATTGATAGCCACCGTAGGATCTAAAATGACGAAATCCTGCGATTTCCACAAATCCCCACGCGAATATGTTCCAATCATTATTAGATTTTCCAGACGGCGTGCTCAAAAATCCTGATAGATCAGTCATCGTAGATCAGGTGGAGCAACTCTTCCTCAGATGTCAGGCTGAACACCAAGTCGACCAAGTCTACTTTGTCCATATGGAGCAGGTGTAGACGCAAAGTCTCAAGCTCCGAGATCCGCGCCAGCCTCGCGGCTGGGCTTGTAAGCGCTCCGGCCCGCCATGACCGCCAGCGCCACTGCAGCCATGTGCTTGCATGGCCCGAACTCGTCGACCGCCGGACAGGTGCAGTCGCCGGCGAGCCTGCCCCGCGACAACGACAACTCGACCCGGTAGACTCGCCCTCCGATGCAATGCGCCTCGGCGCAATGCTCGGTGACCTCGCCGAGAACGACCGACCCTCGCTCGAAGTAAGTCCGGCCGCGTTCGACATGGTCGTGTCTCGGTTCTGGTGGAATTTCCCGAACGGCGTTCTCCGAGCATGG
>CAYORO010000005.1:0-41271 GCA_964406355.1 uncultured Limibaculum sp.
ATGACGACACCGGCGAGGAAGACGACGAGACCGGGGACGACGACCCCGTCGATGACGATACCGCTGAGGAAGACGACGAGACCGGGGACGACGACCCCGTCGACGACGACGCAGGTGAGGAAGACGACGAGACCGGGGACGACGACCCCGCCGATGACGATACCGGCGAGGAAGACGACGAGACCGGGGACGACGACCCCGTCGACGACGACACCGTCGACGACGACACCGTCGAGGACGACGCCCCCGAGATCGTCGGCGACGACGACGACAACCGGCTGCGGGGCACCGAGGCCGGGGAGCTCATCATGGGCCTCGGTGGCAACGACCACATGACCGGCGCGGGCGGCGTCGACACCCTCGTCGGAGCCGCCGGCGACGATCGCCTCGACGGCGAGGAGGACGCCGACATCATGATCGGCGGCGATGGCGACGATCGCTACTGGGTCGATCACGAGCTCGACGTGGTCGCCGAGGGCGAGGATGGCGGCATCGACACCATCCGCTCGGTGGTCAGCTACGAGATTGCCAACCATGCCGAGGTGCTGATCCTGATGCGCGAGGCCGGCGATATCGACGGCACCGGCAGCACCGCCTCGGAGACGCTGATCGGCTCCGACGGCGACAACATGCTGCTCGCAGATGACGGCGACGACATGGTCAAGGGCCGCGCCGGCAATGACGATATCGATGGCGGCGCGGGCAACGACACGCTGATCGGCAATGCCGGCGACGACGCGATCGCGGGCGAGGACGGCGACGACCGCATCCGCGGCGGCTCGGGCAATGACGAGCTCTCGGGCGGCGCGGGCAACGACACGATCACCGGAGATGCGGGCGATGACACGCTGGAGGGCGGCTCGGGCGACGACCGGCTCGGCGGCGGCTCGGGCAATGACGAGCTCTCGGGCGACGCCGGCAACGACACGCTCACCGGCCATGACGGCGAGGACATCCTGAGCGGCGGCTCGGGCAACGACCAGCTCCGCGGCAACGGGGGCGACGATGTCATCATCGGCGGCGAGGGCAACGACCGCGGCATGGGCCATGACGGCGAGGACGAGCTCCTCGGCGGCGCGGGCAACGACACGCTCACCGCGGGCGATGGCGACGACACGGTCGGCGGCGGGTCGGGTGACGACCGGCTCGGCGGCGGCTCCGGCGCGGACGAGATCACGGGCGATGCGGGCAATGACACGCTCACCGGCCATGAGGGCGACGACACGCTCGATGGCGGCTCGGGCGAGGATCTCGTGCGCGGCAATGGCGGCAACGATCTGATCGAGGGCGGGCTCGACCGCGACCGGCTGATCGGCGGCGAGGGCGCGGACGACTTCTTCTTCGCCCATTTCGGCAGTGCCAACGCCGACCGGATCGTCGACTTCCAGGTGGATCTCGACACCATCCAGCTCGACAGCGCTGCGTTCTCCGCGCTCGTTGGTGCGGATCTCACCGATGTGACCGTGGCCGACGGCGTGGCGAGCTTTGCCGGCGGGCTCCTCGCCCATGACCGCGGCACCGGCGTCATCGCCTATGACGCCGACGGCGCCGGGGGAACTGCGGCCGAGGAGGTCGCGACGGTCCGGGCCGGGCTCGAGCTCGACGGCGAGGACTTCGCACTGGTCTGACAGTGAGCGGGCGGCGCGGGGGCTCCTGCGCCGCGCCCGCGAGGCCCACCCGGGCCGATACGGAAAAAGGCCCGCGGCACGGTCGCCGCGGGCCCTTCGTTGCGCTGGATCAGGCTCTCTCGGTCAGCCTGTCAGGACTTCGACATCGCGCATTTGGTACCGTTGATGCGGTACATATGCGTCGTGCTGTCGGTGTCGGAGGTGATGCCGAGCGTCTTGGTGATCAGCGTGAAGTCGAAGGTCACGGTGCCGCTCGGGTTGATCGACCCGCGCACCGTCTCGACATTGATCTGACGCTTCGCGGTGATCTGCGCGGCCGAGCCGGCGAAGCCCTTGTTCACGATCGAGCAGCTCGCCACGAGGTTGCGGATGAGCTTCTCGTCGAGATTGTCCCAGGAGCAGACCGTGTACTGGACCTGCGAGAACAGCACGGTCTTGCCGTACTCCTTGTCGCCTAACGGGGTCCAGATCGTGCCGGAATAGCTCGTCGTCAGCTTGCCGCCGCCCGGCGCCGTCTTGATCGACTTGACGTTGACGCCCTTGGGTGCGGGCATGCTGAACGGCTTCGACGAGCCCGCGCCGGTCTGCGAGCCCTGTGCGTTCGACAGCATCGTTACCACATCGTTGATGAGCTTGTTGCCGTCCAGTTCGATCTTGGTGTTTGCCGCGAGTGCGGCTCCTGCGCCACCCATTGAACTTCTCCTTTTTCCGTAAACTCTGTTTATTTGACTACGATTTGGAAAGTTTGACCTTCATCGGTTTCGACGTATCCTTTTGGATCGCCGCTTCGATGTTCTTGGTGTCATCCTTGACCTTGGTCAGGTCCTTCTGAAACGCCTTCAGCTTTTTCATCACCGACAGAACCGCATTGGGATCCTTGGCTTTGGTCGCTTCGGCCTTCAGTTGTTTGGCCCTGGCCTTAACCTTGGGGTCTTTTACTTTCATAGCGTCGTCGAGGTACTTCATGACTGTTATCCTTGGTAAAGTTGCTTATAACACGTGATTAACAGACATCGCCAAATTGGACAATGTCTTGTCGTTCACTCTTGCCTGCGGGCGACCTTGGCCGCCCGCCGGTCATCGGTTGGTCAGGCGTCGCGCTTGCCCTCGAGGCGGGCGATGCGCTTGTCCTGCTCGAGGATGTAGAGCGTCAGCTCCTCGATCTTTGCCAGCAGCGTGGCGTTCATCTCGACGAGATCGACGCCGCGGCTGCGCATCTCGCTGGCCGAGGGCACACCCGGAAGGTGCCCACGGGCACCGATATGCGCCGCGACATCCGTCAGTGCCGGCAGATCGTAATCCGGTTCAAAGACGTGGTCCGCGGTCGGCACCTCGGCGCCCTTGATGCGGATCTTGCCGTCGGCGGCGTCGAGATGGATGACCGGGTTGCCCTCGACGTCGTTTAGGATCAGGTCGCCCGCCTGGCCGGCCGCGCCGCAGGCGATGTTGGCGTTGGTGGCGTTGATCACCACGCGCAGATCGCCCTCGTCCGAGAGGAGCTGCAGATCGCCGCCCTGGCCGGCGCCACCGATCATCACATCGGCGGTTTCGCCCATCATGTTGATGGCGACGTCGCCCTCCTGGGTCAGGAGCTGCAGGTCGCCGTCCTGGCCGTTGCCGCCGAGACGGGCATCCGCGAACATGCCGTCCAGATGGATGGTCATCTGGTCGTCCTTGTTCATCACGCGCAGATCGCCGTCCTGGCCGCCGCCGCCGACGATGATGTCGCCGGTCTCGCCGTCGAGATGGATCGAGACATTGCCCTCATTGGTGCGGATCCAGACATCGCCGTCCTCGCCGCCACCGCCGAGCCAGACATCGCCGGTCCCGCCATTGATATGGATGGTCTGCTCGCCTTCGGGATCGAGCAGCATCAAATCGCCTTGGGTGCCATTTCCGCCGAGCGCGAGATTGGCGAGGGCGCCGCTGATCTCGCCGGTTTGCTTGCCCTCTTCGTCGACGACAATGACCTGGTGGAACTGCGCGGAGGTCGACTCGCCGGTCGGCTCGACGTTGGTGGTTTCATCCGTCATTTGCGTGCCCTCGGGTGATTGTTTCTCATACCGGATGGGGCGCGCCGATAATCCGGCCGCCACCCGTAAGGCGATTCTCTAACATGGAACCCACGTCAGGTGGCGGCTTTGCTGCGTTGAATTTTCATGACGCGCCATCGGTCTGTCGGAAGTTGCGGATCGCCGACCGAGCGGGATCGGTCGGTGTTTCCCCGCCACGTTTCCTCGCCCCGTTTCCCCGTCACGGGACGGCGTATCTGCGCGTCCTGGCGGCGCGGTCGCCTCGGTCGCTGGGGCGGGCGTCGAGTGCCGTTGACCTGGTTTGCGATCGTGAGACCCGGAGCCAGTGATTCCCGGCGATGGCGCGCTGGCGCGGTACCGGCCGGGCGCCTCGTGCGGCGGTCGCGATCCGCCGTCTGCGACCCTTTGGACCAGGCGAAATGGTGGATTCGGCTCGCATGCCCTGTATTCTTTCCCGAGCAAGGGAGAAAATGCAGGAATGGACGCATTCGGAGCGATCCTCGGCCGCGCGATCGGGCTGATCCTCGCCGCCGACGCCGATCTGCTCGAGATCATCGGGCTCTCGCTCCGCGTGACCCTGATCGCGGTCGCTATCGCCTGCGCGATCGGGCTGCCGCTCGGCGCGGTGGTGGGGGCGTTCCGCTTCCCCGGACGGCCGCTGATCACCGTGATGCTCAACGCGCTGATGGGCCTGCCGCCTGTGGTGGTGGGTCTCGCGGTCTATCTGATGCTCTCGGCTTCGGGTCCGCTCGGGGTGCTCGGGCTTCTCTACACGCCGACCGCGATGATCATCGCGCAGACGATCCTTGTGACGCCCATCGTGGCGGCGCTGACCAAGCAGGTGGTCGAGGACCTCAACCGGGAATACGCCGAGCAGTTCGCCTCCTTCGGCGTCGGCCCGGTCGACCGGGTGGCGGCGCTTCTCTGGGATGCGCGCTACAGCCTCCTCACCGTGGCGCTCGCGGGCTTCGGCCGGGGGATCGCCGAGGTGGGCGCGGTGATCATCGTGGGCGGCAACATCAACCACGTGACGCGCGTGATGACGACCTCGATCGCGCTCGAGACCTCCAAGGGCAATCTCGAGCTCGCGCTCGCGCTCGGCGTCGTGCTGCTGGCGATCGCGGTGGTGGTCAACGCGGCGGTGATGACGGTGCGGGCCTCGGCAGCGAGGGCGGCCTATGCGTGACACGGTGGCCGATATCGCCGCCTGCCGTGCGGCACAGGCCGAGGCGCGGGGGCCGGCAGTGCTCGAGACCCGCGGGCTCGGCGTCGAGGCGGGCGGGCGCCGGCTGATCGACGGCGTCGACCTTTCGATCCGCGCCGGCCGCCGCACGGTGGTGATGGGAGCGAACGGCGCGGGCAAGAGCCTGCTGCTGCGCCTGCTCCACGGGCTGATCCGGCCAACCGAGGGCGAGGTGCTGTGGCAGGGCCGCCCGCTCGACCGCCAGGGGCGGCGCGCCCAGGCGATGGTGTTCCAGCGGCCGGTGATGCTGCGCCGCTCGGTGCTCGCCAATCTGCGGTTCGCGCTCCGGGTCCGGGGTGTTGCCGATCCCAACCGACATGCGCGCATCCAGGAGGCTCTCGCCCGCGCACGGCTCAAGGAGCTGGCCGCCCGGCCCGCGCGGGTCCTGTCGGTCGGCGAGCAGCAGCGCCTCGCGGTCGCCCGGGCGCTCGCCTGCGCGCCGGAGGTTCTGTTCCTCGACGAGCCGACCGCGAGCCTCGATCCGGCTTCGACCCAGGCGATCGAGGCGCTCCTGGCCGAGGCCCATGCCGCGGGCGTCACGCTGGTGATGGTGACCCATGACGCAGGCCAGGCGCGGCGCATGGGCGATGATGTGATCTTCCTCGAGGCCGGGCGCGTCGCCGAGGCGGGACCGGCGGCCGAGGTGCTCCGCGCGCCGCAGTCGCCTGCCGCCCGGGCCTGGCTCGAGGGCCGCCTGCATCTCGCCCTGACGGCCGGGCGGTGATCCACAGGGAGACCTGCCGATGATCCGACGCCTCCTTTGCCTTGCCGCCCTCGTCCTCGGGCTCGCGACCGGCGCCGCCGCCGAGCCCTTCATCGTCGTCCAGTCGACCACCTCGACGCAGAACTCCGGGCTCTTCGACCACATCCTGCCCGCCTTCGAGGCCGAGACCGGCATCGAGGTCCGCGTCGTCGCCGTCGGCACCGGCCAGGCGATCCGCAATGCGGCCAATGGCGACGGGGACGTGCTGTTGGTCCACGCCACCGCCGCGGAGGAGCGCTTTGTCGCCGAGGGCCACGGCCTCGCCCGTCACGACGTGATGTACAACGACTTCGTCCTCGTCGGCCCTGCCGAGGACCCCGCCGGCGTCGCAGGCATGGCCGACGCCGTCGACGCACTGACCGCGATCGCCGAGGCGGGCGCGCTCTTCGCCTCCCGTGGCGATGACAGCGGCACCCACAAGGCCGAGCTCCGCCTCTGGCGCGAGACCGCGATCGAGATCGCCGCCGCCTCGGGCGGATGGTACCGCGAGATGGGCTCCGGCATGGGCGCGACGCTCAATGCCGGGATCGCCATGGGCGCCTATGTGCTCACCGACAGGGCGACCTGGATCGCCTTCGCCAACAAGGCCGGTCACCGGATCCTGGTGGAGGGCGATGTCCGGCTGTTCAACCAGTACGGCATCATCCCGGTGAACCCTGAGCGCCACCCCTCGGTGAAGGCCGAGCCCGCCCGGCGCTTCGTCGACTGGGTGCTCTCGGCCGAGGGGCAAGCGGCGATCGCCTCCTACCGGGTCGAAGGCCAGCAGCTCTTCTTCCCGAATGCCGGGGGCTGACCGAGCGCCCGTCGCCCTGCCAGCCCCCCGATTTGACGCGATCCGGGCGATCGATCCGGCAAAGTGTGACTTTTGCATCCTGCGAGTTGGGCGCAATTCGGCTTAACTTCGAATCAACCGAATCACGTGCAGGATTTCCCCATGACCTCAAAGATTTCCTTCCAAGACCTCGAGCGCCTGGCAACCGATCCGGAGACCCCGGAGAGCGCGCTGCGGCAGTACTTCAAGGCAGCGCCCGGCGCGACCCACGCCTTCCGGCCGGTGCTGATGCCCGATCCCGCGACCGTCGACATCGCGCCCGAGGCGCTGCGCGTCGAGAGCGGCCTCGCGATCGGCAATTTCTGGTCGCGGATGCGCCGGCGCAACCGCTTCGACCGGCGCCTCGCCCGGGGCGACACCCGGCCGGTGCTGGTCTCCGAGGGCGACAGCTGGTTCCAGTTCCCGATCCTCCTCGACGACGTGATCGACAACCTGTCCGATGCCTACACGATCCGCAGCCTCGGGGCGGCGGGCGCGACCGCCGAGGAGATCATCGAGGACGGCGAGTACCGCCGCACCCTCAGCGAGCTCAAGGACCGGGTCGAGGCGTTCCTCTTCTCGGCCGCCGGCAATGACGTGATCGGCGAGGACCGCGACGGCAATCCCGAGATCCAGCGCCTGCTGCTCGAGCGCACGGGCAACCAGTCGGCCGCGCAGCTGATCAACCGCACAGGCCTCCGCGAGAAGATGGACTTCCTGCGCGGCGCCTACGAGACGATGATCCGCGAGGTGCGCGGGATCCAGGGCCTCGGCGCGCTGCCGATCCTCGTGCATGGCTACGACATCCCGTTTGCCGGCGCCGCGGACGATGCGCGCGATCCGATCTGGACCGGGCCCGACAGCTATCTCGGCGCGCCGCTCCGCGACATGAAGATCGAGGCGCCCGAGCTGCAGCGCGAGGTGCTGACGATCCTGATCGATGCGCTCTACGGCATGCTGGACGATCTGGCCGCCGCGCATCCCGGCGTGCTGGTGGTCGACTGCCGGGGCACGCTGCCGCGGCGCGGGGACTGGGCCGACGAGATCCACGGCACGAGCAAGGGCTATGGTCGCGTCGCGCAGCGCTTCGCCGAAGCGATCGAGGGCGCCCGCGGCACCCGGGTCGAGAGCGCCCCGGCCCAGGGCGGCAGGGGCGGCCGCATCGGCGCCGAGCGCGCGGGCCGGGTCGTCGCGCTCGATCCCGGCCATGGCGGCGACACCGAGATCGGCGGCTCAAGCCCCAACAACGCGACCGGCCCCGCCGGCACGCTCGAGAAAACGCTGACGCTCGAGCTCGGGCTCCTGGCCGAGGCCGAGCTCGAGGCGCGCGGGCACCGCGTGATGATGACCCGCAAGAGCGACCGCAACCTCAGCCTCGCCAAGCGCGCGCAGGTGGCCCGCGACAACGCCGCCGAGGCCTTCGTCTCGATCCACTTCAACGGGTTCAATGTCCCCTCGGTGCAGGGCACCGAGACCTTCCACCACACCAACGCCTCGGCCGCCTCGAAGGCGCTCGCGGAGGATATCCAGGGCTCGGTGCAGCGTGCCACGGGGCTCCGCGACCGGGGCGTCAAGAGCGCGAGTTTCGGCGTGATCCGGCCCGACCGCCACGCCGCCGAGACCGCTGCCTGCCTCCTCGAGGTGAGCTTCCTCACCGACCCCGCCGAGGAGCAGCGGCTCCTCAACGATGCCCGCTATCTGCCGCGCATCGCCGAGGCGATCGCCGACGGGATCGAGGCCTATCTCGGTGAGGCAGGCGTCGAGCGGATGGGCTTCGAGGCGGTCTCGGACGAGGATCTCGGCGACGCGACCGAGCTCGGGGCCGGGGTTCCCGGTGCAGGGGATGTCGCGTTGGCGGCCGCGCAGCCGCCGCTTCTCCGCAAGCCCGGCGCGCTTGCGGCCCGGACCGAGGCGGCAGGGCTTGTCGGCATCGCCGAGCCCACGCGCTTCCTCAAGGCCTGGCGCGAGTTCCGACGCCGCCGGGCCGGCCTGCCCAACCAGTTCGAGGCGCAGATCGGCGTCGACAATTCGCTGCCCGTCGCGTTTCTCGAGGAGGGTGGGCGCCTCGCCCGCGCGGTCGCCCGCATCCGCACCGGCGGCATCGACTTCCGCGGCATCAGCGGCACCTGGGTCGGCACGGGCTTCCTCATCGCGCCCAACCTCTTGCTCACCAACAACCACGTGCTGAACTCCGTCGAGGTTTCGCGCCGCGCCGAGGTGCAGTTCGGCTTCCGCGACGGGCCGGACGGCACGGCCGAGCCCGGCGAGGTGTTCCGCCTCGACCCGGCCGGGCTCTTCGTCACCAGCCCCGCGATCGGCGGGCTCGACTACACCTTCGTGCGCCTCATCGGTGCGGCCGACCAGCGCTGGGGCACGATCGAGCTCCGCCGCGCCGTCTTCACTGCCGAGAAGGGCGAGCGGGCCAACGTGATCCACCACCCGGGCGGGCGGCCGAAGCGGGTCTCGCTCCAGGACAATCGGGTGCTCGATTTCGACCCGCAGCTGCTCCACTACACCTCCGACACCGAGGGCGGCAGCTCCGGCGCACCGGTCTTCGACAACACCTGGCGGGTGATCGCGCTCCACCACGCCTTCGACGATCTGCCCCCGGGGGTCGACGTGCCGGGCGGCATCGAGACCGACATCGTCAACGAGGGCATCAAGATCTCGGCCATCGCGGTCGATCTCGAGGCGCAGGCCGGCCGGACCGAGTCTGCCTCGGGCGCTGCGGCGGTGCTGCGCGCGATCCGCGGCTCGGACTCGATCACCGGCTATTTCGGCGCGCGCGGCCGGCGCCCCGCCGCCGCCGAGGGGCTCGAGCGCGTGGTCGACGCCTATCGCGGCACGGCCGAGGATGTCGATGTCGCCTTCTGGAACGTCGAGTGGTTCAACCGGAATTTCCGCGAGCGCACCGGCGATGTGGCGCGGATCGTCGCCGATCTCAATCTCGACATCTGGGCCTTCTCCGAGACCTCGCCCGAAGCGACCGAGGCGCTGGTGCGCCACCTCTCGCGCGAGTTCGGCCACGAGTTCGACTGGGCCGCGTCCGAGCCCGACGCGTCCTCGGGCAAGCAGACCACCACGGTGATCTGGAACCCGCTCACCGTGCGCGGGCGCCGGGTCGACTGGCCGGACGAGATCGAGCCCTTCCTGCGGGCCGACAGCCGGCGCATGCCCGATCTCCGCTTCGAGGCGATCGAGGGCAAGGTGTTCAACCGCTATCCCGGCCTCTTCCGCTTCGAGGCGCTCGGGCGCACCGATGCGGGCTTCGCGCCCTTCGACTTCAACCTCGTGCCGCTGCACCTCAAGGCGTTCGACGAGGGCGCCAAGCGCCGCCGTCTCGCCTCGGAGGTGCTGGCCCTCGTGATCCGGCGCATGATCGAGAAGCACGGCGCGAGCCGCGACTGGCTGGTCGGCGGCGACGTGAATGCCGAGCTCGCGACCGGCCAGTTCTCCGCGCTCTCGGGGGCGGGTTTCGTGCCGATGAGCGCCGAGGACGAGGAGGAGGGCGCGATCAGCTACCTCAAGGGCCCGCGCTCGCTGATCGACACGATCTTCCTCTCGCCGAACCTCGGCAAGCGCTTCGGGGCGGAGGACTTCTTCATCTATGCGGGCGATGCGTCCAACCCGGACTTCGTGCGCGAGATCTCCGACCACCGCCCGGTGATGGCGCGGCTGTCGCTCGGCCGGACCACCCCGCCGCCGAAGCCGCGTCCGGGACCGGGGCCGGGCCAAGGCGAGGCCGAGGATTGTCTCGACCAGCTGCTGGCCCAGGCCCGGCGCGACCCGGCGGAGTTCTTCCGCGTGCTGGCCGAGCGCCTCGCCGCCGGCAGCTGACGGCGAACGACGCCGCCGACCTCCACCCCACCCCCGCCGCGGCGCCGGAAAGCTCTCCCGCGCCGCGGTTTACGTGCTAGGCTCGCCTACCGGAGGTGACGGTGCGGCCGCTCCGGACAGCCAATCAGATGGAGGTCGAAGTGATCGGGAATTGGATTGACGGATTGGCGTCGGCCCGCGGTGCCGGGATCGCCCTTGGCGTGGCGCTGGCGGCGGGTCTCGGCGGCGGTGCGGCGGCCGAGGACATTACCCCGGAGGAGATCCTCGAGCGCTGGCAAGCCCAGCAGGACGCCCCTGCGGCGGCGACCCATCGGGGGCTCGCGCTGGTGCCGGCGGCGACGGCGGGCGTGGCCACGGGCACCGCTGCCGCCACGAGCGCCGCGGCCGGCTCGACGGCAAGCACGGCGGGCGGCGCAGGTGGTTCGGGCGGGGGCAGCACAGGGCCCGCGGTCGAGCCCACGGTGCTCGAGTTCTACGACCAGGACATCACGGTCGATCTGCGCATCACCTTCGAGAGCAACAGCGCGGCGATCCGTCCGGCCGCGGCGGGCCAGCTCGCGAGCCTCTGCTCGGCGATGCGCGATGCGCCCACCGACTGGCGCTTCAACATCATCGGCCATGCCGATGCGAGCGGGGATGCAACCTATAACGAGCGCCTCTCGGGCCAGCGTGCCGCGGCCGTCGCCGGCCATCTGACCGGCCAGTGCGGGGTCGATGGCGAGCGCTTCGCGATCTACGGCCTTGGCGAGGAGCGCCTGCTCCCCGATGTGCCGGCCGTCTCCGAGGAGAACCGCCGCGTCGAGGTCTCGATCATGCGGCAATAGCCGCACGCGACCGACAGCCATGAGACGTGGCGCCCCGCTTGCGCGCCACGTCATGCCAAGACCCCGGTTGAGCCGGTCGAGTGCCGGACCGAATGATGGAGAGCAAGGGATGACGATGACAGGCCGCAAGATTGCCCTGATGGCCGCGTTGGGGATTGGGCTCGGCTGCCTGGCCGTGCCGTCCATGGCGCAGCATTTCGCGAGGCCGCCCTCGGGCGGGGCCGCGCCGCATATCGCACTCCATGCCGGCGAGGGCCATCACATCGTCACCGATGGCCGCGGTGGCGTTTATCACATCCATGGCGGTCGCGTCCGCCACTGTGATGGCGGGGCACGCCGGGGCGGCCGGGTGATCAACGGGATCCCCGAGGCCGGCAGCGTCGAGTTTTCGGAGCCGCGCACGCGGACTGCCGGCGGCGTGACGGAGGCCGGACAGACCGAATGGGCGCGCGACCCCGACGCGCCGATCTGCTCCGACTGGGAGTGAGGCGGGCGCGCAATCACGCGCTTGGGCACGGGGCGCATCCTCGAGGTCTGATCCGCGCATCGTCGCTCGGGGCCTGAGACTGTCGGGGCCTGAGACCGTTGCCGCGAGGAAAATGTCACGGGATGTCCGTCGCCCGATCGCCTATAGTCGCGCTAAGCTAGGATACCGAGAACCCAAAGACGGAGGGATGGAGAATGCGGATCATCAAGTGGACGGTCGCCGGCGCCGCGCTGGCCATCGGCCTCGGGCTGTCGGTTACGGTCACGCCAGTCACGCCGATGTCGGACACATCCCGCATCGGCGTGCCGGGTCTCAGCATCGGCGTGCAGCAGGCGGAGGCGCAGACCGTGCGCGCCCACAGCCGGCGGGTCTCGCGCCGCACGGCCCGCCGCACCACCCGGCGCCAGTCCTATATCCGCTCGCTCCCGGGCGGCTGCGCCTGGCGGGCGCCCTATCACTACTGCGGCGGGGTCTACTACCAGCCGGTCGTTCAAAGCGGCTCGACCGTCTACGTCGTCGTCACGCCCTGAGACCAAAGATCGGGAGACACCCAATGCGTCGCATGCCCCCCCTTGCCGCCGTGCTCGCCGCGGCGACCATCGCCATGACCCCCGCCACCCTGCCTGCGCAGGGGATTTTCGAGGCCTGTGGAAGCGATCTCGACACCTTCTGCTCCAAGGTAAAGCCGGGCAATGGCCGGTTCGCGGCCTGCCTCTACGCCCATGAGGACCAGATCTCCGATGCGTGCGATGCGGCGGTCGGCGAGATGGCCGACCTGATCGACATGATGTTCGAGACGATCCGCTTCGTGAAACAGGAATGCGGCGCCGACATCCAGGAGAAGTGCGGCGAGGTCGACATTGGCGGCGGGCGCATCTTCCGGTGCCTGGCCGATCAGCGCGACACGCTTTCCGAAAGTTGCGGAGAGGTTGTGGACAGCGTCCGGCTTCCGGACCAAGGATGAGGCAGCTGGTCGGCCACGGTGCATGACCGGGGCCGGCCACGGCGCCCGCTGAGCGCTGGCGCTGCGCATAGCAACGGAGAAGACCGCATGACCACGTTCGTAATCACCCGTCGCGTCCCTGCGAGAGGCGCGGTCCGTCGGCTCGCCCTGGCCGGCGCCGCGTCCGTCCTCGCCGTCGCAGCCAGCCCGGCCAATGCCGCCGACGAAAGCGCGTTCCTGATCGACACCACCGCCGATCTCGCCCGCCTGTGTGCCGTGACGCAGGACAATGCGCTCTATGCGGCCGCCATCCATATGTGCCACGGCTACCTGCTCGGCGTGCACCACTTCCACGAGGCGCTTGCGGCCGAGCTCGATGACGACATCTACTGCGAAGAGGATGTCGATCCCACGCCCACGCGCGACGAGGCGATCAGCCAGTTCATCGCGTGGGTTGGCGCGAACCCGCAGGTCGGCGAGAGCGAGGCGCTCGACGGCGTTCTCACCTGGGCGGCCGCCGCCTTCCCTTGCGCGCAGTGACACAGAAGACGGAGACTGCACGATGATCCGCGTACTCACCCCCCTGGTGATCGCCGCCCTCCTGACCGGCTGCGCCGGCCTTTCCGACACCGAGCAGCGCGCGCTGACGGGCACCGGGGCAGGTGCGGCCACCGGCGCCGTGATCGGAGCCATCGCCGGCAATGCCGGCATGGGGGCCGCGATCGGCGCCGGCGCCGGCCTCGTCGGCGGGCTGGTCGTCGACAAGGTTCAGAAGGACAAGCAGGCCGCCTACCAGCGTGGCTATGCGGCCGGCGCCTCGACGAACTGATCCAAGGCTCGGACTGACGTCACGGGGCGCGCTCACAGGGCGCCCCCTTTTGCCGCCCCTCCAGTGCTGCGTTTCGGCGGGCGGGTCCGCGCCGGGCCCGGCCAGGGCGCCGATCACGACGGCATGAGCGAGGGCGCAATGTGCGGTGGCCGCCCGGCGTGCTAGATTGCGCGTCCTGCGGGGGGTCCGCACGAGGGAACATGCCACTGACGATCCGCACTCAGGCGGTGCTCTGCGCCCTGGTTCTCGGCGGCGCGGCCTATCTCTGGGCTCACCCGGAGGCGCTGCTCGGCGACGAGGAGGCCGAGGACGGGGCGGCGGAGACGGTGCCGGCCGAGGCGGCCGCGGAGAAGGCGGTGCCGGTCGTCGTTGCCGCTGTCGAGCGGATGGCCGACGACGTGCGCTTCGAGGCGATCGGCACCGGGCGCGCGCGGCGCTCGGTGCTGCTGCGGAGCGAGGACGAGGGCAAGATCGCGCGGCTCGAGCTCGCGCCCGGGCGGCGCTTCGCCGAGGGCGACGTCCTTCTGGCGCTCGAGGACCGCGAGCAGCGCCTTGCCATCCGCCTGGCCGAGACCCGTGCTGGTGAGGCCGATCGGGTCCGCGCCCGCTTCGCCCGGCTCCGCGACACCGGGGCCGCTGCCTTCGCCCGGCTGGACGAGGCGGACACCGCGGCCGAGATCGCCGCGATCGAGCTCGAGCGCGCCCGCGAGGCGCTGGCCGACCGGATCATCACCGCGCCCTTCGACGGCGTCTCGGGGCTGTCCGCGGTCGAGATCGGCGACTGGATCGACAGCGACGTCGCCATCGCGAGCTTCGACGACCGCAGCGTGATCTTCGTCGAGATCGCGCTGCCCGAGGCTCTGCTCGGGCGCGTTGCGGTCGGCACGGCCGTCGCCGCCGAGACGCCCTCGGAGCCGGGCCGCATCTTCGGCGGGCGGGTCGCCGAGATCGACAGCCGGATCGACCCGGCGAGCCGCACGACGCGCGTGCGCGCCGAGCTGCCGAATGACGAGGACCGGCTGCGCCCGGGCGCGTCGTTCCGCGTCCGCCTCGACCTCCCGGGGCCCGAGCACCCGGTGGTGCCCGAGCTCGCGCTCCAGTTCACCCGGGGCGGGCTCCATGTCTGGCGTGTTGCCGAGAGCGTGGCCGGGACCGCCACCGGAGCCGAACGGCAGACGGTCCTGCGCGCCGAACGCGTCGGTGTCCGGCTGGTGCGGCGCCGCGACGGCCTCGTGCTGGTCGACGGCGCCCTCGGCCCGGGCGACCGGGTTGTTGTCGAGGGCACCCAGCGGCTCGGCGACGACATCGCCGTGCGGACCGTCGGCGGGGAAAGGTCCGGGGGCTCATGAGCATGGATGGCGGCCGCTACGGCCCCGAGGCCGCGCCCGCAGGCGCCTCGGGCGGCTCGGGCGGCGGGGCCTCCGCCGGCGGGCTCGCCGGGCTCTGCGTGCGCCGGCCCTATCTCGCGGCGGTGATCAACCTGCTGATCGTGCTGGCGGGCATCGCGGCACTCCTCGGGATCGAGGTGCGCGAGCTGCCCGATATCGACCGGCCGATCGTCGCGGTGCGCGCCAACTATCCGGGTGCCGCGCCGATCACGGTGGATGCCGAGGTGACCTCCAAGGTCGAGGCGGCGGTGGCGCGCGTCTCGGGCATCACCTCGATCGGCAGCGCCTCGGAGGAGGGCAATTTCCGCCTCCATGCGGAGTTCCGCCCCGGGCGCGACCTCACCGAAGCCGCCAACGAGATCCGCGAGGCGGTCGCGCGCATCCGCCGCGAGCTGCCGGACGGGGTCGAGGACATCCTGATCATCAAGACCGATGTCGATGCCTGGCCGATCGTGCGGATCGCGATCTGGAGCGAGGCTGGCGGGCTGGAGAAGCTCACCCGCGAGGTCGAGCGCTCGGTGATCCCCGAACTCGCGGTGATCGACGGGGTCGCCGAGGCGCAGATCGACGGCGCGCGCGCGCGGGTGTTGCGCGTTGCCGTCCGGCCCGACCGGCTCGCCGCCTTCGGCATCTCGATCGCCGAGGTCGCCGAGGCACTCCGCGCGGCGCAGTTCGACGTGCCGGTCGGCAGCTTCGAGGCGGGCCAGCTCGAGGTGCTCGTCCGGGCCGATGCGACGGTCGCCGAGCCCTCGCGGATCGAGGCGCTGATGCTTCGCGAGCATGTGCGCCTCGGCGAGATCGCCGATGTCTTCTTCGGGCGCGCGCGGCCCCACAGCATCTCGCGGCTCGACGGGCGCGAGGTGGTGACCGTCAACATCGTGCGCCAGGCCCGCTCCAACACGGTCGAGATCTCCGACGCGGTCCACGCCGCCATCTCCCGGCTCGAGACCCGGATGCCCGAGCTCCGGTTTCGCGTGATCGAGGACGGCGCGATCTTCATCCGGGGCGCGACGGCCGAGGTGCTCAACTCGCTGGTCTTCGCGCTCCTGATTGTGGTCGCGGTGATCTGGGCGTTCTTCGGCCGGGCGGGGGCGACGCTCGTGCCGGCGGTCGCGATCCCGGTGGCGCTGACGGGCGCGCTCGCCGGCATCTGGATGATGGGCTTCTCGATCAACCTGATCACGCTGCTGGCCCTCGTGCTCGCCACCGGGCTCGTGGTCGACGACGCGATCGTCGTCACCGAGAACATCCAGCGTCGCCGGGCCGAGGGCCTCGCGCCGCGCGCCGCCGCGGTGATCGGCACGCGCGAGGTGTTCTTCGCCGTGATCGCCACCACCGCGACGCTGATCTCGGTCTTCGTGCCGATCTCCTTCCTGCCGAGCGAGGCCGGGCGGCTGTTCCGCGAGTTCGGCTTCGTGCTCGCCGCGACGGTGGCGATCTCGTCCTTCGTGGCGCTGTCGCTCTGTCCGATGATCGCCTCGCGGCTGCCGGATCTCGGGCGCGAGGGGGGCATCGGCGGGCCGCTCGGGCGCTGGATCGGGGCGGCCTATGCGCTCTCGCTCCGCCCGGTGATCGCAGCCCCTCTCGTCGCGCTCACGCTGGTCGGCCTCGCGGCGGCGAGTGCGGTGCCGCTCCACGCCTCGCTCGGTTCCGAGCTCGTGCCCTTCGAGGATCGCGGCTTCGTCATGGTGCGGTTCCAGGGGCCGGACGGCACCGGGCTCGACTACACCGACCGCCAGGTCGTGGCCGTCGAGCGGATGTTCGATCCCTGGATCGAGGCCGGCATCGGGCGCCAGCTCTTCTCGGTGACCGGGCGCTGGGACCCCAATCGCGGCGAGATCGGCATGGCGCTGGTCGACTGGGACGAGCGTGAGGTGGGGCAGGGCACGATCATGGACGCGATCCGCCCGCAGCTCGACGATCTGGCCGGCGCCAATGGCTGGGTGGTGGGCGGCAACAGCATCGGCCTCCGGGGCGGCGGCGGGAACCGGCTCGAGCTCGCGCTCGTCGGCGCGCAGTATCCCGACATCGCCGAGGCGGCTTTCGCCTTCAGCGAGCGGCTGAGCGAGATCCCGGGCGTGCGCCGCTCCTGGGTCGAGTACCAGGCGACCCAGCCGCAGCTCTCGATCCGGATCGACCGCCGCCGCGCCGCCGATCTCGGCGTGTCGATGGAGACGCTCTCGAGCACGCTGCGGGCGCTGATCGAGGAGGACGAGGTCACCGAGCTCACCATCGACGACGAGGCGGTGCCGGTGCTGCTCCAGTCCTCGGCCGGGGCCGTGCGCGATCCGGCCGATCTGCTCAACCTCTCGGTCCGTGCCGAGGGCGGGGCGCTGGTGCCGCTCTCCCAGCTGGTGACGCTGCACGAGGAGGGGGTGGCGGCCGAGCTCGACCGCCACGGCCAGCGCCGCGCCGTCGAGGTCCGCGCGCGCCTCTCGCCCGAGCTCGCGCTCGGTGATGCGGTCGCCCATGTCCATGCCGAGGCCGCCAGCCTGCCGCCGGGCATCGGCTATGTCTTCCTCGGCGAGGCCGCGACGCTCGAGCAGACCTCGTCCGACGTCGCGCTGACGCTGGCCATCGCGCTCCTCGTCGTCTTCATGGTGCTGGTCGCACAGTTCGAGAGCGTGACCAGCGCCGTCGTGGTGATGGTGACGGTGCCGCTCGGGCTCGCGGCCGCGGTCTATGCGCTGTGGCTGACCGGCACGACGGTGAACGTCTTCAGCCAGATCGGCGTGCTGATGCTGGTGGGGATCCTGGCGAAGAACGGCATCCTGCTGGTCGAGGTCGCCGACCAGCTGCGCGACCGGGGCTATGCGCCCCACCGGGCGGCAGCCGTGGCGGCGCGGGCGCGGCTGCGGGCGATCGCGATGACGCTCGCCTCGACGGTGCTCGCCGGGCTGCCGCTCATCCTCTCCGAGGGGCCAGGGGCCGAGGCACGTGCCGCCATTGGCTGGGTGATCGTCGGCGGCCTGGGGATCACCGCGCTGATCACGCTCTATGTGACGCCAGCCGCCTATGCGTTGATCGCCGGGCTGTCACGCCCGCGCGCGGCAGAGGGGGAGCGGCTCGAGGCCGAGCTGCGCGCCGCGCATGAGCCGGCGGAGTAGGGGGCCGACGCGACCCTCCCGCGGCCGCCCATCCCGTCGTGCCGATCAGCTCGCGTACTTCACCGAGCAGCCATAGGGCCGGGCAAACTGCACCTCGGGCATGCGACCCTCGGCCAGCGCCTCCATCGCGCCGCGCACGAAGTTGGTGGCGCCCGGGATGTCCGCCCGGTCGGCGCTCGGCTTGTCGTCGATCCCGCCCATGAAGGCGATCTCGCCCTCGGCCGTGATCACGAACATCTGCGGCGTGGTCACCGCGCCATACATCCGCCCGATGGTCCCCTCGGGATCGAGCACGACATGGGTGGGCGCGGCCTCCCGGCTCTCGGTGAGCGCGTTGGCCTCGTCGGCGAGGACATGGCCCTGCTCGCCCGGCGCAGAGGAGATCACCGAGACCCACACGGCCCCCGCCTCGGCCGCCTCGCTCTGCAGCGCCTGCATGTTGCCCGAGCGATAGTGCTTCCGCACGAAGGGGCAGTCGTGGTTGGTCCATTCCAGGATCACCGTGCGGCCCCGGAGCGCCTCGAGATCCACCGCCTCGCCCTTGGTGCCCGTGGCCGAGAAGACCGGGGCAGGCGCGTTCGGCTGCGGCCCGTCGGCGGCGAGCGCGAGCGCGGAGACCGAGGCGGCGGCGGCGAAGGCCGCGACGAAGAGCGTCCGGCGGGAGAGGCCCATGCGTGTCACTCCGTGCTGCTTGGGGTGGGGAGGGGCGAGGCGTCGGCGACGCTGTGGGTGGCCGCCGCGGCGGTCAGCGCCCCGGTCACGCTGTCCCAGGTGAGGATCTGGGGCAGGATCTCGGGCTCGCCGCCATCGGCCGGGTAGACGAGGTAGAGCGGCACGCCGGCGCGGCCGAAGCTCTCGAGCACGGCGAGGATCTCGCCGTCGCGCCGGGTCCAGTCGCCGATCATATAGGCCGCGCCCGCGGCTTCGAGCGCATCCGCGAAGGTGCTGCTCTTCAGCACCAGCCGCTCGTTGACCTTGCAGCTGATGCACCAGTCGGCGGTGAAGTTGAGAAACACCGGCCGGCCCTCGGCCCGGAGTGTGGCGAGGCGCTGGGCGTCATAGGGCTCGGCCCCGTCGGTGGAGGCCTGGACCGTCTCGGCTGGCGGCGCCAGGGCCGGGGTCAGCGCGGCGCCCGCGCCGAGAAGCGCGACGACCGCGGCGATGGTCGCGGCGCGGCGACCGTTGGGCGAGGTCGGCAGCCCCGAGCCGAGCGCCCAGGCCGCGATCGCCACCAGCACCATCCCGATCAGCAGCGCGAGCATCGCGTCGACGCCCGTCAGCTTGCCGAACACCCAGACGAGCCAGACCGCCGCGAGATACATCGGGAAGGCCAGCGCCTGGCGCAGCCGCTCCATCCAGGCGCCGGGCTTCGGCAGCTGTCGCCCGAGCGCGGGCACCATCGAGAGCGCGACGATGGGCGCGGCAAACCCCACCGCGAGGCCGGCGAAGACCAGCAGCGTGACGCTCCAGGGCTGGGTCAGGCCGTAGCCCAGCGCCGCCCCCATGAAGGGCGCCGTGCAGGGCGACGCGACCACGACCGCCAGCACACCGGTGAAGAAGCTGCCCGCATGGCCGTCGCGATCGGCGAGACGCCCGCCGATCCCGGCGAACCGGCTCGGCACCGCGAAGACGCCCGAGAGGTTGAGCCCGACCGCAAAGAGCACATAGGCGAGGGCGCCGACGACCATCGGCGACTGGAGCTGGAAGCCCCAGCCGACCGCCGCTCCCGCCGCCTTCAGCACCACCAGAAGCCCCGCGATCGCGAGGAAGCTCACCACCACGCCTGCACCATAGGCGAGACCGCCCGCGCGGCGCTCGGCCCGCGAGGCGTTGCCCTGGCCCGCAAAGGAGAGCGCCTTGAGCGCCAGCACCGGGAAGACACAGGGCATCAGGTTGAGGATCAGCCCTCCGAGGACGGCGAGGCCGACCGCCGCCAGCACCGGTGCCACACCGCCGCCGGCTGCCGTCCCGAGAGCGGTGGCGGAGGCGGCCGTCCCGGGTTCGGCCGTCACGGTGAGCGCGATCTTGACCGGCTCGGGCCCCGAGATGTCGGTCGCCACCAGCACGCCCGCGACCGGGCCTTCGATCGCCTCCATATACCAGCCATCGCCCTTGGGCGCGGTCAGGGTGAGCCCCTGGGGCCCCGCCTCTGCCGGCTGATCGGCGGCGTGGTTCACGAGCCCCCAGGCGGCGGGGAAGAAATAGACCTCCTCGAGCGCGCCGGCGGCGAACTCTTCCGCCGCGACCGTCACCGACACCGCCTCCTCGCCCGCGCTCCAGCGGAGCGGCAGATCGGGCGCAGGGGCGGGCTGGGTCGCGCGGCCCCGGGCGAAAACCTCGGCCACGGCGGGATCGACGACCGGCGTCTCGGCCGTCGGCAGGGAGAGGGTGTAGGCCTGAGCTTCGGGCACGCAGATCGTCTCGCAGACGAGCCAGTCGGCCTCGAGCCGGATCTCGACCGGCTGGCCGACGGGCCAGTCCGCGGGCAGCGTCACATCGGTGATCAGCACCGCCTCGCCGGAATAGCCGTAGTTCATCAGCGGCGGGATCGCGAGGCGCTCGGGCGTCGGCCACTGGATAGGGCCCGCCTCGACGCCCTCGGGCAGGGTCCAGCGCAGGGTCGTCGCCAGGCCGCTGTCGCCCGGGTTCTCCCAATAGGTGTGCCAGAGGCCGGAGAGGCGCTGATGCAGCGCCAGCGACAGGGTCGTGCCCGGGGCCGCGATGTCCTGCTCGCTGAGAAGGCGCACCTCGGCGCGCTCGCTCCGCGAGACCTCGGGCGCCACGGCGGCCGGGGCGACGCCCGCGGCAAGCGCCACCGCGCCGGCCACGATGCCGCCAAGCCGCCCGATCCGAGAGAACAGTCCCGTCATGCGCCACAGACCCCCAAGCCGCGTTACCAGACAGGATATATCGAACGGCGGGTCGCCATGCGCCTGCGAGCGGTGTCACATCCACGTGAGACGCGCGTGCGCTCGGCGTATGGTCCGTCTGGCTCGCCAGCCGCGGTGCCCCAAGCTATCGTCCTCCGGCAAGGGATGGCAGGCGGGATGGGGCACGATGGCGGTGGAGAGCGGTGCTGAGGCGATCGCGATCCCCGACTTCTGCCTCGTCGCCGTGATGGCGCCGGCCGAGGCCGTGGGCCGCGCGCTGCTCGAGCGGGGCTTTGCGCCCGAGGAGATCGCCCAGGTCCACCACGGCGCCCAGCCCGATGCGCAGGTCGATGCGCGGCTGGCCGAGCGGCGCCTCGTCGCCGTCGAGGCGAGCGGCATTGGCCGTCGCGAGCGGGCGGAGCTGGTGGCGCTCGCGCGGCGTCACCATGCGCTGCCGGTCGCGATCCTCGTCGAGCCCGAGGCGGGCGGGCACCGCAACCCGGAGGCGCTCGCGCGCGAGGGGTTCCGCCAGATCCACCGGGTCGAGACGGCCGAGCATTGCACCGTCCGGCGCGAGAGGCTGGCTGTCGACCGGCGCGAGGCGGCCGGCCCGTTCGACCTCATCGGCGATGTGCATGGCTGCTTCGACGAGCTGACCGCACTTCTCGGCCGCCTTGGCTACCGGATCGATCCGGTGGCCGCGGGCGAGGCGCTCCTCTCGGCATGCCACCCGGACGGCCGGCGGGTGGTCTTTCTCGGCGATCTGGTCGACCGGGGGCCGCGGAGCCTCGACTGCCTGCGTCTCGCGATGGGGATGGTCGCCGAGGGCTCGGCGCTCGCCGTCGTCGGCAACCATGACGACAAGCTCGCGCGCTGGCTGCACGGGCACAAGGTGCGGGTCGGCACGACGCTCGGCCGCACGATCGCCGAGATCGAGACGACGGGCCCCGCCTTTCGCGCGCGGCTGGCGGCGTTCATCGACGGGCTGCCCTCGCATCTCTGGCTGGCGGGTGGGCGGCTGGTCGCGGTTCATGCGGGCCTCAAGGCGGTGCTCCACGGGCGCGACACACCTGGCGTCCGCGAGCTCGCGATGTATGGGCTGACGACGGGCGAGACCGACACTGACGGCCTGCCGGTGCGGATCGACTGGGCGCGCGACTATCGCGGTGCGGCCGAGGTCGTCTATGGCCACACGCCGATCCCCGAGCCGGTCTGGGTCAACCGGACGCTCTGCATCGACACGGGCTGCGGCTTCGGCGGGCGGCTGACCGCGCTGCGCTGGCCCGAGCGGGAGTGCGTCTCGGTGCCGGCGGATCGTCCCCACGCCGCGCGACGCGGAGGGCCCGGCTGAGCGCTCAGGGCACGGGCGTGAGCTCCATCGGGGCGTAGGACGGTGTGGCGATCTCGGTGCCGGTCACGGGCGCCTCGGCGCGGTAGGGCACCCCGAGGGTCCGGTCAACCGCGAAGAAGACCAGCCGCCCCCCGGCCAGCCGCGGCGGTGCGATCTTGGCGAACTCCGGCACCCCGAAATTGCTGAGCCGCGGCTTGTTGTCCTCGTAAGGCGCGGTCGGGTCCTCGGCTGCGAGCGTCGCGCGATAGTCGCGCTCGAAGGCCGCCGGATCCTCGATCACGTCGTAGCGAAACTCGCGGGCGAAGTGGTTGACGATCTTGGCCAGCGTCGTCGCGCTGCCATCGTCGAAGAGATGGGGGAAGCGGGCGAGCAGGGCGCTCTGCTCGGCGATCTCGCCCTCGCCCGCCACCATCACCACCGGCTGTCCGTCGTCGCCGAGCGAGTAGACCATCATCGGGAGGTCGTCAGGCATCGTCCTGTCTCCTTCTCAGTCCCGCGCGGTCAGTCGACCGTCTGCCAGTCGGTGTCGACCCACTTCTTGCCCATCGGGCGCAGCGTGCCCGGCGGATCGGTCTTGCTGTAGAGCGATGCGGCGCCGGTCAGCGGATTGGTGGCGATCACGAAATAGACATTGTAGGTGCCGTCGCCCCAGTTGGTGTCGGCGATGGTGAACTCGGGCGGTGTCAGCGTGTCGGCGAGGTCCTCGCCCGCCCGGTCGATGCACCAGTCGAGATAGGCACGCTTCCATCTCGCCTCGGCCGCGGTCAGATCGGCGGCGCTGAAGGCCCGCCCTGCGGCCTCCTCATCGGTCTTCTCCTGGAGCGCGCGCTCATCGCCCCAGCTCTCGGCCGCCGCATCGAGGGCGGCGCGCAGATTGGTGCGGATCACCCCGGGGCTGAGCGGCCCGGTCGGCCGGTTGGCCGCCGCGCCGGTGTCGATGAGGCCGCGGCGGGCCCCGGCGTTGAAGTTGTAGGCACGCACATGGGCGATCGCGGTGTCGTAGGCCTGGAGCGTGCGGGCCGCGGTCAGCGCCGTGTCGCGATAGGTGGCCCCGGCATCTATGAGGTGCGTCTGGACCTTGGCCTGCACATCCGCCGGCGTCGCGCCTCTGAGGGGGGCCAGCGAGGGGTGATTTGGCAGCCCGTTGAAGGCGTGGATGCCGTTGGTGTTGAGCCCGACCATCTGCCCGGCCCGGCCCGAGAAATCGGCCATGATCGCGCTGAGGAGCGCCTGGCTCCGCTGGGTCATCGACTGGGTGGTGTCGGCGGCGAGGAAGGTCTGGATCTGCGGATTGCCGCCATAGATCACGTCGTCCGCCTCGTCCGGGAAGCCGCCGGGGCGCAGGGCCCAGGGCTGGCGCGTGCCGCTGATCGCGGTGATGAAGGCGTCCGAGGCGACGAGGGTGCGCACCGCCTGCTCCTGCGCTGCGGAGAGGTTGCTGTCCTCGAGCGCCGTCAGGGCGATCCGGGTGAACGCCGCGACATAGCCTGCCCGGTCGGTGATCTCGGTGCTGGTCGAGACCTCGACGAGCTTGAAGACGCCCTGGCTCGAGGAGCCGTCGGGGGAGGGCGCGGTCGCCGCGGTCGAGTCGTAGACATAGGTGAAGCCCCGCCGATGCCCGGCGCGGATGCGGGCCCGGTCGAGGCGCCAGTCGAGACTGGTGGCCGATGCATGGCCGAGGGCTGTGCGGAATTGGCCGATGCCGGCCTCGAGCCCCGTGCGGAGATTGTCGAGGAAGCGGCTGTTGGCGGCCCGGGTGCCGGCCGTGGCGGCGGAGTATTCGAGGCTCCGGATCAGCTGGTCCTCGCCCTCCGGGATCCGCGTGATCGCCGGGATCGGGTCGTCGCCATTGGCAGGCGTATAGACGCCCGTGGTGGCGAGCGCGGTCAGCTGCTGCATCAGCGCGAGCGGGTCGGTCTCGCCCATGCGCCGCACGCCCGCGGTGGCGAAGCACGAGCCCACTGCCGCCTGCGTGACGGGCGTGAGGAGCGAGGCGAGGATGACCTCCCTGGTCTCGGCATCGGAGACCGCGGCGCCTGCGTCCTTTCCGGTGGCCGTGCGCAGGAGCTTCAGCGCGGCCGGGTTGGTGGGGGCCGCCGCGCCGTCGAGGATCGCTTGCGCGCGCTCCTGATTGGCCGTCTCGCCGAGGGTCTCGAGCATCCCCTCGATATGGGCGTTGAGCGCGGGTGTCGGGCTTTCGAGCTGGCCCGGGTGGAACTTCAGGTCCCCCACCGCGTCGGCAAGGGCATCCCCGTCGAGATCGAGCTTGCCGTCGCCGTCGAGCAGCGCTCCTGCCACATGCGCCGAGCGCTTGCGCTCGATCTGGGCGCGCTTGACGGCCTTCTCCTCATCGGTGCCGGTCGTCGGATCGATGCCGGCATCGCCCACCGGATCGGTCGCGAGATGGCGGCCCTCGGCGACATAGGCCTGCGCGTCCTCGAAGAAGTCGCCGCCGAGATGCCCGCCCATCTTGAGCAGACCCTCGGCATAGGCGCGCGCGGCCGCCTCGCCACCCGGCAGCGTGCGCCCGTCCGCGGCCGCAAAGCCCGTGTCGACAAGATCGATCAGCGCGCCCACGCCCTCCGCCACCGCGTCCGGGTGCGGCGCGGTCAGCGCGGCCTCCGAGGCCGCCGCGGCAAGGGCCGGGTCCCTGGCATAGGCCTCGATCAGCGCCGTCGCGGCCGTGTCCGAGAGCGGCGTGCGCGCATCGGGGGCGAGCGCGCCGGTGCCGAGCGCCTCGGTCAGCCCCTTCTTGCCGCGCATCGCGTTGAGCTTGGCGACCTCTGCGGCGAGCGCGACCTGCGCCGCCCCGAGCGCGAGCTGCGTCTCGGCGATTGCGGCGAGCTTGGCCGCGGCCTCGGTCGGCGTGCCGCTGGGCATCGCGCCCGCCGCAGCGGCGCGTTGCGCGGCCGCCTCGACCGCGGCTTGCTTGGCGGCGCGCTCGGCCTCCTGCTGCGTGATCATTGCGTCGGTCACGGCCGCGTCCGTCCCGATCACCGCCTCGAAGCGCGCCATCGTGCTGCGCCGGGTCGCGGCGCGCCGGATCGCCGCGTGGCGCGCCCGCAGTGGCTTGAGCAGCCCGACCGCCTGCTGGACCTTCGCGACCGTCGGCGCGCCGTCGGTCAGCAGGGCCCGGATCGCCTGGCGCGCAGCCTCGAGCTCGCGCCGCTCGTCCTCGGTGGCGCCCGGCGGGTCGGCAAGGCCGAGCAGCTCGGTCAGCAGCCGGTCGATGGTGGAGAGCAGCTTGTCGCGCGCAACGGTCAGCGCCGCATGCAGTGTCCGCAAGACGCCCTTGGCCTGGGGCTCGTTGCCATCCGCCGCGAGCGTGTCGGCCTTCGACACCTCGGCATTTGCCGTCTGGAGCGGCGCGAGATCGGTCGGCAGCGTGCGGATCAGCGCCGCGAGACGCGTCTTGAGCTCGGAGAGTTCGGCCTCCCCGATCTTCGCCTCCTCGACGGCCTTGGCGAGCGCGGCCTTCAGCACGTCGAGCGCGCGGGCGACATCCCAGAGCGCCTCGGTCGTCTGCGCCTTGGCGAGGCGCGTCTCGAGGAGCGTCCGGGCGGTGGCGAGCCGGTCGCGCGCCTCCGGTGGCAGGCCTCCGGGGATCTTGAGCCGCGCGAGGCCCTCGGAGAGCAGGGTGAGCACGCGCGCCCGCACCGGCTCGTTGGGCGAGGGCCGCTCGCCTGCGGGCTGGGGGTCGGCGGCGGGCTCGGGCTGGGGGTCGGCCGGGGCGGGGCCTGGCGAGGCGCTGGGCGCCGGGGTTGCTGCTGGCCCCGAGGGCGCTGCGGTCGGCTTGGCCGCGTCGGCGCCCTCGCCGTCGTCCTCGACCGCCACGCCGGCCTCGAGGATCCGCACCTTCTGAAAGGCCGAGATCCCGAGCCGCTTGAACATCAGCTTGACCCGCCGGGCGAGCCCCGGCACGCGCTTGCCGCCCTCGATGTCGAGCAGCAGGATCTTCGGCTTGGCCGGATCGTCGGTCGCGGCGCCGTCCGGTGCGTGGGTGCCGGCCGTGCCGTAGACCCATGACTTCGCCCCCGCCTTGGTCTTCACGAGGCTCGCGAGGCTCCGCGCCGGCTTCTTGGCGTGGAAGGCGAAGCGCATATCGGTCGGGTCCTTCGAGGGCAGGCCGAGCGCGAAATTGTGCCGGCGCCGGCGCAGCCGCGAGGCAAAGCTGCGCACATACTCCGCCTGCGCGGTCGGGCTCGTCAGCGCGTCACCGCTGTCCTCGGGGTCCTCGTCCTTCTCCCGCCCCTCATTCGCCAGCGTCGTCATCAGCAGGCCGATCTCCGAACGGATCGTGTCCAGCCGCTTCTGCAGCGGCTTGCCCATCACGTCGATCGTGTTGGTGAGGTCCTTCTTCTCGTCGGGGGTCTTCGCCGCCTTGGCGAGCATCTTCGCCTCGACCACCACGTCCTTCGCCGCCGCGACGATGTCGCCGAGCGCCGCCTTCAGGCTCTTGATCTCGGGATGCGTCGCGCCGTCGAGAATGCTGGCATAGGCCTTCTCGTAGCCGATGAGCGCCCGCTCGAACCCGCTGCCCGACTTGGTGAGCGCCTTTGGCCGCTCGCGCGACCACCAGGTGCGCGACAGCTCGCATGTGGAATTCGTCTTCATCAGTGCCCCGTCATGGGTGGACACGCACCAAACCGACGCCCGCCCGGAAACGTCGTTTCATCAATGGGCACGATGGTGCCGTAGCGTCGCCCGCGATGCAAGCGCTCCCGGGGTGCCCGCCACCCGGTGCGCGGTCCGCGACAGCCGGCGCAAATCGTGACCAAGCGCCGAGCCCGGCGGGCTTCATCGCGGGGGTCCTGCCGTGTAGGGTCAGCGCGCAAGCTGAGGAGACGCCGATGCCCCACCGAGCCCGCGCCGCCACAACCTTCGCCGCACCTCTCAGGGCGGCCGCAGTTGCCCTCGCCACCAGCCTCGCCGCCGTTCTCTCCGCCGCGGCGCCCGCCGCTGCCGCCACCGATGGTGAGCGCATCCGGGTGACCGGCGAGGTGATCGACACCTGGTGCTATTTCTCCGGCGTCATGGGCGGGCCCGACGCGGTGGTCGGCTCGGCGCACCACACCTGCGCCCTCTGGTGCGCGGCGGGCGGCATCCCCGTGGGCCTCCTGGCCGAGGACGGCACCGTCTACATGATCGTCAAATGGAAGGGCGACGCGTCGGTCGCAAACGACACCCTGCTCTCGGTCCAGAGCCACGAGCTGGTGGCCGACGGCATCCTGCACCGGCGCGACGGCATCAACTACCTGTTCGTCGAGGACGTGGTCGAGGATCGCGGCATCACCAATGTGAACCACGAGGACTTCTTCGTGGTGCCGCCCTTCGCCATCCCCGACCCCGAGTGACCCGAGCGAGTGGAGAGAGACCGATGCGCCTGATCCCGATCCTCGCGGCCGTCCTGCTCGCCGCCCCGACGTTGTCCGCAACACCCGCTGCCGCCGAGGGCGAGTTCGCCGCCGGCAGCCAGATTACCGGCTGGGACGGCCTCAACGGCCGCGAGCTCGCGACCTTCACCGCCGAGGTCACCGATGTCGTCTGCGCGCTCACCGGTGACTGCCCCGCGGATTGCGGCGGCGGCGGGCGCCAGATGGCGCTCCTGCGCGAGGCCGACGGCGCGCTCGTCCTCGTCAGCAAGAACCGCCAGCCGGCCTTCAATGGCGGGATCACCGACCTCCTGCCCTATTGCCGGCAGACGATCGCGGTCGACGGTCTCCTCGTCGGCGCGCCGGAGCTGACCGACACCAAGTTCTACCAGGTCTTCCTCGTGAAGCCCGAGGGCGCGGAGGAGTGGCTCCCGACCAACCGCTGGACCGCGGAGTGGCTCGAGCGCAACCCCGAGGCCAAGGGCAAGAAGGGTCCGTGGTTCCGCCACGACCCCGCGATCGCCGCCCGCATCGCCGAGACCGGCTATCTCGGCCTCGGCCTCGAGACCGACGCGGCCTTCATCGCGGAGAACTACTGATGCGCGCGGCGGTCGCGGCGCTCCTCGTCGCGCTCGCCGCTCCGGTGGGCGCGGCCGAGCCTTCACCGCTGCCGCCACCGCTGCCACTGCCGATGGAGGTCGAGGTCCGCTTCGCGCTGACCGACCACACCGGGCGCGCGGTCACCGAGGCGGATTTCGCGGGCCGCACGGTCGCGATCTTCTTCGGCTACGCCAGTTGCGAGGCGATCTGCTCGGTCGCGTTGCCGCGGGTGGGCGCGGCGCTCGATCTCCTCGGCGAGACGGGGGACGGCGTCGACGCGCTGATGATCACCATCGACCCCGAGCGCGACACGGTCGAGAGCCTTGGCCCCGCCCTCGCGCGGTGGCACCCCCGGCTGATCGGTCTCACGGGCCCCGAGGCGGCGCTTGCCGCGGCCCGAAGCGCCTTCCAGGTCGAGGCCGAGGTGGTCGCGATCGATGCGGCCGGCGATCCGATCTTCGCCCATGGCGGCTTCGTCTACGTGATCGGGCCGGACGGGCGGCTGCTTGCGCTCTTGCCGCCCATCCTGTCGCCCGAGCGCATGGCGGAGATCATCCGCGCCCATCTCTGAGCGCGGGGCCCTCCACCGCGCCCGGCGTCACTGCACCTTCTGATCGTCAAGCTGCGCCTTGAGGAGCTGGCGGAATTCCCGCCGCTTCTCGATGATCCGCTGCCACTCCGTGACTTGCTTGTTATACGTGTTCTCGGCCGCAAGCCCGTCATTCAGGCACTTCTGTGCCGTCGCCGCGTCATTGCCGGCTTTCGCCGCATCGAATTTCTTCTTGAGTTCGATCTGTTTTTTCAGCTGGGCATCCGACAGCGCATAGACGCGCTCGGCCTCGTTGTTGAGCTCAAACAGCTCTTCGCGCATCTTTTCAAAAAACTTACCCTTCTCGGTGGCGCAAATTTTTGAATTATGGAGGAAGTCTTTTCTTTGTTGCTCCCTGTATTTATCATTTCTCTTTATGTGCGAGGTCGGGTCGGTGAGCGTCCACTTCATCGCGTCAACTTTCTCGGTCAGCGCGAGGAGCTTATCCTCCACCTCTGCGACTTTCATGACTTCCGCGCTCCAGGCGTTTGCGAGCCGTGTGGCCTTGGCGTCTACGGGTTTGGCCTGTGTCACAATCTTGGCCTGTTCGGTTGGGTCTTTTGATGCCTTGAATTTCTTGTGTAGCTCGTCGAGTTTCGTCAGTCCCGCCTTGTAGGTGTTGAACGCTGATTTGGCTGCCTCCGCATTTTTCTTGTACTGATCCTTGAGTTTCGTGGCCTCGGCGCCGTTCACAGTCTTGAGCCTCTCGAGGAACTTGGCCTGCACGGTCTGATATCCGGAGTGGATCTCGCCGTCGTCCTTCAACACCGCAGCCGGATCGCGATAGGGCCACTCGACCTTCTTGGCCGGCTTGCCGCCGCCCGCAAGCTTGGCCATGAATGCCTTGTCGGCGATGCCCGTCTCCTTCATGCTAAGCTTCTTTTGCATGAACTTGACCGCTTTTTCGGTTGCCGGTCCGAAGTATCCGGTTCCCTTCAGCTTGGGTTTCGCCCCCGCCTTGTTGAGCTTCTTGGCGAGCTCGACAACTTCCTCGCACTCCATACCCTTCTTAAGATCGCCCATTTCAGTCACTCCACAATTGAATTTAGATCAGAACAATGACGCCAGCAGTCTCACAATGATGTAACAAGTGTTACAGGTACAGAGAAACAATGTTGCGCACGAAGGATAGCGGCCGCGCGAGACCGGGTGGTGGTGTCGCATTTGGAGCGACTGCGGATCTGGTGCGCGCTGTCTTGGGGGAGAACGGTGTGGCTGTGTCCGGCCTTGTGTGCTAGGCCACGCCCGTCCCGTCGGCCGGCTGTAGTGTACTTGTCATGTCTGTGGCAGTCTATTCGGGTGTAAGAGCGTATATCTATTGAGGGATCGATTATGAAGACACCAAAAGTTTCTGTGCTGCTGCCGGTCTATAATGCGGAAAAGTTTCTGTCCGCGGCCGTCTCAAGCGTGCTCGACCAATCATTTGACGATTTTGAGCTGCTGATCATCGACGATGGCAGCACGGATCGGTCGTTGGAGATACTCCGTGGTTACGCTGCCAAAGACGCTCGCATCAGGGTCATAAGTCGAGAGAACCGCGGTCTCTGCGCTACATTGAACGAGCTCATCGATCTGGCTCGTGGTGAGTATGCCGCCCGCATGGATGCCGATGATATCTGCGAACCCGAGAGATTTCGAAGACAGGTTGATTATCTCGATGCGCACCGGGATGTGCTGGTGCTTGGAGGTGCCTCTGAACAGATTGATGCGGCGGGACGTCCGATACAGCTCGCAATTCCACCACTTGATCACGCTGATATAGATCGACGCCATATCGCCGGCTGTTGTTCGATCGAGCACCCGACCGTTATGATGCGATTACGAGATCTGAAGGCTGTTGGCGGATATCGGTTGGAGATGGAGTCGGCCGAAGATCTCGATCTGTGGCTGCGCCTGGCGGAGACCGGAAACTTGGCCAATCTTCCCGATAAGATCCTCCAGTATCGCGTGCATGACCAAAGTATCAGTGCGAAGCGCGCGGAGGAACAGGCGCAGCGGACCAGATTGGCATGCGAAGCGGCCTGGACACGGCGTGGACTGGTCGACCCGGTGTTCGAGTATACGCAGTGGCGCTCGGATGGCAGTCGGGGGTCACGGCGCGACTATTCTCTGAAATACGCGTGGCAGGCATGGCGCGCCGGGAACCGGTCGACGGCAATCCACTACGCGTCGCGCGCGGTCAGGATCGACCCCCTGGCAATGACCGCCTGGAAGGCCCTGGCGGTGACCCTCCTGAAGCGGCCACCGACGCCTGTCGGATAGCGCCTCGCAGCGCGGGTCGCACGGGCTGCGCCGGTGCAGCGCAGCCTGTGCGGGGTGCCAGGAGCGGGGCCGTCAGACGAGTTCGGCGAGGCTCCAGACCGTGCCTGCCTCGTCGTCGAACTCGACCCGGTCGATGCCGGTCACGATCACGGTGTCGCGCTCGGAGGTTGCGATCGCCCCGGTCTCGGTCGCCTCGAAGGCCCAGTCGTCGCGTTCCCCCGAGAGGAGCGCGAGCCCCGTCTCGGGTCCGGCGGCGGGCGTATGGTGGAACGCGTCATTCCCCCCGATCTCGGACCAGCCGTCCGCCGCGCTCTCCCAGGTATCGAGCACGGCCCCGTTGAGGGTCTCCTCCTCCAAGGGGTCGCCGCAGTGGCAAATGGGTCCGCCGGTCTCGGGGCAGGGCCCGAGCACACCCCCCTGCAACGGGCCGCAATGGCTGAGGGCGGGACCCTCGAGCAGGGTGAGCGCCCCGCCCGTGTCCGGTCCCGCCCAGTCGAGCCCGAGGGTCTGTTTGCCGCCGCGCTCGAAATAGCGGATCTCGATGTCGTGGGTGCCGGGATCGAGGTCGAGGGTGGCCGTCAGCGTGCGGGTCGGGTGGAGGCCGTCATTGTCGATCACCAGCGCGCCGTCGATCCAGAGCTCCGACCCGTCATCCGAGAGCAGCTGGAAGGTGTAGTCGCCGCCCTCTGCGATGGAGAGGGTGCCGGTGTAGCGGGCGGCGAAGTTGTCCTCGGCCCCGTTCTCCCAGAACGGCTCGGTCCCCGAGCGGTGGTCGAGGGCCTCCACGATCTCGGTTGCCGTGGGCGTTCCGGCGAACATGGCGTCGGTGAGCTGGGACGGGGCCGTGCGGAGCGCGAAATACTCGGCATAGAGCCCCGACGTGTCGTGATCGGTCGGCTCGGACCCGGTCTCCTCCTCATCGGTCTCCTCGGGGGCGCTGTCCGGAGCGTTGGTCTCGTCCGGCACGATCTCTGCGGCGTCGTTCTCTGCAGATCCCGCGTGCGCGGTCGCATCGGTCCCGGGATCGCCGTCGCTCGCATCGGTTTCCGCGCCAGGGGTATCTTCCGGAGCGTCATGTGCGCCGTGCCCGCCGTGCCCGCCGTGCCCGCCATGCCCGGCGATGCCACCATGGCCCTCGGCATCGGGCGGCATCGCCGTGTCGGGCGGCATCGCCGTGTCGGGGGGCGTCTCCAAAGATCCACCAGCGAGCGCCGCGATCTCCTCCGGCGAGAGGGCCGCACCGTAGACCGTGAGCCCGTCGATCTCCCCGAGCCAGGGCGTGCCGTCCTTCGGTGCCGCGCCGAGCCGCAGCGTCTCCACCGCGCTCACCACGCCGCCGAGCGGCCCGGCCGAGTAGCTGAGTGCGGCCTCCTCGCCATCGACGAAGAGCCGGAGTTCGCCGCCGGACACCCAGCTGAGCGCGAGATGCAGCCAGGCATCGGCCTTCGCGACATCGCTCACGGTCTCGATCTGCGTGTTGCCCGCGGTGGTCGTCAGCGAGGCCTTGATCACGTTCTTGCCCCGGCCGTAATGGCCGGCAGCGTCGAAGCGCAGACCGAAATCGTCGTCGCCCCTGTCGATGTTGCTCTCGGTGGCGAAGATCCCGGCATTGGTGTCGATCTCGTCGGCACGGACGCGCGTGACGAGGGTGACGGCGTCGAGGCCGTTGATCCTGTCCGGGTCTCCCTCGATCTCGTAGAAGGCCGCGCCCGAGAAGGCGAGGGCCCCGTCCGCGGTGGGATCGGGCGCCGGGAGCCACGCCACACCGTTTGGCAGATCGCCCGGCTCGGTGGTCAGATCGAGCGCGAGGAGCGGCTGCAGGGTGGGTGGCGTATCGGACGGGTCGTCCGCGTCGTCCATGCCGTGATCGTCGCCGTGGTCGCCGTCGCCATGGTCGTCCATGCCGTGATCGTCGCCGTGGTCGCCGTCGCCGTGGTCGCCCATGCCGTGGTCGCTGCCGTGATCCTGGGCCGGGACGGGAAGCTGGCGCCCGCTTTCGCCGACGGTTCGCAGATCGATGATCTCGAACGCACCGACCCCGTCCTCGAGCTCCGCGTCGACCTGGCCGAGGGTCTGGGCATCCTCCGGCAGCCGCCGAGGATCGAGCTCGATCAGCACCGGCACCACGCCCACCGAACCGGTCACGGTGTCCGACGCCGCAAACTCGAAGATCACCACCGGGGTGCCGTCGGCCTTGGTGTGGTAGCCGTTCTCGCCGACCCAGACGCGGTCCCAGTTGTTGCCACCCGTCCCGGTCTGCTCGATGCGATAGGTGCCCGTGGTGTCGGTCTTGTAGCCGACGATGCGGAACCAGACGCCGCCCACCGCGGAGAGATCGGATTCCTCCGGCGCAATCTCGAGCGAGAACTGCGAGACATCCTCATAGGCGGCGAGGTCGTCCGAGATCAGCCGGACGTTCTTGGTCATCCGGATGTCTTCGACATTGTCGGTGAGTGTGACGCCGATGAAGTTCTCGACCTTCATCTGGCCGCCATTGCCGGTGAACGCGCGGTAGGTGTTGGCAACCTCCATATTGACGACATCGACGCCGTGAAAGCCCGACTCCGTGAAGACGCCGGTGGTGCGGTTGCCGTCGCGCGCCGGGGTGCCCGCGCCCACGATCAGGCCGTCCTTGAAGAGGTAGTTCTCCTGGTACTGGCCGCGGATGCCGGTGCCGACCTCCCAGGCCACCAGGTTCTCCACCAGGTTGACGACGTCCGGGTCGATCGGGCGCTTGTCCGAGGTGGTGAAGAAGCCCTGGGTCGAGCCGTAGACCTCGTTGTCGAAGAAGGCGCGGGTCGGGATCTGCGTCGGCCCGTGGCTGCCGGAATACTCGGTGCGCCCCAGGAACGGATCATAGCCGTTGTCCTCGACGAAGAACTTGGTCACCGCCGGTTCGTTGAGCGCGCTGTGCTGGCGGAAGACATAGCCGGTGCTCTCGGCCGTGACCGCGATGTTGTCGTGGCTCTCGATGAAGCGCGACTTGAAGCCGAAGCCAACGCCCTGGTGAAAGGCGTCGTCCAGCGCGCTCGCCCGGCGCGCATCGATGCGCGGATTGATGCCGCCGGTGCCCGAGGTGTTGACCGCGAGGTTGTTGACCCAGGTGCCGATCTCGGAACCCGACTCCGCCACCACCGCCGCGCCGCGCACGCCGAAGACGACATTGTCGGTGATATCGGCATTCGAATCGTGATGGACGATGCCCCAGCCCGGCGTCTCCCAGACCGCGTTGCCCTCGAGCGTGGCGGCCTCGTTCTCCGAGCCGGTGCGGTGGACATGCAGGCCGTAGCGCCCGCGCTGGTTGGTGATCAGCTCCGGCTCATTGGGCTCGCGGTCGGTGTGGATGCCGCTGTCCCACGAGCCGGGCTCCTTGTACCACCACTTGAAATCGTCCGACGGGCGGGACTTGTCGCTGCGGCCGAGCCCTTCGAAGCCGGCGTTCTGCACGTCCACGTCCGGGTTGTGCATGAACATCACATGGCCGCGCAGCCCGAGCTCCTCGAAGCCCTGATACTCGGACCGGAAGGTCACGTTGCGGGTGTAGTTGGCGACCGAGATCGCGAGCTCGTCCTCGAAACCCTCCGGCGGGGTGTGGTCATAGGCCAGCGGCTGGTCCAGGGTCACGAGCCACTGGCCGCCGTCGAAGGCGACGCTCTCGACCGCGACGACCTCGTCCTCGGTGGTCCAGACGCCGTCGACAGTCTCGCCCTTGCGGGCTGCGGTCACCACCAGGCGGTCGCCCTCGGCCCAGCCGACCGGCTCCTCGTCGAAGATCAGGACCGTATCGCCGGCCTCCGGATGGTCGGCGACCTTCAGGTGATCGGTCTTGTCGGTGCCGGTGATGCGCACGCTGCCGTGCGTGACGATGCCGTGGCCGAGCTGAGCGGGATCGTAGGCGATGCGCGCGGGGTCGGTGACGCTGGCCACATCCGAGCGGAAGACGATGTCGACCGTCACATCCGGCTCGACCGGGCTCGCCTCGGTCCCGATCACGAGCTGAGAGCTCGGGCCCGTCAGGAAGGTGTCGAGGATCATCTTCGACGAGCGGTCGGTGGCGAAGTCCAGCGTGCCGTCGACGATGAGGGTGGTGAGGCGCGTCTCGCTGACCTCGCCATAGGTGACGTGGACACCCTCGGGGATCACCACATTGGCGTCCGCGCCGGGCACCGCGCCGGTCGACCATGTCGCGGGATCGAACCAGTCGCCCGAGGCCACGGCCGTCACCGCATTGGGCGCGGCGCGGGCGTGATCCATCAGATCGAGAAGCTGGCGGTGATCCTTCTGCAGCCCCGGATCGTCCGGATGGGCATGCGCTGCTGCGTCGTGATTGTGGTGGGTGGCGTGCCCACCCGTCATCGAACCGTGCGTCTCCACTTGGCTCCCCCCTTGGCCGAGCTTCACAACCGGATTGCGATATTGACGAGTCTGTATGCAACTTTAGGTGGTGTTCGGAGTTGGACCATACCTGACCCCACCAGACAAGGGAGTTTGGTCGGCCGTCCCAGATCGGGACGGGCGGCAGCCGTGCCTGAGCCTGCGCGTCGCAGGGCCGGGCCTCTCCCGGCACGCGGCAGGGGGCCGCTTCAGCGGTGGTGTCTGGGCTCAGCCTCGCCGCGGTCCCGTGGTCGACACCGTCAGCCAAAGAGGCCGCGGTCGGCCCGCTCGATGGTCAGCGCCTCCCAGGCAAGGCCGAGGCCCTCGGCGTGGCGCCAGGCCCGGCGGATCTCGGCCTGCTCCGGCAGGCGGGCGAGCGCGGCATAGCGCGGGCGGTAGGCGGGGCTCCGCGGGTCGGCGAAGCCATCGGGGTGGTACTGGTCCATCACGTTGACGGGCGCGTGGGGCAGATGCTCGGCCAGCCAGTCGAGCACCGGCCGTGTGCAGCAGTCGAGATGGCCGGGCATCACAAGGTGGCGGATCGTCAGGTCCTCGCCCCAGGCGCCGAGCGCCGTGAGCTGGCGCGTCACCACCGCCCAGGTGCCGGGCGTGCGGGCGAGGTCGATCTCGCAGCGTGCGCTGCCCTCCACCGGGGGGCCGAACTTGAAATCCGGCAACCAGACATCGATCACCGGGCGGAGCAGCGCCATCGCCCGGTCGGTGAGGAACATGTTGGAGTTCCAGAGCATCGGTGCCGAGAGCGGGCCGCTCCGGCGCGCGGGGCCCGGCCTGTCGGAGCGCAGGCGCTCGGCGGCAGCGATCTCTGCGCAGCCCGGCGCCCCGCGCCCGAGGCAGGCGATCGCGCCGAGGATCCGGTGCAGATGGATCGCCGGGTCGCCGCCCACCCAGTTCACGTTGTGACACCCGTCGCGCCAGAGCGTCCAGGCGAGCGCCGCGAGCTCGGCGTCGGACACCACGCGCCCGTTGTCCTTGTCGCGCGCGATGTCGCCGTTCTGGCAGAAGGCGCAGCGCATGTTGCAGGAGGTGAAGAAGATCGTGCCCGACCCGCGCTGCCCGCGATAGACGAGCTCCTCCCCGCGATGGCGAAAGGCGGCGCCGACCCGCGTCTCCGGCCCGAGGCGGCAGGCGCCGGCGCGGCCGCGGCTGCGGTCGACGCGGCACTCCCAGGCGCAGAAGGTGCAGTCCGCCAGCATCCGCCGGGCGAGCTCGGCCACGAGATCGAGGAGGCTCGGCGCCGCTGGCGGGTCGAGCGGGGCGCCGGTGCGGATCGCATCCCGGCGGGCGAGGAAGGCCGCCGTCGCGGTCTCGAGCCCGGCCCAGAGCGCGGGCTCGGCTGCGGCGAGATCTTCGCCAGCGGGGATCGTCGCAGCGATGCGGAACTTTGGCGGCATCCGACCGGCGGCGACCGCCCGGTACCAGCCGAGCGCGCGCGCAAGTGCGGGGTCGTCCCAGATCGAGAGCCGGTCGAACGCGTCCATCACAGCCTCCCCGCGCAGTCTACGCGGGCGGGCCTGCGCCGCCCAGCTTGCGCGCGGCGTCCGGGGCCTCTCTACTGGCTCCAAGGGAGGCCCGCATGATCGACTGGACCACAGCCTACGACAATCGCGCCGCCGTGCCCGGCTCCGAGACGCTGCCCGAGCGCCTCGCCGCCGCCGCGGCCCGCCACCGCGGGGCCCTTGGGGCGCGGATCGAGAGCGTGGCCACCGGCCCCTCGCCCCGTGAGCGCATGGAGCTCCACCGGCCGGAGGGCGCGCCGACGGGTCTCGCCGTCTTCGTCCATGGCGGCTACTGGATGCGCAACGAGCCGGCGATGTTCTCCCATCTCGCGGGCGGCGCGCTGGCGCGCGGCTGGGCGGTCGCGCTGCCGGGCTACACGCTCTGTCCCGAGGCGCGCATCCCCCGGATCACCGCCGAGGTCGCCACCGGGATCGTCGCCGCGGCCGAGCGGGTGCCGGGCCCGATCCGCATCGCGGGCCATTCGGCCGGTGGACATCTCGCGGCGCGGATGCTCTCGGGCGCGCTTTCGGGGGCGGTGCTCGGTCGGGTCGCGGGGCTTCTCTCGATCAGCGGGATCCACGACCTGCGCCCGCTGCTCCGCACGCCGATGACCCCGACGCTCGGCCTCGATCTCGCAACGGCCCGCGCCGAGAGCCCAGCGCTCCTCGAGCCGGCCGCCGAGATCCCGGTCACCGCCTGGGTGGGCGCGGCCGAGCTGCCCGAGCTCCGCCGTCAATCGCGCCTGTTGGCCGAGCTCTGGGGCGGGCTCGGCCTCGCGACCCGCCTCGTCGAGGACCCGGGCCACGACCATTTCACGGTCATCGACGCGCTGGCCGATCCGCAGAGCCCGCTCACGCGGGCCTTCCTCGGCGCGGACTGAGCGCCCTCAGCGCTCGCGCCCGGGCGGCGGGCGCCGCCGCCTCTTGGTGCCGGTGTCCTCGGGCTCTTCGTCCCGCTTGGATCTTCTGTCAGTCTTGGCGGGCGTCTCCTGCTTGGGAGACCCCTTGAGCTCCGAAATCTCATCCAGCAGACTTTCAATCTGCTTGACCAGATCGTCGGCTTTCTTCTTCAGGGTCGGGTGCTTCTTGACGTCGGGCTCGATCAGTTTCACGAGTTTTTCGGCATTCGCTGGCTTCGATTTTAGGTCTTTGTGCTCGGTTTGCTTTTTGGAGAGCATGTCGACACTGGTCGTCGCATCCAGGTCTGCCTGTTCCCACTGCGGGTACAGGTTCTTGAGCGAGGTCTCGAGACGCGTGGTGTCATCGCTCTTCGGCAGCTTCTTCAGATCGGCCGTGGCTTTCTTGACATCGGCCTTGGTCGAGGCGGTGGCACTGTGCCGCTTCCGCTGCATGGCGATGAAGTCGTCATACGGCCAATCGGTTTTCGGCGGCTTGCCGCCGCTTTCGATCGCCTTCGAGGTGTTGGGGCCGACCACACCGTCCGGCTTCAGCCCGCTCTTCTTCTGGAACTTCTTGACCGCCTCGGAGGTTGCCGGACCGAACTTGCCGTCGACCTCGAGCTTGGCACCGGTCTTGTTGAGCGTCGTCTGCAGCTTTTCGACATCGGGGCCCTTCGACCCCTTCTTCAAGATCTTCATAATGGTCTCCAACCGAAATGGTGGTGGCCGCAAATCGTCCCGGCCGCGGCCCCAAGTTAAAGCGCAGGCGCCGTCCGGGCAACGGCTATCACGCGCGGGCCCGGCTGCGAAGCCGCCTCGGAGCGGCCCCGCAGCCTGTCGGTTGGCAATCTATCGCTCGGTCATCGCCGTCTTGCGTGACCATCGGCCAGGTGCTGGCCGAAGCGGCGATGTCGGCGATGGTCTCGAAGGCTTGGCCGATCTGTCCCGAAGGGCAGGCGGGCCGGGCCGTCTCGATCTCGCCGACACGCCTGTCGCCTGATCAGGCGAACACCTTCTTCGCGTCGTCCATGTGGCGCTCGATGTTCTTGGCCACCGTGAGCGTCTGTTTGGTGATCCGCGTCGCCAGCTTGTCGCCCTTGGCCGCGAAGTCGACCCAGCTCTTGATCGAGGTCGCGATGTCAGCAGCAGTCTCCAGCCGCTTGACGATCTTGCCCATCTTCTCGACATTTGCCGCGGTCTTGAGCTCGTCGACCAGGCTCTTGGTGTCGTCGGCCCATTTCTCGCCCTTGCGGACCTCGGACTGCAACGAACCGATCTCGGAGATGAGATCGCGCACCTGGGTCTCGAGCTGGGCCATCTCGGTCTTGATGCCGCTGCTGACTTCCCTCTTGGCCTTGTCCATTGCGTTGAGGGCTTGGGTCAGCTTCTTCGCGACAGCGTGCGAGTTGAGATCGACGCCCTGGATCTTGGATTTGAACTGCTTGACGTTGGAGCCGACCGCGTCGAGGGTCATCTCGCAATCGGTGCCGACCAGCACCTTGAGGAGGCCGAGCCCGCGCTCCGACGCGGTGGCGCCTGCGCCATTGCCGAGCTTGGCGTGCCAGGTGCGCACCACCTTGAGCTGCTTCTCCGTCGCCTTGCGGAATGTCTCGGCCGAGAGGCAGAGCTTGGTGATCTCGGTGACGGACTTGATCGTGTCGCGCACCAGCGAGCGCCAGGCCAGAAGATCGGCGCCGGCGGTGCCGACGAGCTTGGCCACCGTGAAGCCGAGCGAGGCGAACTTCATGCCCAGCTTGACCCCGGCCCGGATCTTATAGCCTTTGTACTCCTTCTTGGTCTTCTGATACTTGGAAAAGGCGTCGTGGATCGCCTTCTCGATCCGACCCGGTGCCGAATTCGCCTCGGCCTGCAGCTCGGCCTTCAGCTTCTGGGCGATCTGGGTCTTGCTGTTGTTAAACGTCTCGGGGTTCTTGTCGCTCTTGTAATTGGCCGCGGCCCGAGCGACCTCGGCCTCGGCCGCCTTCACCTTCTGCGCGGCGCGACCGATAAACGCCTTGTACTCCTTCGACCCCGCGTCGGACAGCTTCTGCAGCAGCAGATTGTCTTTCTTCAGCTTCTCATAGACGGCCTTATCGAAATCAACCGTGACCGAAATCGGGTTGGCGTCCCCCGTCACGTATTTCGGACTGGCCTGCTTCTTGACCTCGCCCCACCAGTCGCCCGAAATCATCTTTTCCGTTGGCATGCACCCGTGCTCCCATGCTCATGACGAACCCGGACTCGGGCAGACGAGCCGGGACACACCCAGCCGCCAGCCGACACCTCACCCGAACCCAGGAGAGACGCTGCGCGGGAACTGTGACTAGAACGTGGACGGTGTGTGACAGGTGCCGGGCGCGGCCGATCGGGCGCGGGCCGGCCGCGCGTCAGGCGGTCGCGGGGACGTCGATCGCGCGGCCCTCGGCGTCGAAGAGACGGAGCCGTCCGGGCTCGAGATCGATGCCCACGGCGGTGCCCTCCTCGGGCACGGTGCCGTCCGTCCCGCGCACGACCACGCGATGAAGCTCGCGCTCGCGCATCAGGTCGACATGCACATAGACATCGGCGCCGAGATGCTCGACCAGCTCGACCGACCCGGCAAGCGGCGTCGAGCCGATGTCGCGGATCGTGAAATGCTCGGGCCGCACGCCGATCGAGACCGCGGTGTCGTCCGGCCGGTCGAGATGGCAGAAGCCGACATCGCCGAACCACACCGCCCCCTGGCGCACCACGCCGGGGATGATGTTCATCGGCGGCGTGCCGATGAAGCCCGCGACGAAGAGCGTCTGCGGCGTCTCGTAGAGCTCGCGCGGCGTGCCGACCTGTTCGATCCGCCCGCCATTCATCGCGACCAGCCGGTCGGCCAGCGTCATCGCCTCGACCTGGTCATGGGTCACGTAGAGCGAGGTGACGCCGAGCTCGCGCTGCAGCCGCTTGATCTCGAGGCGCATGGAGACGCGGAGCTTGGCGTCGAGATTGGAGAGCGGCTCGTCGAAGAGGAAGAGTTTCGGGCTGCGGACGATTGCCCGACCCATGGCGACGCGCTGGCGCTGGCCGCCCGAGAGCTCGCGCGGCTTGCGCTTCAAGAGCTCGCGCAGGCCCAGCGCCTCGGCCGCCTCGCGCACCTTGAGCCGGATGGCCGAGCCCTTCTCGCCGCGATTTCGCAGGCCGTAGGCGAGGTTCTCGTAGACGGTCATATGCGGGTAGAGCGCGTAGTTCTGGAACACCATGGCGATGTCGCGCTCGCCGGGCTCGAGCTTGTTGACCCGCTTGCCGTCGATCAGGAGCTGGCCCGAGCTGATGCTCTCGAGCCCGGCCACCATGCGCAGAAGCGTCGACTTCCCGCAGCCCGAGGGGCCGACGATCACGATCAGCTCGCCGTCGGCGATCTCGAGATCGATGCCCTTCACCGCCTCGACGCCGCCGCGATAGGTCTTGGCGAGCCCCTCCATGGTGACCGTGGTCATCTACTTCTCCTGCTCGGTCAGGCCCTTGACGAAGAGCCGCTGCATGGCGAGCACGACGATCACGGGCGGCAGCATGG